>JAKAYU010000047.1 GCA_021809525.1 Pseudomonadota bacterium | reverse complement strand
GCGCAGAGCACCGGCTTTAACGCCGGCACACACGTGGTGGGCAAGCAGGAGGCCTCCATCAGCAGCGAGTTCATCTTCCCGGGCCGGGTGCCGTTCGCGGTGTACATGGAGTACGCCGGCAACGACACCGCCGCCGGCAAGAACTACCTCCTTGGCAAGCCCGACATCTCCTTCGGCATCCAGTTCCCGCACATCGGCCCCTTCGATCTGACCTATGAGATCGACTCGTTCTCCCCGACGTGGTACGTGCACACCGCCAGTCCGGTGCAGACCGGCTACCTCGACGGCATCACCAACTACGGGGCGAGCATCGGCAACTGGTTCGGCGACCAGCGCGTGCTGGCCACGCCCACCACCATCGCGGATGCGGTCGGCGGCCAGAGCAACATGCTGCGCATCGGCTGGACGCCGCCGTTCGGCGGCTACCTGCAGCTGCGGCTGCGCTCGCTGTCGAACGAAGGTGAGACCCTCTTCGCCACCTACCCGTACCGCAACGAGTACATGGGTTCGCTCAGCTACTCCCGGCCCTGGCACGGCTACGCGCTCGGCGCGGAGATCCAGGCCGGCAGCGACGTGTTCGGCGCGCACTTCATCCGCATCGAAGGCACGCTGCGCGACGGCGAGGCGCTGTTCGACGGGGACTCCACGGGCGCCGGCGCCTTCGAGGGCAAGCGGCCCAAGGGCGACTGGCTGTTCGTGCAGACCGGCGTGAACTACTACCGCATGCTCGTCAATCCGATGAGCACGGTGCGCTTCTACACCCGCTGGGCCGGCAGTCCCGACCTGACCATCGGCGCGCTGCGGCGCATCTCCAAACACCAGGACATCGGCGTTGCGCTCGATGCGGACGCCATCAGCGGCCGGCTCATGCTCGGCCTGCGCATGATCGACTACCGTTACCGCTTCAACTGGCCGATCGCCTTCCACGTGTTCATGGGCGCGGCCCGCTACTCGCTCGCCACCCCGGCCTACGGGCTGTATCTCGGCGCGGGCTTCGAGTGGCGCAAGTTCCTGCCGAACTGGGACCTGGGCCTGGATTTCCGCAACGTGATCGACGCGAACCGCCAGCGCGATCTGCCGAGCGATCCGCAGGGCGGCTACGGGCCGTACTCGTTCACCAGCACTTACAGTTACACGCTGTACGTGTCGCGGCGCTTCTGAGCCCCCCGCCGCTCGCGCCCGCTCACGCGCCGAGCGGTGCCGCCGCGCCGAGCAGCGCCTCGAAGTCGCGGGCGATCTGCTCGAAGGAGAAGTTCGCGCAGACCCAGGCGCGCCCCGCCTCGCCCATGCGGGCGCGGCGCTCGCGGTCGCCGAGCAGCTCGCCGACGGCCGCGGCGAGCGCAACGCTGTCGCCGGCGGCGCTGACCAGGCCGGTCACGCCCGGCACCAGCGTCTCGCACAGCCCGCCGGCATCGCTCACCACCACCGGCACGCCGGCCGACTGTGCCTCGACCGACACCCGTCCGAAGGTCTCCGCACTGATCGACGGCACGACGATCAGATCGCAGGCCGGGTAGAGCTGGGTCATCTCGAGTTGCCATTCCAGAAACCGGTGCCGCGCGGCGAACGGCGAGCGCCCAGCCCGCTCGCGCAGCGCAGCGGCGTCCCGGCCGTCGCCGACCCACAGCACCTGCGCCCGCGGCGCATCCGCCAGAACGCGCTCGAGCGCCTCGAGCAGCGTGAAGATGCCCTTCTCGCGCACCATGCGTCCGGCGTACCCGATGACCAGCTGCGCTTCGTCGATGCCGAGCCGCTCGCGCGTGTGCGCGCGCCACTCGGCCGAAGGCCGGAAGCGCTCGGTGTCGATCGGGTTGTACAGCACCGCAGCGCGTGCCACGTTCATCCCCTGCCGGCGGTACTCGTCGCGATGGAAGCGCGAGACCAGGATGAACCGGTCCGCCCGGCGCGCCAGCATGTGCCGGGTCCGCCTGCTCTTCGGCACATCGGGCCAGTGGCGAAAGATCGCGGCGCGCGCGCCGAGCAGCGCGCGCAGCCCCATGAACACCCAGTGGAAACGCCCATCGCCGGTGACCAGCCAGTCGGGCCGCTCGCGCCGCGCCAGAGCAACCGTGCTCAACACCACGCGCAGTCCGCTCAACGGGCCCGGCGGCACCGGCACGCAAGGCACTTGTGCCTGGCGCAGGATGGCTTCGATCGAGCTGCCGCCGCGCACGACGCAGCGCACCGCGTGACCGCGGCGCAGGGTGGCGATCGCGAGCGCCGCGGCATGCTGCTCGGTGCCGTAACCGCGCGTGGTCGAGTCGGCAAACAACAGTTTCATCGCAGCGGCGCGTGTCGGTCGGCGGCGGCCACGCTCAATCCGCCTCGTGCGCGACCGTCGCTCGCGCAGGCTCGGCCGGCGACATCGCACCGGTCCGCGCGCGGCAATCGAGCAGGGAAAGCCAGGCCTCGAGCACCTCGTGCACCGGTATCTGCTCGGCGCGCTGCGCGCGCGGGGGGCCGCCGAGGCCGATCACCGGGGAGTCCGAGGGGCTGCGCGGCAGCCACACCGACTGCGGTCCGACGCCATAGAGCACCACCACCGGCAGACCGAGCGCCGCAGCGGCGTGCGCCGGGCCGGTGTCCACCGAGATCATGCTGTGCGCCGCCTCGATCAGCGCAAACAGCGGCCGCAGCTCCAGGCCCGACACCTCGAGCCCCTCGAGTCCGATCGCCGCGCGCATCGCCTTCAGCATCGGAATTTCCTCCACCGCTCCGCGCAACACGATCAGAGCGGCGGGCAGGCGCAGTTGTATCGCCTGCAGCAGCTCTCGCCAGCGCTCGATGGGCCACGCCTTGTCATCGCGGTCGCGCCAGCGGCGGCGCCGGCGCGGACTCATGCTGCGGTGATTGCCCGGCTGCACGAGCACGATCGGCCGGCCGAACCAGCCGCGCTCGCGCAGCCAGGCGTCGCGCTCGCGGCGCTCGGACTCGAGCACGGCGAGCCGCGGCGCGAACGCGCGGTAACCGGCCGGCGCCGGATAGTCGGCCGCGCGCAGCGCGGGCGGCGTGCGCGCCCCGAGCCGCAGCAGCGCATCGATCCAGTGGCCGTTCTCCCCCGGCTCCTCGTCGATGAACACGCAGCGGCGCATGTCGATGCCGCTGGTGGCGAGCAGTCGCTTCACGCGCGGCAGCTGCCGGTACTGGTATTCGGATACGTATACCGGCCCCGGGGCGCTCTGGCGCAGCGCACGCAGCAGCTGCGGCCACTGCCAACTCAGCGGAAAGGGGGCGTGCCGGGGCAGCGTCCAGCAGTGCTCGACGTGCGGATGGGCGAGAAAGATGCTCGGGTTCCAGGGGCCTGCGCCGACCACGTGGCAGGCTCCGCCATAGCGCCGGTGCAGCAATTCCAGCAGCGCGGTCTGCATGATCATGTCGCCGACCCGCCCGTGGCGGAAGACGAAGGGATGGAGAGGTCGGATGCTCATCGCTGGCAAGTGGCCGAGGCCCAGGCCGGTATTGTGCCCGCGCGGCACCGCGCGCGCGCAATAATTGCTCGCACCGCGCGGGGCCTCACCGGGAGCGGCGCGCGCCGATCAGGTAGAAGTTGTTCCGATACACCGGACACTCGGCATGCAGCCAGCGGAACTGCCTCAGCCGCTCGGCCAGAGCCCCGAAGTACGCGCAGTTGTCGATCCCGCCGAACGCGCGCTGATAGACGCACAGCACGTAATCGAACCCTTCGAACACCGGCGTGATGGTCTCGCGCACCGCAAGCGGCGTCTCGCTCAGCGACCAGGTGGCCACGAACAGCGACGGCCCGCCGCGCTCGGTGGCGAGCGACCGTACCGTCTGCGGCGCGAGCGCGCCGCCGGAGATCAGCCACTCGAGGTTGCCCGGCGGCTCGGCCGCGGGCCCCTCGGGAAAGAGGTTGCGCAGATAGAAGCGCTGCAGCGCGCACATCACCGGGATGTCCCAGATGAGATATTTCTCGCGGTAGCCGAGGTTGCGCAGCAGCCGGAAGAAACTGCCGTAGCCGCCCCCGAAGTCCACGATCAGCCGCAGCGCCGACAGATCGAGTTCGGTCGCCTCGAGCAGGCGGATCACGTGGTAGCCGTGCTGCAGCAGCAGCGGACTGCTGAGCGGATAGAAGGGATTGACCAGCGGCTGGCCGATCGGGGACTCGGTAAGCGCACGCTGCAGTTCGGGCGAGCAGCGCGGTGAGCCGAGCACGTAGCGCAGATAGTCCGCGCAATGGCTGCGGATGCGCGGGTGGACCGTCTTGGCAATCGGCGCCAGGCGCAGGAAGCGATCCGCCCCGCCCGCGCGCAAGGCCGCGGCGATGGCTTCGGCCATGTGCGCCCACTCCCCAGCCGCAGCCCCGTGCGCGGCCGCGGCGTCTAGCCCGGCCAGCAGTTCCTCGCTGTGGCGCAGACGCGGCGGCGGATACTCGCCCAGGATCTTTGCCGCGGCCCGCCGCACGGCAGTCTGCGCTTCGCTGCTCAGCGTCTTCATCAGCTGTCCCATCGGTATGCCGCGAGCGCGGCGGATGCCGCAACCCGGCAGGCCGGGGCGACGCTCGCAGGAAGCTTACCGTCTTCCCGGCCATGCCGGTCAAGCCGGGCGCACACCGGCCCGCCGCACCCTCAGCGGCGCGTGCGGCGCAGCTGGCGTGCCGCTGAGGCCGCGCGCTGCGGACGCATTCGCCGCACGCGGCGCACGGGCGAGGCGTCCGACACTCCGCTGAACCCGCCCCGCGTGATGCGCTCCTCGGCACTCAACAGACCAAGCCGTTCCAACCGGGCCTCGATGGCGCGCAGCGTGCGCCGATGCTTCTCGGCGAGCACCTCGGGCGCTTCGCCCGCCTTGAACGCCGCGACGAGCGCCGCCTGCTCCTCCTCGCTCCAGGGACGCCCGACGTTGACGGGCAGCTGCGCACGCCGCTGCGCGCGGGCCGCGGCCTGCCCCAGCGCGTCGACCGCGGTCAGCAGCGCGCGCAGCACCTCGGCATGGTGCAGCGCGCAGTCCGGCGGCAGCGGCGCGCCGCGCACAGGATCGGTTCCCTGGATCAGAGCGTTGAGAATCTCGACGGCGCGCGATGGCAGCATGCGACTTCTCCGCGGAAACGGCCCGGATGCACCGCCGCAGTGTCGGGCGGAGTGCGCCGCGGGACCAGCGCATCTGCGTGCGTGTTGCGGCGGATTTGCCTCGCACGGCGCCGTGACCGTACAGTGCCCGACCTGTCACCGAGGATGCCCGTCGCGATGCGTGCCTTTGCCTGGTTTGCCCTGCTGATCCTTTTCAGTCTGGCCTGCATGGCCGTGTTCACCTATCCGGCGTGGCTGTTGCTGCATCCGCACTTCAGCTTTCCGTTTCACCGCATCGGCGAGCGGATCGGCATGCTCGGATTTCTCCTCGGTTTTCTGCTGCTCGCACGCCGGCTGCGGCTCGCGGACCGCTCGAGCCTCGGCTTCGCTCTGCCACGGCGCGCGTACCTGCGCGAGCTCGCCCTCGCCCTGGTGATCGGCGCGCTCACCATGTGCGCAGTGGTCGGCAGCATGGCCGCGCTCGGACTGCTCGACTGGCGGCAGGCCTCGCGTTACGGCGCCGGTGCGCTGGCGGCATTGATCGGCAAGCGGCTGCTGAGCGGACTGGCGGTCGGGCTGATCGAGGAGACGGCGCTGCGCGGGGCGATGTTCACGGCCATCGAGCGCGAATCCGGCACCGTGCTCGCCATCGCACTCACCTCGGTCGTCTTTGCGTTCACCCACTTCCTCGGCGTCTTTCACATTCCGCCCGCGGCGGTCAATCCGTGGAGTGGCGTGGCGCTGCTCGGCGGCACGCTGCGCGAGTTCGACCATCCGTTCGGCATCGCCGATGCCTTCCTCTGCCTGACCGCCGTGGGCGTCGTGCTGGCGATGGTCCGCTCGGTCACGGGCAACACCGCCGCCAGCATGGGTCTGCACGCCGGGTGGGTGTGGGTGATGCTCGTGGTGCACGGCCTCTCGCAGCCGAACCGCGCCGCGCCGCTGCAGTTCCTGCTCAGCCGCCATGATGGATTCACCGGCTGGCTGGTGCTGCTCTGGACCGTGCCGCTCGGCTGGGGATTGAGCCGCTATTACCGCGAGCGCACGCGCCGGCAGCAGCGCGCCGTCGTCTAGGCGCGCGGCGCGGCCTGCGCGAGGGCCGCGAGCAGCTTCTCGTGCAGTCCGCCGAAACCGCCGTTGCTCATGATGAGCACGTGATCGCCCGGATGGAGCGAGGCGGCCAGGTCCTTCGCCAGCAGGTTCACGTCGCCTCGCCCGTGCGCGCGGCAGCGCAGCGCGGCGAGCACGGGCGTTGCGTCCCAGCCCAGATCGGCCGGGATGTACAGCCAGACCTCATCCGCCGCGGCGAGCGCGCCGGCGAGCGCATCGCGATGCACGCCCATGCGCATGGTGTTCGAGCGCGGCTCGAGCACCGCGATGATCCGCCCGGAGCCGACCCGGCGGCGCAGGCCGTCGAGCGTGGTGGCGATGGCAGTCGGGTGGTGCGCGAAATCGTCGTACACGCGTATGCCGCTGACTTCGCCGCGCAGCTGCATGCGCCGCGCAACGCCCTGGAATGAGCCGAGCGCCTCGAGCGACTCGCTGACCGGCACGCCGGCGTGACGCGCCGCGGCGATGGCCGCGAGCGCATTCTCCATGTTGTGCACGCCCATCAGGTCCCAGTGGACCGTGCCGCACGGCTCGCCGCGCTCGAGCACCTCGAAGGCCGAGTAGTCCGCCGCCGCGCCGGCCGGACGGGCGCTCCAGTGCGCCTGCCGCGCCGGGTCGCGGGAGAAACTCTCGAGCGGCGTCCAGCACCCCATGGCGAGCGTCTCCTGCAGGCGGGCGTCACCGGCGTTCCAGACGATCCGCCCGCTGCCCGGCACGGTGCGCACCAGATGATGGAACTGACGCTCGATCGAGGCGACGTCGGGGTAGATGTCCGCGTGGTCGTACTCGAGGTTGTTCAGCACTGCCGTGCGCGGGCGGTAATGCACGAACTTGGCCCGCTTGTCGAAGAACGCGGTGTCGTACTCGTCCGCCTCGATCACGAAGAACGCGCCACCGCCGAGCCGGGCGCTCACCTCGAAATTCGCCGGCACGCCGCCGATCAGAAACCCCGGCGCGAGCCCGGCGTGCTCGAGGATCCACGCCAGCATCGAGCTGGTGGTGGTCTTGCCGTGCGTGCCGGCGACCGCGAGCACCCAGCGGTCCCGCAGCAGCTCGCGCGCGAGCCACTCGGGTCCGGAAACATAGGGAATGCCGCGGTCGAGCAGCGCCTCGACGACCGGCAGTCCGCGCCGCATGACGTTGCCCACAATCACCACATCGGGGCGCGGCTCGAGCTGATCGGGCGCAAAACCGTCGATCAGCTCGATGCCGAGCGCGGCGAGCTGCGTGCTCATCGGCGGATAGACGTTCTGGTCCGATCCGGTCACCCGATGCCCGGCGGCGCGGGCCAGCGCGGCGACCCCGCCCATGAACGTACCGCAAACCCCAAGAACGTGAACGTGCATAATGGTCGCGGATTGTACCGGTCAGCACGCTCTTGCACCCAGCCACCACACCCGCCGCCGTCAACGACATCGCCGCGCGCCTCACCGCCCAGCCCGCCATCGGACTTGACACCGAGTTTCTGCGCGAACGCACCTATCACGCGCAGCTGTGCCTGCTGCAGATCTCCTGGGCAGAGGGGGCTGCGTGCGTCGATCCGCTGGCCGTGCCGGACCTCGCGTCGCTGCGCGGAGCATTGGCCGCGCCGCCGGCGGTCAAGGTCCTGCACGCCTCGCGGCAGGACCTGGAAGTGCTGCTGCCGGTCGTAGGAGCGGTGCGGCCGCTGTTCGACACGCAGATCGCCGCCGCGCTCACCGGCGAGCCGGCGCAGGTCGGCTATGCGGAGCTGGTGCGCCGGCTGCTGGGGCTCGAGCTGGCCAAGGCGCACACGCGTACCGACTGGTCGCGCCGGCCGCTCTCAGCGGAACAGATTCAGTACGCGCTCGATGATGTGCGGCACCTGCTGGCACTGAAGACGGCGCTCGAGGAGCGTCTGGAGCGGCTCGGCCGCCTGGGCTGGCTCGCCGAGGAGCTGGCTGCGCTCGAGGACCCCGCCGGCCTCAGCGTCGACCCGCAGCAGGCCTGGCGGCGGCTGAAGGGGCTCGGCGGACTCGATCCGGGCCGCCAGCGCCTGCTCGAGGCGCTGGCGGCCTGGCGCGAGCGCCGGGCGCTCGAGCGCAACCGGCCACGCGGCTGGATCCTTGAGGACGCGCTGCTGCGCGAGATCGTTCTACGCGTACCACGCACGCCGGCGGCGCTCGCGGCCATCGAGGGCATGCCGCCGGGGCTCGCCGAGCGCTGCGGCGGACAGCTGCTCGAGTGCGTGCGCGCCGCGGATATTGCCGAGCCGCCCCCGCCGGTGAGCCGCCCGAAACCCGATGCGCAGAAGAATGCGCTGCTGAAGAAGCTCTCGGCCATCCACCGGGTCGTGGCCACCGAGCTCGCCGTGAGTCCCGAAGTGCTCGCCACCCGGCGAGATCTGGAGCAGCTCGCCGCCGGCGACCCGGATGCGCAGGTCCTCGGCGGCTGGCGCCGCGCGGTGCTCGGCGAGCGGTTGCTTGCCGCGCTGTGAGCGCGCGCTCGCGCCGGCGGGCTCAGCCCTTCAGCGCCTGCTCCAGGCGCACCGACACCTCGGTCACATCGCCTTCGGCATCGATGCTGCGCAGCAGCCCCTGCCCGCGGTAGTAATCGATGAGCGGGCGGGTCTGCGCCTCGTAGACGCGCAGCCGTTCCGCCACGGTCGTCTCGTTGTCGTCCGGCCGCTGAATCAGCCGGTGCGGCCGACCGGTCTTCGGGCAGAGCTCGCGCTCGAGCGCCTGCGGCGAGGAGGTGAGCAGATTGACCACCCGCCCGCAATCGCTGCAGGTCCGCCGTCCGGCGATGCGCCGCGACAGCTCCCCGTAGTCCACGTTCAGCTGCACGACCGCATCGAGCGGCTGGCCGATCTGCGCGAGCAGCTCATCGAGCGCACGGGCCTGGGCGAGATTGCGCGGAAAACCATCGAGAATGAATCCCCCGCGGGTATCCGGCTCGCCGAGGCGCTCGCGGATCATCCCGAGGACGATCTGATCGGCCACCAGCCGCCCTGCGTCCATCGCGTCCTTGGCCTGCACGCCGAGGGCGGTGCCTTTGGCGACGGCGGCGCGCAGCAGATCACCGGTCGAGACCTGCGGAATGTGAAACCGCTCGACCAGCCACTGCGATTGCGTGCCCTTCCCCGAACCCGGGGCTCCCAACAGGACGATGCGCATGGGTATGACAATTCTGGTGCGAAAGGTCTTGCACCATACCGGGGCACGCCGGACGGGTCAAACGGCGGCGCCGGCGGCGCGCCTCCCCGGGCGAGGCGCGCGGCGCTGCGCTATCCTTGCCGCCGACGCGACAACATGCGCTCCAAGCGCTCTAGGCCATGAAGCATACCGGCAAGAAAAATGCGCTCTATGCCCAGTCGGGCGGTGTCTCGGCCGTCATCAATGCCTCGGCCTGCGGGGTCATCGAGACGGCGCTGCGCCACGGCAGGCAGATCGGCAAGATCTACGCGGGCCGCGACGGCATCATCGGCGCACTCACCGAGGATCTGATCGATGTGGGGCGGGAGAGCGCCGCGACGATCCGCGCGCTGAAGCACACCCCGGGCGGGGCATTCGGCTCGGCGCGCTTCAAGCTCAAGAGCATCGAACACAACCGCGCCGAATACGAGCGGCTGATCGAAGTGTTCCGCGCACACGACATCGGGTACTTCTTCTACAACGGCGGCAACGACTCGATGGATACGGCGCTGAAGGTCTCGCAGATCGGCGAGTCGCTCGGCTATCCGGTCATCTGCGTGGGCGTGCCGAAGACCGTTGACAACGACCTGCCGCATACCGACTGCTGTCCGGGCTTCGGCTCGGTGGCGAAGTACATCGCCGTCTCGACGCGCGAGGCGGCGCTCGACGTGGCCTCCATGGCACGCACCTCGACCAAGGTGTTCGTGTTCGAAGTCATGGGGCGGCACGCCGGCTGGATCGCCGCTGCCGCCGGGCTCGCCGGGCGCAAGAGCGGCGAGCCGCCGCACATCATCCTCTTTCCCGAAATCCCCTTCGACGCCGAGCGCTTCCTCGAGCGGGTCAAGCAGTGCGTCACCGACTACGGCTACTGCGTGGTGGTCGTGTCCGAGGGCACCGCCTATGGCGACGGCCGTTTCCTCGCCGAGGCGGGCACCCGGGACGCCTTCGGCCACGCCCAGCTCGGCGGAGTCGCCCCGGTGGTCGCCGACATGATCCGCCAGCGGCACGGCTACAAGTATCACTGGGCGGTGGCTGATTACCTGCAGCGCGCGGCGCGCCATATCGCCTCGCAAGTCGACGTCGAGCAGGCTTACGCGGTCGGCAAGGCGGCCGTGGAGCTCGGGATCAAGGGCGTCAACGCGGTGATGCCCACCATCGTGCGCAAGCGCTCCAAGCCCTACCGGTGGACCATCGGGCACATCCCCTTGAGCGAGGTCGCCAATCGCGAGAAGAAGGTCCCGCGCGAATTCATCACGCCCGACGGATTCGGCATCACCGCCGCCTGCCGGCGCTATCTCGAGCCGCTGATTGCCGGAGAGGCCTATCCGGCCTACCGTGACGGACTGCCGGATTACGTGCGCATCAAAGGCGCGCCGGTACGACGCAAGCTGAAGAAGACTTTCCAGATCTGACGGGGCGCCCGTAGAGTGACTGCGCGGCTGCCGCGAGCCGCGCAGTCGATGACACATGGTTCGCGGTGACAGCGCAGTTCCATCCAGGGGGAGACAGACTGATGAGTGCCAATATGTGGCTTTGGGCGGCGATCGCCGCCGGTGTGCTCGCCGTGCTCTACGGCGTGATCTCGACGACGGCGATCCTGCGCCTGCCAGCGGGCAATGCGCGCATGCAGGAAATTGCCGCGGCCGTGCAGGCCGGGGCCAAGGCTTACCTCAACCGTCAGTACACCACCATCCTGCTGGTCGGGATCGTGGTGTTCTTGGTTCTGGGGTTTTTCCTCGGCTGGCCCACCGCCGGCGGATTCGCGATCGGTGCGCTGCTCTCGGGCGCGGCCGGCTACATCGGCATGAGCATCGCCGTGCGAGCGAACGTGCGCACCGCGGAGGCGGCCACGCGCGGCCTGAATGCGGCGCTCTCCGTGGCGTTCCGCGGCGGGTCGATCACCGGCATGCTGGTCGTCGGGCTCGGTCTGCTCGGAGTGTCCGGTTACTTCGCCGTGCTGCGCCATCTGATCGGCCAGGACGCCGCGCTGCACGCGATCGTGGGACTCGCCTTCGGCGGCTCGCTCATCTCGATCTTCGCGCGCCTCGGCGGTGGCATCTTCACCAAGGGCGCGGACGTCGGCGCGGATCTGGTCGGCAAGGTCGAGGCCGGTATTCCGGAGGACGATCCGCGCAATCCGGCGGTAATCGCCGATAACGTCGGCGACAACGTCGGCGACTGCGCCGGTATGGCGGCGGACCTGTTCGAGACCTATGCGGTCACGGTGGTCGCCACCATGCTGCTCGGCGGGCTGCTGTTTAGCCACCAGAGCCCCGGCTCGGGTTTCCGTGCGGCGGTCTACCCGCTCGCCCTCGGCGCGATGTCGATCGTTTCCTCGATCATCGGCACCTTCTTCGTCTCGACCCGCGAGGGCGGCAAGATCATGAACGCTCTGTACAAGGGCGTCGCCGTGGCCGGCGTCGTCTCGGCGATCGGGTTTTATTTCATCACCCGGGCGCTGATGCCGCAGGAGGGCACGGCGCTGTTCGGCTGCGCACTGATCGGACTCGCGCTCACCACCGCGCTGATTGTGATCACCGAGTACTACACGGCCACCGAGTACAGCCCGGTGCGCAAGATAGCCGCGGCCTCGCAGACCGGCCATGCGACCAACATCATCGCCGGACTCGGCGTGTCGATGAAGTCGACCGCTCTGCCGGTCATTGCGGTGTGCCTGGCCATCTGGGGCTCGTATCGGCTGGGTGAGGTGCACGGCGTGGGCCTCTACGGCATCGCCGTCGCCGCCACGGCGATGCTGTCGATGACCGGCATGATCGTGGCGCTCGATGCCTACGGCCCGATCACCGACAACGCCGGCGGCATCGCCGAGATGGCGGGGCTGCCGAAGCAGGTGCGCGACATCACCGATCCTCTGGATGCGGTGGGCAACACAACCAAGGCCGTGACCAAGGGCTACGCGATCGGATCAGCCGCGCTCGCCGCCCTGGTGCTGTTCGCCGACTACACTCACAACCTGCAGGCGGTCGGCAAGCTCCCCGCCTTCTCGCTGTCGGATCCGGCGGTGATCATCGGTCTGTTCATCGGCGGCCTGGTGCCGTACCTGTTCGGCGCGATGGCGATGGAGGCGGTCGGACGCGCCGCCGGCGCGGTCGTGAACGAGGTGCGGCGGCAGTTCCGCGAGATCAAGGGCATCATGGAAGGCACCGCCAAGCCGGATTACTCCCGCGCGGTGGACATGCTCACGCGTGCGGCGATCCGCGAGATGATCATTCCCTCGCTGCTGCCGATCCTCGTGCCGGTGGTGCTGGTGGTGGTGATGAACTACCTGATGGGGCCCGGTGCCGGCATCAAGGCGCTCGGCGGCCTGCTGATCGGCACCATCGTCACGGGGCTGTTCGTCGCGGTGTCGATGACCACCGGCGGTGGCGCCTGGGACAACGCCAAGAAGTACATCGAGGAAGGTAACTTCGGCGGCAAGGGCTCCGAGGCGCACAAGGCCGCGATCACCGGCGATACGGTCGGCGATCCGTACAAGGACACTGCGGGCCCGGCGATCAATCCGCTCATCAAGATCATCAACATCGTCGCGCTGTTGATGATTCCTCTGCTCTGAGGAGAGAGGCACGTTGCCTGCGGCCGCGCCAGGCGGCCGCAGGCGCGGCGCGCGCTCAGGCCCGCCCGGCGCGCGACTGCGTCAGCACGGCGCTCACCAGGCGGTTGAGCCGCTCACAGTACGCCGCGACCGGCGCCTCAGCTTCGGCCTGCTTGCCGATCAGCGCGAGGCGGATATCTGACAGCCGCCGCTCGATGCGCTCATCGACCGTCATCGAACGGCAGATGAGCGCGCTGACACAGGCCGAGATCTCGGCATCCAGGGCACGCGCATCACTGCCCGCGATCTCGACTCCTGCGAGTTCGCGCGGGCAGCCTGCGGCCAGATGTTCACACCATAGACGGGCAAGCTGCATAGGCTTCTGGCGTCCCTGCCGCTCGTGTTCATATGGAATGGGCGCCCTTCATACCATGGCCGCGGCCGACTTGCACCGGGCAATTCGGGATTGTGCGCCGGGCCGGATGTTGGCGTTCGCCAACAGAGTCCGTAACGAGACTTGGTTTAGCGTCATAACCGATTGATGCGCAAGCCACAATTTCGCGCGGCGGCGCGTTGCATTTCCGTCAGTGCGGCGCGACGGCGCATAGACGCCTCGACGAACCGGTAACAGACTGTTACTGTTGATCGACAGCGGCTTCGACAACGCCGGGGGCCAGTCGATGCGATCAGCAGAACAGTTTCCAGTGACCAAGAGCGAAGAGGAGTGGCGGCGCACGCTGACGCCGCAACAGTACCGCGTACTGCGCAAGCACGGCACCGAGCGCGCCGGCACCAGCGAGTTGAATTCCGAGCATCGCAGCGGGGTGTTCGTCTGCGCCGGCTGCGGCCAGGAGTTGTTTGCGTCGGCGGACAAGTTCGAAAGCGGCACCGGCTGGCCGAGTTTCTGCGCGCCGCTGCCCGCGGCGCTCGGCACGCGCGAGGACCGCAGCCTGCTGATGCGGCGCACCGAAGTGCATTGCGCGCGCTGCGGCGGACACCTGGGTCACGTGTTTCCGGACGGCCCCCCGCCGACCGGCCAGCGCTACTGCATCAACGGCGCAGCGCTGCGCTTCGAGCCGCGTTAGATCGGCGCGCGCTCACGCGGCGAGCGGCAGCAGCTTCGGGCGCGCGATGGCGTAACCCTGCATGTAGTCGACGCCCATGCGGCGCACCATCTCGAGCGCCGCGCTGTCCTCGACCTGCTCGGCGATGACCTTGAAGTTGAGCTTGCGCGCCAGCTCGATCATCGCCGTCACCATCGCCTGATTGACCGAGTCGCGCGCCAGATTGCGCATGAATGAACCGTCGATCTTCAGATAGTCCATCGGCAGGCTGCGCAGGTTCGAGAATGAGCCGACGCCCGAGCCGAAGTCATCCAGCGCGAAGCGGCAGCCCATGCCGTGCAGCACGCCGACGAAGCGCCGCGCGTGCTCGATGTTGGCGACCACCGCCGACTCGCTGAGCTCGAAGCACACCTGCCCGGGCGGCACGCCGGTGCTGTCGAGGCACTCCACGACGAACTCGAGGAAGTCCGGATCCCCGAGAGTCTGGCCCGAGACATTGATGGCCACGCAGCGGCGCGGCGGCACCTGCAGCGCGCCACGGCCTAGCGCCGCAAGCGTCGTCTGCACCACCCAGCGGTCGACCATGCCCATCAGCCGGTAGCGCTCGGCGGCGCGCACGAACTCGGCCGGGGAGATGCTCTCGCCGTCCTCATCGCCGAGCCGCACGAACACCTCCATCGCCGGCCCGCCGTTGTCATGGCCGTAAGCCGGAACGATCGGCTGCTGGTAGAGCTGGAAGCGGTTCTCGCGCAGCGACACCTGCAGTTTCTGCAGCCACTGGATCTCGCCGCTGTGGCGGGCGAGCGCCTCGTCGTGCGCCGAATACACCGCCACTCTGCCCGAGCCGCGCTTCTTCGCCACGTAACAGGCCGAATCGGCCGCGACCAGCAACTCCTCCGGCGCGCCGCTCTCGCGCGAGATCTCCACCAGCCCCACCGAGACGCCGAGATTGAAGATCTTGTCGCGCCACACGAAGCGGTGATCGGCGACCGCGCGGCACACATCGTCGGCGATCTGACGGGCCTTCTCCAGCGGGCAGCCGATCAGCAGCATGCCGAACTCGTCGCCGCCGAGCCGCGCGACCGTGTCGCTGTCGCGCACCGCATCGCGCAGCACCTTCGCCACCTCACGCAGCACGCTGTCGCCGGCGACGTGGCCGCTGGTGTCGTTGACCACCTTGAAGCGATCCAGATCGAGACAGCACAGCACGTGCTGGCCGTCGCCGCGATGTCCGCTCTCGGTGGCCTCCTGCAGGCGCCGCTCGAACTCATGGCGGTTGACCAGCCCCGTCAGCGCGTCGTGGGTCGCCTGGTAGGACATCTGCCGGGCGATGCCGCGCAGCTCCGACACGTCGTGCAACAACACGAGCGCCCCGCTGAGTCGCCCCCCAGCGGCGCGGATCGGCGAGGCGGACAGCTCGATGGACCGCTCACTACCGTCGTTGCGCACCACGAGCAGCGCCCGGCGGCCGAGGTTGACCGCGATGCCGCTGCCGAGCGCCTGACGCACCGGCTCGGCGAGCAGCCGCCGGTCGCCCTCCTCGACCAGATTCACCACGTCCTCGAGACTGCGGCCGAGCGCCTGGGCCGGGGGCACGGCGGTGAGCCGCGCCGCGGCGGCGTTCAGATAGGTGATGCTGCCGGTGCTGTCGGTCGCCACGACCGCCTCGGAGAGCAGATCGAGCACGGCGAGCTGCGCGGCGGCGCCTTCGCCGGCGGCGCGCGGCGCGCCGGAGAGCTGCTCGGGGAGCACTTCAGTGGCCGTTACGAGCAGCGCCGGTCCCTCGTAGTCGATCGGCGCCACCGCCAGCTCCAGACGCATCGGGCCGTCGGCTGCGGGCAAATCGACTTCGTAACGTTCCGCAGCAGCCTCGCCCGAGAGGTGACGGCGGATGTTCTCGGCGACCAGATCCGCGTAATCCGGCGCCACGAGCTCGGCGAGCGGCCGGCCGAGCAGGGCCTGCGGCTCGGCGCCGAGAAGCCGGGCGAGCCGCGCATTGGCGTACACGATGACGTTGCGGTGTACCAGCACCGCCTGCTGAACCCGCGCGCCCAAGGCGTCGAATTCGCGGTGCGCGGCGAGCGCATCGCGCCGCTGCGGGCCGGCGGCGGTGCCGAGCAGGTGGTTGACGGCCGTGACCAGCTGGCCGACTGCCCCGTCGGACTCATCCACGGGAGCAAGCCCCGGACGCTCGGGGGGAAGCTGCTCGATCTGCTGCGCCAGCGACTGAAGCGCGCGGCGCTCACGGCGCCGCAGGCGTTCGATGCGCAGCAACATGAAGACGGCCGCGAACAACGCCAGCAGAAGGCAGAGGGCCCAGACGATCGACATTCAGCTCAGCTTCCCTTGGGCGGCTGCGTCCAGGCTGCTCCGCGACTTATTGATTATATCCATAGCTGGAAACACGAACGGCCCAGCATAGCGCACGGACCGGGGCACTCCGGCGCTATTTCACCATATCTCGTCGCAAATCGGCTTGGCAGGAGCGCCGAAAACCCGTAATTTTCCCCTGCCCCGGGTTGCGGGGAAGCCATTGATGCGACTGGAGTCCCGTCACGATGCCGGCCGATGCACGCGAACAGATGATCGAGCAGCAGGTGCGCGCCTGGGATGTGCTCGAGGAGCGCGTTCTGGATACGTTCCGCAAAGTGCCCCGCGAGGCGTTCACACCGCCGCAGTATCGCTTCCTGGCGTATGCCGATTGCGAGGTGCCCCTGCCGGCCGGGCAGCACATGCTGCGCCCGAGCCTCGTCGGCCGACTGCTCTCGGCGCTGGCCCTCGGCGGCGGCGAGCGGGTGCTCCAGATCGGCACCGGCTCCGGGTTCGTTGCGGCCTGCCTGGGCACGCTCGGCAAGTCGGTCCAGTCGCTCGAGATCGTCCCGGAGCTGGCCGACATGGCCCGCCGGACAGTGTCCTCCCTCGGCTTGCGTGACATCGACGTGGTCACCACGGACGCCATGACGTTCGAGCCGACGGGCCGCTTCGAGGCGATTGCCGTGACGGCCTCGATGCCCGTATACGATCCCCGTTGGCAGGATGCCCTGAGCGTCGGCGGCCGGCTGTTCGTGGTCGTCGGCGACGCGCCGGTGATGGAGGCGAGGCTCGTGCGGCGCGTCGCGCAGAACGCCTGGACCGAAGAGAGCCTGTTCGAGACGGTCATTGATCCGCTGGTGCACGCCGAGCGCCCGGTAGAGTTCATCTTCTGATCCGGGCGGCCGGCGGCTGCGGCACGGACCGACAGCCCGTGCGGCCGCGATGCAGATTCTGCCCGCCGGGGTGCAACTTTGCCTCCCCGGCGGTGTTTTTAGGAAGGCTCATGCAAACCACCCCACGACATTTCCTGCTCGCGCTGCTGGGCGGCGTGCTGGCGCTCGGGGGCGCCCCGGGCGCCTCGGCGACGAACTTCCTCGAGGTCTACCACGAGGCGCTGCACAACGACCCGACCTACCGGCAGGCCTACGCGAACTACATGGCCGCCCGCGAGGCGCGCCCGGAGGCCTGGGCGGCGCTGCTGCCGCAGATCAGCGCCACCGCCGGGAAGACCTGGACGCACTCCTCCGGCAGCAGCGGCCAATTCAACGTCGCGGCCAACGGCAGCCTCTACACCTACAACGTGGCCAGCAGCGCCAACGACAACGCCAAGCAGTGGAGCCTGAACCTCTCGGAGAACCTGTTCTCCTGGACCGACTGGATGAACCTCAAGGCCGCCAACAGCCAGGTCGCCGAGGCCCAGGCCGCCTACGAGGCGGCCGCCCAGAACCTCATCCTGCGCACCGCCAGCGCCTACTTCAACGTGCTCTCGGCCGTGGACATCCTGCACGCCCAGCAGTCCTCCCTCAAAGCCCTCACCCTCGGCCTCGAACAGGCCAAGGAGCGCTTCAAGGTCGGCCTGATCGCCATCACCGACGTCGAGCAGGCCCGCGCCGCACGCGACACCGCCGCCGCCCAGGTCATCACCGCCAAGCAGGCCCTCGCCAACGCCCTCGATCAGCTGCAGGTGATCACCGGCGCCCAGTACCGCACCCTCACCGAGCCCGGCGAGAGCCTGCCGCTCGCGATGCCCAACCCGGCGAGCCAGAACGCCTGGGTGCAGACCTCCCTGCGCCAGAACCTCACCCTCATCGCCACCCGCCTCGCCCAGAACGTCGCCGAGGACAACGTGCGCGCCGCCTTCGGCAGCGACATCCCCACCGTCAGCCTCGTCGCCAGCCGCTCCTACAGCAGCAACAGCAGCAACGAGACGATCTTCGGGCAGTTCATCCGCGGCCTCGGCTCAACCAGCAACGACCGGCAGATCGGCATCGAGTTCTCCCTGCCGATCTTCAGCGGCGGCGGGGACCTCGCCCGCATCCACCAGACCCAGTACCAGGCCATGGCCGCACAGGATGCCGTCGAGCAGGCCTCCCGCTCGACCATCCAGCAGGCCCGCGACGCCTACCTCGGGGTCATCACCGGCATCGCCAACGTGCGCGCCCTGCGCCAGGCGCTCACCTCCAGCCAGACCGCCTTCAAGGCCACCGAGGCCGGCTACAAGGTCGGCACCCAGACCGAGGTCGACGTGCTCAACGCGCTCAGCTCCCTCGTCGCCGCCCAGTCCAACTACGCCACCAGCCGCTACAGCTACATCAACAGCATCATCCAGCTGCAGTACGCCGCAGGCACCCTCACCCCCGCTCAGGTCCAGACCATCAACCGCTGGCTCACCACCACCGTCAGCGTCGCCCCGGAGGGCGAGATGACCCCCGCGGGCATGACTCCACCGCCGCCGAAGGAGTGAGCAGCGGAGCGCGGCCGGCAGGCCGCGGCTACTCAGTCTTGAGCAGCTGCCGCCACTGCTGCGCCACGTGCGTCAGCCGGAAGCGCGGATCGGGACCCACGACGGGGCGCTCCCCCTCCCGCCAGCTGCGGATGCGGTCGATGTAAGGATCGAACAGGCCGACCCGAGCGGCCAGCCGCGCAGACCACCCGCGCGGCGTCGGCGGCAGACCGCCGGTGAGCCGCTCGTACAACCGGTGCGCAGCGGTGACCGGCAGAAGCTGGCGCGGATCACCGATCACCTCGGCGGCCGCGCCGAAATCGTGCGTGAGCACCGGCGTGCCGAGCGCATTCGACTCCGCGTACACCAGACCGAACGTCTCCGGAATCACGAAATTCGGATGGAACGTGCACAGCGCGGTGCGCACCTCGGCGTGGATGCGCCACTGGGGCTGCGGCCCGAGATACTCCACGCCCGCCAGTCCGCCTGCCGCCGCGAGTTTGTAGCCGGGATTGCCGACGAGCAGGCGCAGGTCCGGCATGGCCCGCCGCAGCGCCCGAAACGCATCGAGCGCAAAGGCGAGACCCTTGTTCGGCGAGGAGAAGAACACCAGTTTCGAGCCCTCGACGGGCGAGCCGTCCGGCTGCAGCGCATCATCCACCGGGTTGTACAGCCTGACCGTGCGCACCCGGTCAGCGATCCCGATCCACTCGAGCGTCGCCGCCACATCGGCGCGCTGTCTCTCCGATACGCATACGACGGTGACCGCCATCTGCGCGAGCAACTGCGCGGTGGCGGCGAGCCACCGGCCCCGCTTCGAGCGCGGCCGCATCTTGTCGTGCAGCCACAGGAAATACCGCGCATTGGGGAACAGCCGCGCGACGCTCGGCAAGGCGCGCGAGTCGCGTACGACGATCACGCTACTGACACCCGGTAGCGGCGCGGGCGGCAGGTAGCGGCCGTGCGGCTCAGTGCGGTTGTGCTGCATGACATGGGCACCGAGCGCATCGGCAATGCGCACCACGCTCGCCTCCGTCCCCCCGATGGCCGTTTCGGTCAGGGTTTGCGAGCTGTACGGCCGGGCGCAGGCGGGATCGAAGAAGACGACACCGCTCATGGCCGCGCCGGGATGCGTCCCGCCAGCAGTCCCGCCAGCGCATCCACCGCCACCTTCGCCCCGTCGGCAAGCGCGAGCGCCTCGATGTGCCGCACCATCGTCAGCCGCTCGGCCTCATCCTCGAGGAGCCTGCGCGCCGCCTGCGCGATCGCCGCCGCATCGAGGCGCGCGGGCACCGCGACGCCCGCCGCCGCAGCGTTGCGAACTCGGATG
>JAKAYU010000262.1 GCA_021809525.1 Pseudomonadota bacterium | reverse complement strand
GCCGGGACTCACTCCCCGCGGCCCTTGCGGCGCGTAGCGCCGGCCGGACGGCGGTTGCCCGCACTCGCAGTGCTCGTGCCCGATCCGCCCGAGGCGGCCACTTCCGGCACGGCCTCGATGGCCTCCTCCTCGCCGACGAGATCCTCGCCGGCCTCGGCGGCGAGCGCCTGCGGCGGGGCCTTCACAGGGGGCAGGCGGCGCCGGGCGGCCGGCTTCTTCGGCCGCACCGCAGCGGCGCTCTTGCGCGGCCCGCGCGCAGACTTCTTGCGCGGATTGCCCGCCTCGTCGAGCTCGACGAACTCATCCTCCCCGACCACCACGGCCGGGACGGACTCCTTGCCCTCGAGCACCGCATCCGCCATGCCAGCGGCATACAGCTGAATGGCCCGCATGGCATCGTCGTTGCCCGGAATCACGTAGTCGATCCCATCCGGAGAGCAGTTCGTATCGACCACCGCCACCACCGGGATGCCGAGCTTGCGCGCCTCGTCGATCGCGAGCTTCTCGTGCCCGACGTCCACGACGAACAGCGCATCGGGCAGCGATTCCATCTGCTTGATGCCCCCGAGGCTCCTCTCGAGCTTCTCCTGTTCGCGGCGCAGCTGGGTCGCTTCCTTCTTGCCGCGCTTCTCGAGCGCCCCGGTGCCGGCGAGTTCGGTGATCTCCTCCAGGCGCTTGATCGACTGGCGGATGGTCTTGAAATTCGTGAGCATGCCGCCCAGCCAGCGCTGGTTGACGTACGGCTGGCCGGCGCGCTCGGCCTCCTTCTGGATCGCCTCGCGGGCCGAGCGTTTGGTGCCGACGAACAGCACCCGTCCGCCATCGGCGGCGACGCCCTTCACGAAGGCCGCAGCCTGCGTGTACATCGGCTGGGTCTTCTCGAGATTGATGATGTGGATCTTGTTGCGCTCGCCAAAGATGAACGGGGCCATCTTCGGGTTCCAGAAACGGGTCTGATGTCCGAAATGGACACCCGCCTCCAGCATCTGCCGCATGGATACGCCAGGCATGAGAAACTCCTCGTTGGGTTGAGCCTCCGCGCATCTCCGCAGCCATCCCGCCCGGGCCTGCCCGGCCGCCGGCGGAACACCCAGTCTGCGGATAATGCGATGCGCGTGTGGGTTGATTGCCAAAAAAGGCCGCGCTTTATACCATGAAGACCTCGCCTGAACAATGTCTTGCGCGCGTAGCGGCCGACGCGCCGCGGCCCCGCGCGGAGCACCCGTTCGACTCAGCTGGAAAGTCCATGCCCGTCACGATCAAAAACCCCGAAGAGCAGGAGAAGATGCGCATCGCCGGCCGGCTGGCTGCCGAGGTGCTGGACATGATCGCCGAGCACGTGGTCCCGGGCGTGACCACCGAGGAGCTCGACCGCATCTGCCACGACTACATCGTGAACGTGCAGGGCACGATCCCGGCGAACCTGAACTATCACGGCTTCCCGAAGACGATTTGCACGTCCGTTAACCACGTCGTCTGCCACGGCATCCCCAATGACAAGCGCTTGAAGGCGGGGGACATCGTTAATATCGACGTCACGGTGATACGCGACGGGTTCCACGGTGACACCAGTCGCATGTATTACGTCGGCAAGCCGCCCGCGCACGCGCAGCGCCTCACCGAGACGTGCTTCCAGGCCATGTGGCGCGGCATCGACATCGTACGCCCCGGCGTGCGGCTCGGAGACATCGGCCATGCCATCCAGGCCTTCGTCGAGCAGAACAACTACTCGGTGGTGCGCGAGTACTGCGGCCACGGCATCGGCCGCGTCTATCACGAGGACCCGCAGGTGCTGCACTACGGAGAGCCGGGCACGGGCCTCACGCTCGAGCCGGGCATGACCTTCACCATCGAGCCGATGGTCAACGCCGGCAAGCGCCATGTGCGGCTGCTGCCGGACGGCTGGACCGTCATCACCAAGGATCACTCGCTCTCGGCGCAGTGGGAGCACACCATTCTCGTGACCGACACCGGCCACGAGGTCCTCACGCTTGGGGCGGCCGACCGCAAGACCCACTAGCGCCATGGCCGCCGGGGACACCGAGTCGGACGAGACGGGAGAGGCCCTCGCTGCGCCGCCGAGCGCGGCCGAGGACTGGCCGCTGCTTGCGCGCCTGCCGGGGCTGATCGGCGGGCCGCCCGCGGCGCTGCGCGAGCTGCTCGGGGAGGCGCACGAGCAGTTGAAGGCCCGCTTCCTCGCCGATGAGCCGATCGAGTCGCTGGTGCACGCGCGCGCCGCGCTCATCGACCGCGTGCTCGAGGGACTGTGGAACGCCCGCTCGCGCGGCGCGATGCGCGAGTGGGCGCTGGTGGCCGTCGGCGGCTACGGCCGCGGCGAGCTGCACCTGTGCTCGGACATCGACATCCTGCTGCTCGTGCCCTCAGCGCCGCAGGGCGCCGAGCGCGCCGCCCTGGAGGGTCTGCTCACGTTCCTGTGGGACATCGGGCTGGAAGTCGGCCACAGCGTGCGCACGATCGAGGAGTGTCTCGAGCAGAGCGAGGCCGACGTCAGCGTCATGACGACGCTCATAGAGGCGCGGCTGGTCGCGGGCAACGCCGCGCTGCTCGCGCGGCTGCGCGCGGCGCTCGCCCCGGAGCACATCTGGCCGGTGCGGGAGTTCTTCGAGGCCAAGGTGCGCGAGCAGGCCGAGCGGCACCTGAAGGCCAATGACACCGCCTACAACCTCGAGCCGAACGTCAAGAGCGGCCCCGGCGGCCTGCGCGACATCCAGACCATCGCCTGGGTGGCCAAGCGGCACTTCGGCTGCGAGACGCTCGATGAGCTGGCGCAGCACGGCTTTCTCTCGATCGCCGAGTTCCGCCGCCTGAAGCAGGCCCAGGCGTTTCTCTGGAAGGTGCGCTTCGGGCTGCACGTGCTCACCGGGCGGCGCGAGGACCGGCTGCTGTTCGATCACCAGATCAGGCTCGCTGAGACCTTCGGCTACGAGGACGCCTCCTACACCCTCGCGGTCGAGCAGCTGATGCAGCGCTACTACCGCACCGTCAAGGACGTGAGCCTGCTCAATGAGCTGCTGCTGCAGCTGTTTCGCGAGGCGATCCTCACCGAGAACGAGCCGCCGCGCCCGCTGAATGCGCGCTTCCAGGTGCGCTGCGGCTCGCTCGAGGCGGTGAGCGAGGATGTGTTCGCGCGCACCCCGTCCGCGCTGCTCGAGCTGTTCGCGCTGCTGCAGCGCCACCCGCAGATCAAGGGCGTGCGCGCCTCGACCATGCGCGCGGTGGGCCGCAGCCTCTGGCTCATCGACGAGGAGTTCCGCCAGAACCCGCGCCACCACCGGCTGTTCCTCGAGATCGTGCGCTCGCCGGTCGGGGTCACCCACGAGCTGCGCCGGATGAACACCTACGGGGTGCTCGGGCGGTACATTCCGGCCTTCGGCCGCATCGTCGGGCGCATGCAGTACGACCTGTTTCACGCCTACACGGTCGATGCGCACACGCTGTTCGTGGTGAGCAACCTCAGGCGCTTCGCCATACCGCGCTACGATCAGGAGCTGCCGCAGGCCTCGCGCATCATGCAGCAGCTGCCACGCCCGGAGGTCGCCTACCTCGCGGCGCTCTTTCACGACATCGCCAAAGGCCGCGGCGGCGATCACTCCGAGCTCGGCGCGGTGGACGCCGAAGCGTTCTGCCTCGAGCAGGGACTCTCCCCGTACGATGCGCGCCTGGTGGCCTGGCTGGTGCGCAACCACCTCACCTTCTCGCTCACCGCGCAGAAGCAGGACATCAGCGACCCGGAGGTGATCAACGCCTTCGCGCGCACCGTGGGCGATGAGGCGCACCTCGATTACCTCTATGTGCTCACCTGCGCCGATGTGCGCGCCACCAACCCGAAGCTGTGGAACTCCTGGAAGGCCTCGCTGTTCGATGACTTCTACCAGCGCGTGCGCCGCGCGCTGCGCCGCGGGCTCGAGTCCCCGGTCGACCCGGAGCAGCTGGTGAGCGAGACCCGCGAGGCGGCGCGCAGGCTGATGCTCGAGCGGGGCATCTGCGCCGCGGACATCGAGCGGGTCTGGGAGCGCTTCTCGGACACCTATTTCCTGCAGCACTCCGCCGAGGAGGTCGCCTGGCATCTGCGGCTGCTCGCCGACCGCGACCCGCGCTCGGACGAGCCGCTGATCGCACTCGACCCGCATAGCGTGCGCGGCACGACTGCGGTGCTGATCTA
>JAKAYU010000261.1 GCA_021809525.1 Pseudomonadota bacterium | reverse complement strand
CGGCGCGCCGGGTCGGACTGTCGGGGTGGGGCTTTGGGGTTGGGCACGGCGGAGGGCTCAGCGCGGGTGCGGTAATCGTACCGCGCGGCGTGGCGTGGCGCACGCGGATCGACGGGCCGATGCGCCAGATCGAACTCCTCGAGGCGCACGGTGCGGTGGCCGACCTGCCCCCGGGGGCTTCAAGCTGCGCCTCGCCATGGCCGCAGCGCTGTTGCACGAGCCGCGCATCGTGTTTCTCGCTGAGCCGACGCGCGGCGCCGATCCGTTGGCGCGGCGGGTCTTCTGGCGGCGCATCCCGGCGCTCGCCGCTGAGGGCATCGCCGTGGTGGTCACGATGCACGTCATGCAGTAGGCCGAGTACTGTGGTCACATCGTCAGCATGGATGCCGGCAGGCTGTTGGCTCAGGGCGCGCCGGCCGAGGTTCGCGACCAGCGGCGCGCCACGGGCAGTTCGAGCCGACCATGGAGGATGCGTTCATCGTCGCGCTCGCGCGCACGCGCCGCCGGGGCGGCCTGAGCCATGCGGCCGCGGGCAAGCCGTGAGGTGCGCGCGCCTGGCGTGGCTCGGCGCGCTGGTGCGCACGCAATGGCGGCAGATGATCCGCGACCCGGCGAGCATTGCCGTCGGCGTGATGCTGCCGGTCATTCTGATTCTGCTGTTCGGCTACACGCTGTCGCTCGAGGCGAAGAACGTGCCGATCGCGGTGCTCGCGCAGGAACTCCTCGCTCGCGAGCCGGGTGATCGGGGACCTTGGACACTCCCCGTGTTTCAAAGCGCAGAGCGTCACCTCGCTGCGGGTCGCCGAGCAGCTGCTCGCCCAAAGACGCCTCGAGCAATCCTCACCGTGCCGCCTGAGTTGGCGCGCCGGGCGAGCTTTACTGGGGCTGCCGTGTAGCTGATCACCTCCGGCACGGACGCCAACACCGCGCGCATCATCGAGGCGTACGTGAACGGCGTGGTCAGCGTGTGGGCGGCGCGGCGCTCGAGCGTTCTCGCCGGCCCCGGTGCGGCGGCAGAGCTGCCTGCGGTTCAACTCAGCCAACGACAGCCGCTATTCCCTCGTGCCCGGGCTGACCGTGCTGGCCATGACCCTGAGTGGTGCCTTCCTCACCGCCACGCCGGTGGCGCGCGAGCGCGAGCAGGCACGTTCGACCCGCTGCTCGGCCCTTCGATCCGTCCGGCCGGGATCGTGGCCGGCAAGGCGCTCCCGGCGATGCCGATCGGCATCGCCCGGGCGAGTGGGTCCTGCGGGTTGCGCCGCCGTGGTTTCGTATCCCGTTCGGGGGATGGTTCGCTGTCCTTTACGGCGGACCGCTGCTGTTCGTGCTCGCCGCGGTGGGCATGGGGCTGGTAGTCTCGGGGCTGTCCTATACGCTGCAGCAGGCCGTGCTCTGTTCGTTCGTGGCGCTGATGCCGTTCACGCTGCTGTCGGGCTGAGCACGCCGATCGCCCCTATGCCGCGTGCGCTGCAATGCTTCACGCGGATGAACCCGCTGCGCTACGCTATCGATATGGCCCAGCGGGTGTACCTGCAGGGTGCGGGCGTGCAGCTGTTGCTGCCCGAGCTGCGGCCACTGGGGCTGCTCGCCGTGGTGAGCCTGAGCGCCGCGTCCTGGATGTTTCCTCATCGCCTGCAATGACCGTCGAGATGCTGAATAGGGATTGCCGTATGCCCCGCTTGATTTCCAACCGCTCGCTGCGCTGGTTCGCCGCGGGCGCTGTGCTGCTGCTCGGCGGCTGCGCCGTCGGCCCGAATTTCGTCAAACCCAAGGCGCACGTGCCTGCGCACTGGTCGGCAACCGCGCTGCGCAACGGCACCGCCGGCGCCTCACGGATCAGCACGCGCGAACCGAAGAGCATCGCCTGGTGGGCGGATTTCCACGACCCGCTGCTCAGCTCCCTGGTGCAGCAGTCGGCGGCGCAGAACCTCGATGTGCGCGAGGCGGTGCTGCGCATCCGCGAGGCCGAGGCGCAGACCGCGATGCTCTCCGGGGCGCTCTGGCCGAGCCTCTCGGCCAACGCCGCGTGGAGCCGTCAGCGCGTCAGCACCAACACGCCGAACGGCTTTCTCTTCAGCGGCAAATTCCCCGGACTGCCGCCGAGCATCACCAATCCGTACAACCAGTACCAGCTCGGACTCGGCCTCTCCTGGGGTCTTGACCTGTTCGGCGGGACGCGCCGGGCGATCGAGGCGGCCAACGCCCAGACCCGCGCGGCGGTGTACGACGCGCGCGGCGTGATGCTGAGCATGGTCAGCGACGTGGCGCAGACCTACATCGAGCTGCGTGGCGCGCAGATGCGCAAGGCGATTCTCGAGCGCACCCTCGCTACGCAGCGCGCGCTCCTGCAGCTGACGCGCGACCGCTACGACGCCGGCCTGACTTCTAACCTCGACGTGCAGAATGCCGCCACGGAGCTGAGCACGACGCGCGCCCAGCTGCCGCTCGCCGATGAGCAGATCACGCTCGATATCAATCAGCTGAGCAAGCTGATGGCGCGTCCGCCGGAGGCGCTGCGCGCCGAACTGGTGCGCGCCCAGCCGGTGCCCCCCGTGCCGCCGGTGGTGCCGATCGGCCTGCCGTCCGATCTGCTGCGCCGCCGTCCGGACATCCGCGCCGCGGAGGCCAATCTGCACGCAGCCACCGCCGAGATCGGCGTGGCGGTCTCGGAGTTCTTCCCGAGCATCACGCTCACCGCCGGCGGCGGCTACCAGTCCGAGGGGCTCAGTCAGCTCATTCAGACCGCGAGTCATTTCGCCACCTTTGGTCCCTCGATCGATCTGCCGATTTTCGAGGGCGGGCGGATCCGCGCCACGGTACGGCTGCGCCGGCTGCAGGCGAAGCAGGCCGCGGTCACCTACGCACGCACGGTGCTGAATGCGCTGAACCAGGTGGAGGATACCCTCGCGGCGTACGGTGCTGATCAGACTCAGCGCGTCTCGCTCGAGGCGGCGGTGAACTCGAGCCGCAACGCGCTCGCGCTCGCGCGGCAGCGCTACGAGAGCGGGGTCGCCAATTTCATCGTCGTGCTCGACGCCGAGCGCACCGAGCAGCAGACCGAGCTCGAGCTTGCCAGCGCCACCACGGCCGTATCGCTCGATCTGGTGCGCCTGTACAAGGCGCTCGGCGGCGGCTGGCAGAGCCCGAGCCTCGCCGTGGCGCGCCGCGCCGCCGCGGGCCGGAGCGCCACGCTGCACGACTGATGCGCGGTCCGCCGCCCGGCGGGCTGCCGAGACTCGCAGAGGGGATGAGAACATGACTCAGCCATTCGAACGGATTAGCCAGCATCGCTGCTTCGGCGGCACCATGGGCTTTTATCGCCATCAGGCCGCCAGCACCGCCTCTGCGATGCGCTTTGCGGTGTTCGTCCCGCCGCAGGCGGCGAGCGCGCGCGTGCCGGTGCTGTACTACCTCGCCGGGCTCACCTGCACCGAAGAGACCTTCATGATCAAGGCCGGAGCCCAGCGCGTCGCCGCCGAGCTCGGGATGATGCTGGTGACGCCCGACACCAGCCCCCGGGGCCTGAATCTGCCCGGTGAGAGCGATTCGTGGGACTTCGGGGTGGGCGCCGGCTTCTATGTGGATGCCACCGAGGCGCCCTGGTCGAAGCATTTCCGCATGTACACCTACGTGACCCAGGAGCTGCGCGAGCTGGTCACGGCGCATTTTCCGGCCGATCCGGCCCGCTGCGGCATTTTGGGCCACTCGATGGGCGGGCACGGGGCGCTCGTACTCGGGCTGCGCAACCCGGATCTCTACCGCTCCATCTCGGCGTTCGCGCCGATCGCCGCGCCACGGCAGTGCCCGTGGGGCAAGAAGGCCTTCGGCGGCTATCTGGGCGAGGACCGTGGCCAATGGGCGCAATACGACGCCAGCGAGATCGCCGCCGGCGTGAAGGATGCCGCCCAGCGTGCGCCGCTGCTGGTCGATCAGGGGCTTGCCGATCAGTTCCTCGCCGAGCAGCTCTATCCGGAGCGGCTCGAGCAGGCCTGCCGCAGCAGCGGGCTGAAGCTCACGCTGCGCCGCCACGAGGGCTACGATCACGGCTATTACTTCATCTCGACCCTGATCGAGGAGCATCTGCGCCATCACGCCCGGATCCTGAAAGCCTGAGGCTGCGGGCCGGGGCCGCGGCCGTGCCGGAAATTGAACAGCTGCGCGGCTGTGGCGCGCCCGGGCGCCGGTGAGGCGCCCGGCTGCGCCA
>JAKAYU010000046.1 GCA_021809525.1 Pseudomonadota bacterium | reverse complement strand
GCCTGGCTCACCGCCGGCTGGCGTGCGAGCGGCTCCCCGCCCTCGATGCCGACGATGCCCGCCTGCACCGCCCGGTCGGCGCCCGAGCCATCGAGCCCCTGGCGGATCAGGCTCGCCAGGCGAGCGCAGCGGCCGGCCGCGCCCGGCAGCACCACGAGTAACCGCGCCTCGGGCGCGGCGCGCAGCCGCTGCCGGCACCAGCCGGCGATACGATCGAACTCCTCCATCTCATCGGCCGCACACACCACTTCGGGCCGTGCGGCCGGCGGCGCCGGCGCCGCCGGTGCGCCGCCGTGAGTCTCCCATCCGCGCGCGCGGCGCGCCGCGAGCAGCGCGTCCAGGCTCGGGGTCGGCAATAGAAAACCGCTGAAGGCGACCGGCCGCTCGTCCCCGAACGCACCGCCAGCGCGCAGCGCCGCCGAGAGCGAACAGGCGCCGAGCGAGCGGGTGCGCTCGGCGACCGTGCGTTGCACCTCGAGCAGCAGGGCGGTCTCGGTCCCCGGCAGCGCACGCAACCGGGCGAGATCAATGCCGAGTTGCGCGGCCAGGCGGCTTGCCCCGAGCAGTCCCTCGGCGAGTGCCCCGCGGTTGACGAGTTCGAGCGCGCCGGCCGCCTGCGCCGCGCTCTCGCGCCACAGCAACCACTCTTCCGCCGGCCGCAGCAGGCGCGGCGGCATCGCTGCGGCGCCCTCACCGGCCGCGCGCCGCTCGAACTCGCGCGTCAGCCAGCCCTCGAGCGGCACCACATCCGGACTCGGCCATACGCGCCGCCCGCGCGCGAGCTCGGCGGCCGCATGGGCCAGGCGCAGCGCATGCGCCCGCTGGCGGGTGGGTGTCACCACCGTGCCCCCCGCCTCGATCACGGCCGCGAGATGAGACGGAACCTTTATCAAAACAAAATACGATTGATTATTTCTAAGAAATCACTTGAGATAAATCACGCGAGGTCCATTCACCTGAACCGCGCGCTCGCGCTCACCACGTTGTCCGGCGCGGGCAGCATCTGCGCGTAGCTTGCCAGCAGATCTTCGATGCGCCCGAACACCTCGAGCAGCTGCGCGCTGTCGGGCAGCGTCGTGACGCGGAAGTGATTGCGGTACGGCACGTTGAAGCTGACCCCGGGTGCCACGAGCACGTGCTTCTGCTCGAGCAGATCCAGCGCAAAGCGCTGATCGTCGAACAGCGGCAGCCGCTGCGGGTCGACCCCGATGAACGCGTACATCGCCCCTTGCGGCGGCTGCTTCAGCTGCAGGAAACGGCTCGCTTCGACCGCGCGCACGATCGCGGCGCGCGACTCGTAGAGGCGCCCTGCGGGGCTCACCAGGTCGCGGATGCTCTGGTAGCCGCCGAGGGCGGTCTGCACGGCCCACTGGGCGAGCACGTTGCTGCACAGTCGCAGGGAACTCAGCAGATCGATGGCACTGAGATATTCCGACGCCGCGCGGGTGCGCCCGGAGAACACCGCCCAGCCCACACGGTAGCCGCAGGCGCGGTACACCTTCGAGAGCCCCGAGAGCGTCGCACAGAGCGTGTCCTCGACCAGCGTCGCCATGGGGATGAACTCGGCCCCGTCGTAGAGCATCTGGTCGTAGATCTCGTCGCTGAAGACCACTAGCCCGGCGCGCTCGGCGAGGCGCGCCAGCGCCTCGAGCACCCCGCGCGGATAGACCGCACCGGTGGGGTTGTTGGGGTTGATCACCACCAGCGCCCGCGTGCGCGGGGTGAGCAGCGCGGCCACCTCCTCGGGATCGGGCACGAAGCCGTTCTCGGGCCGGCAGGGGTAATGCACGGCGCGCCCGCCGTTCAACGTCACGGCGGCGGTCCACAGCGGATAGTCCGGACTCGGCACCAGCACCTCATCGCCGTCATTGAGCAGCGCGCGCAGCACCAGGTTGATCAGCTCGCTCACCCCGTTGCCGATGAACACCTCCTCGGCCGTGACACCGCTGACCCCGCGCGCCTGCTGCTGCATGACCACCGCTTCACGGGCCGGGAAGATCCCCTTCTGATGACAGTAGCCCTCGGCCTCGGCGAGGTTCTCGATCATCGCCAGACGCATCGTCTCCGGGGTGCGCAGGCCGAACGCGCCCGGATTGCCGATGTTGAGCGAGACAATCTCGTAGCCCTGACGCTCCAGTTCGTGGGCGCGGCGCGCCAGGCGCCCCCGGATCTCGTAGCGCACGTGACGCAGGCTCTCGCTCGGACGGATGACATGCTCGTTCATGGCGAAAGCATACCATCGGCCCAATCACCGAAGTGATGACAGGCCACCCATCGGCCCTCCCCAGCGCTCACCCAGGGCGGAATGCGTTCGGCGCACACGGCCGTCGCATGCGCGCAGCGCAGGCGGAATGCGCACCCGCCCGGCTGCTCGAGCCGCCGCGCTTCCCCGAGACGCACCTTCGCCAGCCGCGCCGGCTGCAGGTCCGGATCGGGCAGCGCGATCGCCTCGATCAGCTCGCGGGTATAGGGATGCAGCGGGCGTGCAAAAAGCTCATCCGTCGGACCGAGCTCCACCATACGGCCGAGGTACAGCACGAGCGCTCGCTCGCACAGGTGGCGCACCAGGGCGAGATCATGGCTGACGAACAAAAGGCTTACGCGCTGCTCGGCGCTGAGCTCGGTGAGCAGCAGCCGGATCTGCCGCTGCGCGCGCACATCGAGCGCGCTCAGCGGCTCGTCGCATACCAGCAGGCGCGGCGCGAGGATCATGGCGCGGGCGATGCCGACCCGCTGACACTGCCCGCCCGAGAGTTCGTGCACCCGCCGCGCGTACAGCGCCGGTTCGAGCCCCACCCGCGCGAGCATGGCGTGCACGCGCTCGCGCCGCTGAGCGGGACCGAGGCCGCTCTGGTGGATCTCGAGCGGCTCGCTCACCAGCTGCTCGACGCTCAGATGCGGATCGAGGCTCCCGAGTGGATCCTGGAAAATCAGCTGCAGATCCCGGCGCAGGCCCCGGATGCGCCTCGCGGACAGCCGTGCCGGATTCTGCCCGAGCCACAGCACCTGCCCGCGCTCGGCGCGGATCAGCCGCAGCGCCGCGCGCGTCAGGGTCGTCTTGCCGCAGCCGGACTCGCCCACCACCCCGAGCGACTCCCCGGCCCCGAGGCTCACGGTCACCGCCTCGAGCGCCGGCAGGGAGCGCCGCCGCAAGAGCCCTGCGGCGTACCGAAAGCGCACCTCCAGTCCCTCCACGGACAGCACCGGCGCCGCTGCGACCGCGCAGGCCGCTCGCGGGGGCTGCTCGGCGGGCGGCTCGCCCGCCGCGCGCAGCAGCTCGCGCGTATACGGCTCGCCCGGGTGCCTCAGCACCGCCGCCACCGGACCGGACTCGATCACCTGTCCGGCGCGCATCACGACGAGCCGATCGGCGAGGCCCGCCACCGCCCCGAAGTCATGCGTGATCAGGATCAGGCCCATGCGCTGCTCGCGCTTGAACTGCGCGAGCAGCGCGAGGATCTGCGCCTGCAGCGTGACATCGAGCGCCGTGGTGGGCTCATCGGCGATCAGCAGCTCAGGCTCGCACGCGAGCGCGATGGCGATCATGGCGCGCTGGCGCATGCCGCCGGAGAGCTCGTGCGGATATTGACGCATGCTGCGGGCGGCCTCGGGGAGCTGCACCCGCTCGAGCAGCCCCTGCGCGCGCGCGCGCGCGGCGCGTCTGCCGAGGCCGATATGCCGCGCAATGGGCTCGGCGAGCTGCGCGCCGATGGTCAGATGCGGGGTGAGCGAGCTCATCGGATCCTGAAAGATGACCCCGACGCGCCGGCCACGGATGCGATCGAGCGCCCGCTCGGTTAGCCCGAGCACCTCCTGCGGGCCGAGGCGCACGCGACCGCTGACCTCGGCACCCTTGGGCAGCAGGCCGAGCGCGGCGAGAAATGTCAGACTCTTGCCCGCGCCCGACTCCCCGACGACTCCCAGGCACTCCCCGCGGCGCACCGCGAGCGACACGCCATCGACCGCTGCGCGGCCCGCCCCGGGAAAGCGCACCCGCAGCTCCTCGATACCGAGCAGCCGCTCGTGCTGCTCAGCCCCGCGCTCACCGTCTGGTTGCATCGAGGACATCGCGCAACCCGTCACCGAGGATGTTGAAGCTGAGCAGCAGCACGATGAGCACGCTCGCCGGCACGAGCAGCAGCCAGGGCGCGGTGAGCATCTGACGCGCCCCGGCGTTGATCAGGCTGCCGAGACTCGCCTGCGGCGGTTCGACGCCGAGGCCGAGAAAGCTGAGAAAACTCTCGTAGACGATCATCTGCGGCACCATCAGCGTCGCATACACCGCGATGCTGCCGGCCAGGTTCGGCAGCACGTGCCGCCACAGCACCTGCGGGCCGCTCAGGCCCGCAGCGCGCGCCGCCTCGATGAACTCGCGGCGCTTCAGCGAGAGCGTCTGCGCACGCACCACGCGCGCGAGCGTCAGCCAGCCGACCGCGCCGATCGCCAAAAGCAGCACCACGAGGTTGCCGCGGCCGAACAGCGCCGCCAGGATCAGCACGATGAACAGGTACGGCAGGGCATACAACACATCCACCACGCGCATCATCCAGGCATCGAGCCGCCCGCCGACCCAGCCGGCCAGCATCCCCCAGGCGACCCCGATGAGCACGCTCACCGCGGTGGCGAGCACGCCGATGATGAGCGAGAGGCGCAGTCCATACACCGTGCGCACGTACAGGTCACGCCCGAGAGCGTCGGTGCCGAGCCAGTGCTCGGCGGTCAGGCCCGGCGGGATCGACAGGTGCGCCCAGTCGAGCGTGCTGTAGGAGTACGGGCTCGTCGCGGGCCCGATGAGCGCGAGCAGCGCGAGCACGGCGATGAGCGCCGCAGCCAATACCATCGCGCGAGGGCGACGCCGCTCAGAGCGGTTCATGACGCACGCGCGGGTCGAGCCAGGCATGCAGCAGGTCCGCGGCGAGATTCGCGAGCAGCGTCAGCGTGCCGTAGACCAGAACCATGCCCATCACCAGCGTGTAGTCGCGGTCGAGTGCGCCCTGCACCAGATAGCGCCCGGTGCCCGGCAGTTCGAACACCGTCTCGACCACCAGCGAACCGGTGACCAGATAGGTCGCCGCCGGCCCGAGATAACTCACCACCGGCACCAGAGCGGGCGGCAGCGCATGGCGCCACAACACGCGCGCGCGCCCGAGCCCGCGGGCGCGCGCAGCGCGGATGTAGCTCGCACCGAGCACCTCGAGCAGGCTCGCGCGCATCAGCCGCGCGATCGAGGCCGACAGCGGCAGCGCCAGCGTCACCGCCGGCAGGATCAGATCGCGCGGCGTATCGGGCTGCCAGCCGGCCACCGGCAGCCAGCGCAGCCACAGCCCGAAGACGAGCGCCAACAGCGGACCGGTGACGAAACTCGGCAATGCCAGGGTCAGTGCCGCGAACGCGGCGAGCGAGCGGTCGAGCGGGCCGTCGCGGCGCAGCGCGGCACGCGCCCCGAGCGGCACCCCGGTGAGCACGGCGAGCGCAAGGGCCGCCAGCCCGAGAGCGGCGCTCACCGGCAGCCCCGAGGCGATCAGTCCGGCAACCGTCTCATCGCGCATGCTGTAGGAGGGACCGAGATTGCCGTGCGCCAGCGCGCGCAGATAGTGCGCGTACTGCACGAGCAGCGGCCGGTTGAGCCCGTAGAGCCGCTCGAGCTGCGCGCGTGTGCGCGCCGGCAGTGCCCGGCCGGCGGCGAACGGTCCGCCCGGTGCCAAACGTATGACGAAAAACGACACGGTCAGCAGGATCAGCAGGACCGGAACGATCCCCGCAATACGGCGTAATGCGTAACCGAGCATTGACTCAGTTTAGCGCGATCCTCTGCTATATTGCCGAGACTCTCTCGAGCTTATGGCGGGACAATGAAACGCATACTGGTCGGAATCAAGCGCGTGGTCGATTACAACGTGCGCATTCGCGTCAAGCCCGACGGATCCGGGGTGCTCACCGAGGGGGTCAAGATGAGCGTCAACCCCTTCGATGAGATCGCGCTGGAGGAGGCGCTGCGCATCAAGGAGCGCGGCGCGGCCGAGGAGGTGATCGTGCTCACCGTGGGCCCGGCGGACTGCCAGACGCAGCTGCGCACCTGCCTCGCGATGGGTGCCGACCGCGCGCTGCACGTGCAGAGCGACACTGCGCTCGAGCCGCTCGTCACCGCACGCGTGCTGCGCGCACTCATTGAACGCGAGCAGCCCTTTCTGGTGCTGCTCGGCAAGCAGGCCATCGACGATGACAACGGCCAGACCGGCCAGATGCTCGCGGCGCTGTGGGACCGCCCGCAGGCCACCTTCGCCTCCAAGCTCGACATCGCCGACGGCAAGGCGCGCGTGACCCGCGAGATCGACGCCGGACTCGAGACGCTCGAAGTCGACCTGCCGGCCGTCGTGACCGTGGATCTGCGCCTGAACGAGCCGCGTTACGTCAAACTGCCGGACATCATGAAGGCGAAGAAAAAGCCGCTGGAGACGCTCACCCTCGAGTCCCTCGGCGTCGTTGCGCGCGCACAGCTGAAGACGCTGCACTTCGAGCCGCCCGCGCAACGCCACAAGGGCGTTCGCGTGAAAGACGCCGCCGAGCTGGTGGCCGCCCTGAAGCAGAAAGGATTGCTGTAAATGAGCCACAACATCCTGATCGTCGCCGAACACGACGGCAGCACGCTCAGCCTCGCCACCGCCAAATGCGTCGCCTGCGCCGCCACGGTGCCGGGCGCGCACATCACGATCGCGGTCTGCGCGGCGGACGCTGCGGCCGTAGCCGCTCAGGCCGCCGCTCTGGCCGGCGTCGAGCGCGTGTTGACCGTCGAGCATCCGCTGCACGCGCATCCGCTCGCCGCAGCGATTGCCCCGCAGATTGCCGCCCTCGCCGGGCCCTACTCGCATGTGTTCGGCCCCTCGAGCACCTTCGGCAAGGACCTGATGCCGCGCGTCGCCGCCTTGCTCGACACTGCCCAGGTGAGCGACATCATGGCCGTGGAGAGCGCCACGCGCTTCCGCCGGCCGATCTACGCCGGCAATGCCATCATCACGGTGGAAGTGCTCGAGGGCGCCAAGGTCGTCGGCACGGTCCGCACGGCCTCCTACCAGGCCGCAGGCACAGGCGGCCACGCCGCCATCGAGGCGGCCGCGCCAGGTGTCGAACCGCCGGCGCACACGCGCTTCGTGTCGGTGTCCACCGCCGGCGGCGACCGGCCCGATTTGCAGACCGCCGCGAAGGTCGTCTCCGGCGGCCGGGCGCTCGGCAGCGCGGAGTCCTTCCAGATACTCTACCGGCTCGCCGCCAAACTCGGCGCCGCGGTGGGCGCCTCGCGCGCCGCGGTGGATGCCGGCTACGCGCCGAATGAGCTGCAGGTGGGCCAGACCGGCAAGATCATTGCCCCGGAGCTGTACATCGCCATCGGCATTTCCGGGGCGATCCAGCATCTGACCGGCATCAAGGATGCGCGCACCATCGTGGCGATCAACAAGGACCCGGAGGCGCCGATCTTCGAGGTGGCCGACATCGCCCTGGTGGGCGATCTGTTCGAGATCGTGCCGCAGATCGAGCAGCTCATCGGCTGAGCACCCCGCCCGGCACGAGGCGACAAAAAAGGGTCCGCGCTCTGCGCGGACCCTTTTTTTTCGTAAGCGTGCGGGGAAGGCCCGTGGATTTCTCTCTACCATTCGCCCAAGCTGTGCAACCGTGGGGGAGCTGCTGGCCTGCTCACGGTGCGCGGCGGCGCTTGATCTCTGGCAGGACCTCGTCGATCACGGTGTCCTCGGTCATGGCCTTGCCGAGGGCGGCATCGAGGCACTCCATCAGCTGCGCGATCGTCTCGCCTTCGCGGCCCACGAGCGCGACGCGCACTTTCTTGCCCTGAGCGGCGAGTGCAGCGCGGCGGATCGGCGGGATTTCCCCGAGAGTGATCTGACCGCGGGTGTCGTCGAGGAAGGCTTGCAGGTGGCCGAGCGATGCGGCGGGGCGCCGGGGTTTGAACACCGAAGGACTCGCTATGCCGCCAGGGCGTCCGTCACCTGGCTCGGCTGAGCGAGCTTGTCAGCGACGTTCCAGGGCAGCAGTTCCTCGATGCGGTTGATCGGGTGATCAGCGATCCGCTCGAGGATGTACTGCAGATAACTCTGTGGATCAATGTGATTCAATTTGCAACTCTCAACAAGACTATAAATGATCGCCGCCCGTTCACCGCCGCTGTCCGATCCGAAGAACAGATAATTGCGTCTGCCGATGCCCATGCCACGGATCGAGCGTTCAGCGGCTCCGTTGTCGATCTCGAGGCGTCCGTCCTCGGTGTAACGGCAGAGTTGGCTCCAGCGCTTGAGCGAGTAGTTGAACGCCTCGAGCAACTTTGAGCTGCTGTCGAGTTCGGAGAGGGTCTGGATCATCCAGGCCTGCAAGGCGTTGAGCAGCGGCACGGCATACTGCTGACGCGCAGCAAGACGCGCCTCGGGGGATTGCCCGCGGATATGCGTCTCGATCTGATACAGCGCATTGATGCGCTCGATGGCTTCGTGGGCGATCGGGGACTTCAATGCCGCGTAAATGTCGAAGAACTTCCTGCGTGCGTGCATCATGCAGGCGACTTCCTCCACGCGCGCCGGCGTCCCCGGACTTGTGGGGCGAAACAGCGGCTCGAAGCCCGCATAGCCGTCGACCTGCAGCTTGCCTCTGAAGCGAGCGAGGTGCTTCTGCGGATACTTTCCATGCCAACTCGGCGAATATTGGTACCACACCGCCGGTGGGTCCGTGGATCCCCATCCGCTGCCGTCACGCACATACGTCCATATGTGTCCGCGCTTGGTTTTGCCCGTGCCAGGGGCGAGCACTCGGTACGGCGTGTCATCGGCGTTGATGTTCGATGCCGACAGGACATGCTTGGCAAGGGCCTCGACCAGCGGACCGAGCAGCAGGCTGCTCGCCGCAACCCACTGCATGAGCGTCGTACGGCTCAACTTCAGGCCCGCATGGGCGAAGATCTGGCACTGCCGATAGAGCGGCAGATGGAACGAGTACTTCCAGGAGAGAACCAGTGCCAAAAGCGAGGCGCCGGCGAAACTCTTCTCGATCGGGCGCGAGGGCGCCGGAGCCTGCACGATCGCCGCGCACTTCGTGCAGCGCTTCTTCGGACGGATGTGCCGGGTGACGGTGAACGTGACGGTCTTCGCCTCGAGTACCTCGGACTCGTCCGTGCCGAGCGTCTTCAGTGCACCGCCGCAGTCCGGGCAGGTGCAGTCCTTCGGCTCGATGACCTGAGGGATGCGCTCGAGGTGCTCGGGCAGCTTCTTGCGGCGCACCGGCTTGCCCTTGGGGGCGGGGGCGGTGGGGATCTCGCCGGCAGCCTGCGCCTGCCGTTCGGCCTCCCGGACGGCGGCCTTGAGCTCCTCGAAGCTCATCGGCAGCTGCCCGGCGCCCTCGAGCTGCTCGGAGGATTGACCGAAGCGGGCCCGACGCAGCTTGGCCAGTTGAAATCGCAGGTGCTCGATCAGCGCCTGCTGTTCGCGCAGCTCGATGTCCTTCGCTCGGCTCGCACTGTGCTGCTCGATCACGAGGCGCTTGAGCGCCTGCATGTCGTTCGGTAATGCGTTGATATCGAGCACGGGCGAATTATACGCGCTGCACTCGAGGTGCGCACGGGATCGTGTGTGTTTGTTGTCGGTTTGTGTCGGACCAGCGGTCTCGATCTCGAGACCGCGGCCCCCTTACACCGATCGACTCGGCTGGACGCGCTCAGGATCGTGCGGGGCGAGCGCCGTCCTCTTCGGCTGCCGCCAGTCAATGCCTTCGAGCAACATCGACAGTTGCGCTGCGCTCAATGACACCGTCCCGCTCTCGGCCTTCGGCCAGACGAACTTCCCGCCGCGCAGCCGCTTGTAGAAAAGACAGAGCCCGTCCTGGGTATCCCAGAGAATTTTGATCCGGTCACCTCGGCGGCCTCGAAAGACGAAAATCTGACCCGAATAGGGGTTCAGACCCAGCGCGGTCTGCACCAGCGCGCTCAAGCCCTCGAGCCCGTTGCGAAGATCGGTCACGCCGGCCGCCAGCCAGATCCGCACGCCCGCTGGTAGGCCCATCATGACCGTGAGAGCTCCTCGAGCACCGTGCGCAGCATCCCGGCATCGACCGTCCCGCGGATGCACACCTGCTGCCCACTCGCGAGCCGCACTTCAATCGCTCCTGCGGCACTTATCGCCAGCGCCGGCTCTCGAGCCGGCCGCGATGACCGCGGCCCATCGCCCGTCACGCGAATCGGCACCAAGCGTGCACCCCCGCTCATCGGCCTGGGCACGCCGAACTCACCGGCCCGATACTGCCCACGCCAGCGCTTCACCATGCTCATGTGCGCCCCGTGCCGCCGGGCAACTTCGCTCACCGCCGCCCCTGAGCGCTCGAGCTCCCGCACGACCCGCACCTTCTCGGCTACCGACCACTTCCGCCGTCCCAGCCTCCCTGCAGCTGCGACTCGCCGCTCCCCGCCGCTCGCCTGAATCCTCGCCATCTGCGCCACCCCGTACGTTCTCACTACGACGGGCTCATCATCCTCCTCGCGCGAGGCACCTATCCATGGGCCACGGCCGCACGGTTACTTTTTTTCTCGTCCTCGCGGGGGGAAAGCTACCCCGCTGAGCACACCGCCTCAGAGCTGGCCGAGCACGTGCTCCGCAGCGGAGACCTTGAACTGGCCCGGCGCCTCGACGTTCGCGTGCTTGACCACGCCGTCCTCGATCACCAGCGCGAAACGCTGGCCCCGCAGTCCCAGGCCGAAGCCGCGCGCGTCGAGCTCGAGCCCGAGGGCCTTGGCGTAATCGCCATTGCCGTCGGCCAGCATCATGACCTTCTCGCCCACACCCGAGGCCTTCCCCCAGGCGTTCATGACGAACACGTCGTTCACGGCCATGCAGGCGATAAGGTCCACGCCCTTGGCGCGCAGCTGATCAGCCAGCTGCACGAACCCCGGCAGGTGCTTCGCATCACAGGTCGGCGTGAACGCGCCCGGAACCGAGAACAGCACCACCTTCTTGCCCTTGAAGAGCTCGTCGGTCGAAACGTCCTTCGGCCCGTCCGCGCTCATCGTCTTCAGCACGCCCGCGGGCATGCGCTCTCCGGCTTTGATCGCCATCATCGCTCCTCCTGACTCGTTACTCGGCGCTGCGGCACCCGCTCAGCCCATCGACTTCGCCTTCAGGATCCACAGCTGCGCCAGGCGCTGCAGGGTCGGCTCACCCTTGACGCTGTTGAAGGCATTCAGGGCCGCAGCCGTGTTGCCCGCCTTCAGCTGCGCGATGCCGAGCAGCAGGTGGGCCTCGGCGGGACTGGTGAGCCCGCCCTTGGCGATGCCGAGGGTGAACTCGTGAATGGCCTCGGGATACTTCTGGTAACCCAGGTACGCCAGACCGACCCGGATGTCCGAATTGCCCGTCGGCTGCCTGGCCGCAAGTTCAGCGGTGTGGGCCAGGGTCTTCTGATCCGACGCGGCACGCACCTCGGCGTCGTGCAGGTGCCGCTCGGCCTTGGCCTTCTGGCTCGCCTTGGTGTAGACGTTGTTCTTCAGCGCCGTCGTGAGCACCTGTTCGGCCTCGCCGGGAGAGCCGGCCTCGAGCGCCAGATCCGCGTAGTCGGTGAACTCATGCGGCTGCTGCATCACGCCGACCGCGAAGGCGAGCCGGTAGGCCTCGAGCAGGTTCGCATCGCTCTTGATGCTCTTGAACGTCTGGAACAACAGGTACTGCCAATACTGCCGCTGCGGATAGTAGACCACCAGCTGCTCGAGCGCGTTCAGCAGGCAGCCCTGGTCGTGCAGCTTCATGCACGAGCTCTGCACCAGCTCGAGCGCCTGCTTGCTCGGCTTCTGGCCCGCCTTGATCGCCGAGTTGACCAGCCCCTGCTCGAAGGAGATCGTCTGGCGCCAATCGCCCTGCAGGTAGTACGCCTGGCCGACCAGCGTCTGCATGGCCGCCCCGGCATAGCCCTTCTGCAGCGCCTCGTTGCCGTACTCGATCGCCTTGGGGTAGTTGTGCATCTGGTAGTACAGCTGCGCCAGCGAGACCGTCCAGCTCTTCGTCTCCTGCGGCGTCACCCACGGATCGTGCAGCAGCGCCTCGAGCTTCGGGGCGAGCTTCGCGTAGTCATTCGTCTTCTCGTAGCCGAACACGTACAGCTGATTGATGACGTGCATCGCGTACGGGCTTTTCTGCGCAGCCGGCATGCTCGCCACCTTGTCGAGCTGGCTGAGGCCGGCGGCCACGTCACCCTTCTGCAGCGCCTTCTGCGCTGCCTGCAGCTTCAGCGCCACGTTCCGGCTGAGCTTCTGCGACGGCGTCGCGGCATAGGCCGGCCTCACGCGCAGCACACTCACACCGCACACCAGCATGGCGCCGAGCGCCGCTGCCGCCACTATGCCCTTGACCTTCATGAAACTGTCTCGCATGGGTTGATTGCTTGGATGCAGATGACTACTGGGAGAATTCCGAGGTGTTGACGAAACCGATCTTCGTCAGACGGTTGCGCTGCGCATCCGCCAGCACCTTCGCCACGATGCCGTATTTGGCAAGTCCGCTCGGATTCAGGTGGATCTCCGGCTGCGGGTCCTTGGTCGACTCGCTCGCGAAATACCCGTCGAGCACCTGCATGTTCGGCACCACCGTGCCGTTCCAGGTGATCGTGCCGTCGAAGTCGATGCCGAGATTGATCACCTCGGGCGGCTTCTGCGGCGGCTGATGCTGATTCTGCGGCAGATCCATCTTCACCGAGTGGGTCATCACCGGCAGCGTTATGATCAGGGTCACCAGCAGCACCAGCATGACGTCGATCAACGGCGTGGTGTTGATCTCGACCATCGGCCCGGAGCTGGATCCCATCGACATAGCCATGACTTGGAAACTCCTCGAGCGCCCTGCGGCCCCGATTAAGGTTTGATCACTCTGCGCCGAGCGCGTTCGCGTGCGGCTCGGTGATGAAGTCGACCTTCACCATCCCGCCGCGCTCGAGCTCGTACAGAACGTGCCCGATGGACTTGTAGTCCACGTTCCGGTCGCCGCGGATGTGCACGGCCGGCTGCGGGACCTCGATGGCCACCTGCTCGACCTTCTGCAGCAGTTGTGAATCGCTCTTCACCTGCTCGTTGTTCCAGAAGATCGAGCCGTTCTTCGTCACCGCGATGGTGATGTCCTTCGGCGTGTTGTGCGTCGGGATGTTGTTCGCCTTCGGCAACTTCACCGGGACAGTGTGGGTGATCACGGGAATCGTGATCAGAAAGATGATGAGCAGCACCAGCATCACGTCCACGAGCGGCGTCGTGTTGATAGTCGCCATCACTCCCGGCTCTTCGTCAGAGCCAGATCCGACATTCATCGCCATTTTCGAGAGCTCCTCACGAGCGGCACGGGGTGCGGCCGGGGTCGGGCATCCAGACCAAGAACGTGCCCCGCACCCGCGGGGCACGTCTTGCGCATCCGAAGCCGCTCGTCAAAAACACGGTACCTTATTTACGGACCGCTGCCGCCGGGGCGGCTGCCGGCTTGGCGCCACCGGCCTCCGGGCTCGGCACACGCGCGCCGCTCACCAGATAGGCATGCAGGTCGCTCGCGAAGTTGCGCAGCGCATCCTGCAGCATCTTGTTGCGGCCGAGCAGCCAGTTATAGCCCCACACCGCGGGCACCGCGGCCGCGAGGCCGAGGGCGGTCATGATGAGCGCCGAGCCCACCGGTCCGGCCACCTTGCCGATGCTCGCCTGGCCGGCGAGGCCGATGTTGATCAGCGCGTTCATGACGCCCCACACCGTGCCGAACAGACCGACGAACGGCGCGGAGGAGCCGACGGTCGCGAGCAGCCCGAGGCCGCGGGACATGCTGCCGCCTGCCTGCTCGACCGAGCGCTGCAGCGACATGGTGATCCACTCGTGCAGGTCGATGCGGTCGGTCAGACGGCCGTCATGGTGCGACATGGCGCGCATGCCGTCTTCGGCGATGGAGCGGAACAGGTTGTCCTTCTTCAGCCGATCCACGCCTTCCTTGACCGACGGCGCAGACCAGAACGACTTCTCACATTCGCGCGCGGCCTTCTTCAGGCGCTGCTGATCCCACCACTTGGTGAGGATCACATACCAGGTCGACAGCGACATGAGAACCAGCAGGATCATCACAAACTTGTCGATGATCGTGCCGTTGTTCCATACGCCGGTAATACCGTATGGATTGTTGACGGATGCGGTAGCTTGGATGACCATAAATTTCCTCAGATCACAAATAAGCCGCGTTGAATGGCGGGGTCGAAGATTGAAGGGACGGGTGCATCAGAAGTCGTTCAGCTGGAACTTGATGGGCAGATGGCCGCAGAAATTGATCGGCCGGCCGTTGGCCCGCTCCGGATCCCAGTGCCCTGAGGTGGCCCGCGCATAGCGCAGCGCGGCGCGATCGAGGCGCGGGCTGCCGGAGGAGCGGATGACGCGCGGCGCGGCCGAGAGCCTGCCGTCCGGGCCGACACAGACCTCGACGATGGCCGTGCCCTCTTCGCCCAGCCGCTGCGAGGACTGCGGATAGTAGTCGGCCGTGGCCGGGAAGCCCGACGCCGGGCTGAGCGGGGTGTAGCGCACCGGCGCCGGGGCCGGCGGCGGCGCACGCACGACGTGCCTGGTCACCGTGATGGCGTGGCTCTCGGCCTGCGCCGGCACGTTGATCTGAATCATCGGCGGGGGCACCTGCACCTGCTGCTGCACGAGCTGCGGCGGGGGCGGGGGCGGGGGCGGAAGATGCTTGCGCACCTGGCGCACGATCGTGGTCTTGATGGGCGGAGCCACCAGCTGCACCACCCGGGTCGCCAGGCCAGCCTCGAGCGCCCAGAAGATAAACAGATGCAGCACGATGATGGCCGCAAACACGGCCGTGCGGCGTGTGAAGAATTGTGTGTCGTGTACGTAAGCGCTCATGTGTAAATGCTGAGGCGTCGCTGTTGCCTATCCCAAAACACCGGAACGAAACGAGAGGGGCGCAAGGTAGCGGTCTTTCCACCTGCCCGCAAGCGGCTCACTCCGGACCCGAGCTGCCCGACGGCGGTCCCGCCGGAACTGTCATACTTTAATACACGTGCGGGCACCCTACGCGGGCTGACGCTCGTGCGGCTCAATCCCCCTGTCTGGTTCGATTTCACGGCGACTCGAGGGCGGAAAGCCAAGCGTGCGCGCCATGCGCATCCGAGGATGCAGTCCCGAACTGTAACCGCTACCTGCCGCGCTGACAACTGCGCGGCGCGACGATCCGGGGTGCCGGAAGCGCTCTGCAGGGACGGAACGCCGAGCGCAAGCTCGGACGCGGCCAAGTTGCGGCGCGCACTGCGGCGCAGCGGTTCGCACTGCCGGGGCGCAGCCGCGAGCATCTGGCCTCCGTGGATTGCCCGCAGGTGGCCTGCCCGCTCGGCGGCACCGAAACCGAAGCCCCCGTGCGCAAGCTGCAGCGTGCAGCCGCAGTTGTGCTCCCGCACCGCCACGGCGCGGCGCATAGCGTCAAGGCGGGCAGGCGCGCACGCGCCGCTGCGCATCCGCTCCCCCGCACCTTGCGCTGCGAAGACTCGCGCGCTGTTGATGGTGTCTGTCGTGGTCACAGGCATGACATTGTTTCGTAGTCTGACGACAGAATGATGAAAATCCATACGCTGCGGCGGCGAATCGACGAGCCGTGCCCCTGCAGGGGACGAGCCGAGCCGTGAGCCTAGGCGAAGCGCTCCTGCAACAGCCGGTACAGCGCCCGCACGCACTGCGCCTCGGCGCCCACCGGACGGCCCGGCCGCTCCTTGCCGTTCCACGCATAAAGATCAATGTGCACCCAGTCGGTGCTCGGCGCGACGAACCGTCTGAGAAACAGCGCTGCCACGATCGAACCGGCGAATGGCGTGGATGCGACATTGCCGAGATCGGCAATCTTGCTGGCGAGGTCCTCCTCGTAGCCTTGCCACAACGGCATCGGCCAGAGCGGATCGGATTCCTCTTCGCCGATCTGGCGCAGCCGCTCGGCGAGCGCGGGCCGGTTGGAGTACAGTGCCGGCAGTTCCGGCCCGAGCGCGGTGCGCGCCGCACCGGTGAGGGTCGCCAGATCGATGATGAGCGCGGGGCGCTCCTCCTCGGCTGCCGTGAGTGCATCGGCGAGCACCAGACGCCCTTCGGCGTCGGTATTGCCGATCTCCACCGTCAGTCCCTTGCGCGAGCGCACCACGTCGCTCGGCCGGTAAGCCGCGCCGCCGACGCTGTTCTCCACCGCCGGAATGAGCACGCGCAGCTGCAGCGGCGCCTCAAGCCGCATCAATAGATCGGCGAGGGCCAGCGCGCAGGCCGCCCCGCCCATGTCCTTCTTCATCAACGCCATGCCGCTCGAGGGCTTCAGATCGAGCCCGCCGGTGTCGAAGCACACGCCCTTGCCGACCAGCGTGACCCGCGGGGCATCCTTCGCCCCCCAGCGCAGGTCGATCAGCCGCGGCTCGCGCACACTGCCGGCACCGACCGCCCGCAGCAGCGGAAAGCCGGCGAGTTCCCCGCCGCTGAGCACCTGGCAGCGCGCGCCCCGCTCGCGCGCGAGCGCGACCGCCGCGTCGGCGAGCTCCTGCGGTCCGAGGTCGTTCGGCGGGGTGTTGATCAGATCGCGCGCCAGGGCGCTCGCGTGCGCCGCCGCGACCGCGTAGCGCACGTCCGCCTCGGGCGGGGCAATCAGCGCCGCCCCCGGTACACAGGGGCCGTCGAGCCGGTAGCGGTTCATGCGGTAGCCGCCGAGCAGCCACCCCAGGACGAAATGGGTCGCCGCGCGCGGTGGCAGCGGCGTCTCGAGCCGCCAGGGCAGCACCGGCAGGCGCTCCGGCGCGCCGGAAGCGTGCCAGGGTCCGAGCTCGGCGGCGGACGCGAGCGCCCCCAGGCCCAGAGCGGCGCCCGCCACGCCCTCCTCGCCGGGCAACGTCAGTACTCGGTAACGCTCGGCCTGAAAGACGTGCGCTCGGACCCAGGCGCTCACCGCAACGCTCTGGCCGGCGAGCCAGGACTCGAGCTCACCCTCGGTGAGCAGCCACAGCGGGCGGCTATCGCCCGGATCGGCGCTCAATAACATTTCGTGTGACACGCCCCGAGCATAGCGCGCCGCGCGCGCGCCGTGCCAGGTGCGATCGCGCGCCGCGTCGTTGACAAACCCGCGCCGGTTGTGCTCCTATCCGTCCCATCATCTCCACTTTTATCTCGCCCGCGCACCCAAAGCCCGTGGTACCCGCAGCCAACATGTCCGCAACCCGCACGGCGTCACGCACGCCGGGTGTGCTGCTCGGCCGGCTGCCGGTGCTCCTTATCGGACTGCTGCTCCTTACGAGCAGCCGGTGCGGGGTGCTCGCAATCGCCTGAGGACAGACAGGCAGCGGCGAGAGAAGACACCAGAACCCCGCACCGGCACCAGAGGCCGCTGCGGGGTTTTTTATGCGTGTCAATGCATGACTGAGATCTGACATCCGGGCCATGAGGCCGATTTGGAGTATCGAGATGAAGCTGTATTCGCAAAAAGACGTCGACCAGAAGGCCCTGCGCGCAGCGCGCATCGCGGTCATGGGCTATGGCAGCCAGGGCCGCGCGCACGCACTGAACCTCAAGGACAGCGGCTTTGAGGTCATCGTCGGGGTGCGCAAGGGAGGCCCCAGCTGGAAGAAGGCCAAGAAGGACGGTCTGGCGGTCGCCGAGCCGGCGCGGGCCGCCAAGGACGCCGATCTGGTGGCGATGCTGGTGCCGGATCTGGCGCAGAAGGCCCTCTACGAGAGCATCGAGCCGGCGCTCAAGCGCGGCGCCACGCTGCTGTTCGCGCACGGATTCAACATCCACTTCAAGCAGATCAAGCCGCGCAAGGATCTCGACGTCGTGCTGATCGCGCCGAAGGGGCCTGGCGATCTGGTCCGCCGCCAGTATCAACAGGGCCGCGGCGTGCCGTGCCTGATCGCGGTCGCCCAGAACGCCACCGGCAAGGCCCGCGCACGCGCCCTCGCCTATGCGCACGGGATCGGCGGCACGCGCGGCGGGGTGCTCGAGACCACCTTCGCCGAGGAGACCGAGACGGACCTGTTCGGCGAGCAGGCGGTGCTCTGCGGCGGGGCGACCGAGCTGGTCGTGCGCGGCTGGGAGACGCTGGTCGAGGCCGGCTATCAGCCCGAGGTCGCCTACTACGAGTGTCTGCACGAGCTGAAGCTCATCGTCGACCTGCTGCACGAGGGCGGCATCACCAAGATGCACGAGTTCATCAGCGAGACGGCCAAGTACGGCGATCTCACCCGCGGACCGCGCATCGTCGATGCGCGCGTGAAGAGGGAAATGACCAAGGTCCTGAAGGAGATCCAGACCGGCGCGTTCGCCCGCCAGTGGATCCGCGAGAACGCCACCGGGCGCAAGCGCTACCAGAAGCTGCTGAAGCGCGACATCCAGCACCCGATCGAGAAGGTCGGCCAGCGGCTGCGCGCGCGCATGCCCTGGCTCAACGATCAGCGCGGCTGAGCGCTGTGCCCCTCCCCCGCTACGCAGGAGATCCTTCCATGGCAGCCGAACCCGACAAAGTACTGATCTTCGATACCACGCTGCGCGACGGCGAGCAGGCTCCGGGATGCAGCATGACGCGGCCGGAGAAGCTGCGCGTGGCGCGCGCGCTCGCCGAGCTCGGCGTCGATGTGATCGAAGCGGGCTTCCCGGCCGCCTCCAAGGGAGACTGGGAGAGCGTGCAGGCGGTCTCGCGCGAGGTGCATGGTCCGATCATCGCGGCGCTTGCGCGCTGCAATCGGGAGGACATCGAGCTCGCCGCGCGCGCGCTCGCCGATGCACCCCGGCGTCGCGTGCACGTGTTCCTCGCCACGAGCGCCATCCACCGCCAGTACAAGCTGAACATGGCCGAGGAGCAGATCCTGCGCGCGGCCGTCGAGGGCGTACAGCGGGCGCGGGAGCTCTGTGATGACGTGGAGTTCTCCCCCGAGGATGCCTCGCGCACGGAGCTGGAGTTCCTCGCCCAGGTGGTGGAGGCGGCGATCGAGGCCGGCGCGAGCACGGTGAACATCCCCGATACCGTCGGGTATACCGTGCCGGACGAGTTCGCCGAGCTGTTTCGCTATCTGCGCAAGAATGTGCGGGGGATCGAGCGGGTGCGCCTCTCGGTGCACTGCCACGACGATCTCGGCATGGCGGTGGCCAACAGCCTCACGGCAGTCGTCGCCGGGGCCCGTCAGATCGAATGCACGATCAACGGCATCGGCGAGCGCGCCGGCAACTGCTCGCTCGAGGAGGTGGTGATGGCGCTGAAGACACGCGCGGCGTTCTTCAACGTCACCACGGGGATCCAGACGACGCGGCTGTATCCGACCTCGCGTCTGGTCTCGAGCATCACCGCGATGCCCGTGCCGCGCAACAAGGCGGTGGTCGGGGAGAATGCCTTCGCGCACGAGGCGGGCATTCATCAGCACGGGGTGATCAAGCACTACTCCACCTACGAGATCATGCGGCCGGAGGACGTCGGTCTCTCGCGCAGCCATCTGATCCTCGGCAAGCACAGCGGGCGGCACGCCTTCCGCGAGCGCGTGCGGGCGCTCGGCTTCGAGCTCGAGGAAAGCGAGCTGAACCAGGTGTTCGAGGAGTTCAAGGCGCTCGCAGACCGCAAGAAGGAGCTGTTCGACGGCGACATCGAGGCGCTCGTGCTGCGCGCCGAGGGCGCCGCAGCCGGCCCCTGGAGCCTCGCCGAGCTGGAGACGCACGCGGTGACGCAGGGCACAGCGAGCGCCAAGGTGCGCCTGCGCCACGCGGACGGGCGGCTCATCGAACACACCGCCGAGGGCGACGGACCGGTCGATGCGGCCTTCAAGGCGATCGAGGCGGCCACCGGCATCGGGGTGATGCTGCGCAAATTCGAGGTGCGCGGCGTCACCGAGGGCGAGGACGCACAGGGCGAGGCGCTCGTGTACGTGGAGTACAATCAGCGCACTTATCGAGGCTCGAGCGTGAGCACCAACATCGTGGAATCGAGCAGCAAGGCGTTCCTCGAGGTGATCAACCGCATCGAGCAGGCAGCCGCGGCGGGCAACCGCTCGCGCGAGGAGCGCACCGCAGCGGCGCACGCGGCTTCGACGCTTTGACTGGCAGCGCGCCACGGGAGATTGTTCATGCCCATTCCGGCCACTCAGTACATCTGGTTCAACGGCAAGCTCGTTCCCTGGGAGAAGGCTACGGTGCACGTGCTCTCGCACGCGCTGCACTACGGCTCCTCGGTCTTCGAGGGAGTGCGTGCGTATGAGACGCACAAGGGCG
>JAKAYU010000045.1 GCA_021809525.1 Pseudomonadota bacterium | reverse complement strand
GCCGCAATCTTCGCGCGGATCTCCGAGCCGATGTTGCCGTCGATGAGATCGTAGACCTGATCGAGACGCGCGAGCGCGCCGACCGGAGATGTCGCGAGGTCCACCGCCGGGTTGACGAGCAGCTGCTGGGCCAGCTTGATGATGGTACGGTTCGCCCCACCCTGCGGCGAGTCAATCAGGATGAGAACCGCGCGACAATCAGGATGAGAGAACTGTCCCGGCGGGGAGGTTCGAGGGCGTAGCCCGAGAAGCTCCCCGCCGGGGCGGCGGTCCGCCCCGGGTGGGGCGGGACTGCCGGTGATCGTGGCCGATCGGGTATTGAGGACGGGACACTCCCTGGGAGGACCCGCCTCGTGCCCGGCCGACACATCAACGATCACCAGATGAGGCTCTACATGAAGCACAGACTCACCGAGTCGGTGGCGGTGGCCGCGGCGAAGGCGGCGATCAGTGTGGCCAGCGCGTACCGGATCGAGGACGACCGGCGGCTGCCCTCCCAGAAGCAAGTCCCGAGAGGCCGGCGGCGGCCGGATCCGCTGGCGGAGGTCTTTGACGCCGAGGTCGTGCCGATGCTGCAGGCGGCCCCGCAGATCCGAGCCGTGGCGGTGTTCGAGGAGCTGCGCCGGCGTCATCCCGATCTGGCCTATGGCGTACGGCGCACCCTCGAGCGGCGCATCCGCGCCTGGCGGGCGCAGCACGGCCCGCAACGGGAGGTCATCTTCCGCCAAGTGCACGAGCCGGGGCGGATGGGACTGTCGGACTTCACCGAGATGGGCGATCTCGGGGTCGAGGTGGCGGGCTGCCCGCTCGATCATCGGCTGTATCACTTTCGCCTCGCCTGCTTGGGCTTCGAGCACGCGCACGTGATCTTGGGCGGTGAGAGCTACGTGGCCCTCGCCGAGGGGCTGCAGAACGCGCTGTGGGCCCTCGGTGGTGCGCCGCGTGAGCACCGCAGCGACTCGCTCTCGGCAGCGTTCCGCAACTTGAGCCGCGATGCGCGGATCGATCTGACGGCCCGCTATGAAGCCCTGTGTACCCATTACGGGATGGAACCGACGCGCAATAACCGTGGCGAGGCGCACGAGAACGGCGCGATCGAGGGACCGCACGGGCACCTCAAGAACGCCATCGAGGATGCGCTGCTGCTGCGCGGGACGCGCCAGTTCGACACGCTCGAGCAGTACCACAGCTTCATCGGCGAGATCGTCAGCCGCAAGAACGCCCGTAACACCAAGCGCGCCGATGCGGAACGGGCGCACCTGAGGCCACTGCCGCCGACGCGCACCAGCGATTACGAGGACGTGCCGGTGTACGTGACTTCCTCGGGCGGGTTCACCCTACGCAGAGTGTTCTACACGGTGCCCTCGCGCCTGATCGGCCATCGCCTGCGGGTGCGTCTGTACGATGACCGGCTCGATCTGCTGATCGGCGGTACGCACCTGATGAGGCTGCCGCGCGGACGGCCCGGTCCCGATGGCAAGCATGGTCCCGTGGTCAATTACCGGCATGTGATCCACGCGCTGCGCAAAAAGCCGATGGCGCTGGCGAACCTCGTCTACCGCGAGCAGCTGTTCCCCCGGGAGGCCTATCGGCGCACGTTCCACTTCCTGCTCGAGCACCATGGCGAGCGGCTGGCCTGCAAGACGACCGTGGAGCTGCTGAGACTGGCGCACGAGCGAGGCTGCGAGGCCGAGCTCGCCGAACGCGATCGGCGGCGCCTGGAACGCCATCTCGGCGAGGCGAAGCTGCGGCCCGGCAAGACCCTCGCCAGCTTCGACTTCCAAGCCGTCCCGATGATCTCCAGGGCCCAGGTGATGGCGCTGTGCGAGGGCGATGCCTGGCTCGAGCGCGGTGCCAACTTAATCCTGATAGGCCCGCCCGGCGGCGGCAAGTCGCATCTTGCCTCTGCCATCGGGCTGGCGTTACTCGAGAAGGGCCGGCGGGTGCTGTTCATGCGCACCACCGACTTGGTGCAAAAACTCCAGGTCGCACGCCGAGAGCTCGCTCTCGAGGCCGCCATCCACCGCCTCGAGCGCTTCGATCTGCTGATCCTCGATGACATCGCCTACGTCACCAAGGATCAGGCTGAGACCTCGGTGCTGTTCGAGCTGATCAGCGCTCGCTACGAGCGCCGCTCGCTGCTCATCACCGCGAACCAACCGTTCGGCGAATGGGGCAGGATCTTCCCCGATCCCGCCATGACTCTCGCCGCTGTCGACCGGCTGGTTCATCACGCCACGATCTTCGAGATGAACGCCGAGAGCTACCGCCGCCGTGCCGCACTCGAGCGTAAGCGACAGGGACCGGGCCGGCCCGCCAACTACGCCACACCCAAGAACGTCGCGCCCGAGATCGCGCGCGACAATCAACCGGAGGGATACGCCTTGCCAGCGTCAATCAACCGCGCCATCATCCGTTCGCGGCGACCACCGCCTCTCAACTTGATTGTCGCGCGCTATCACCTTGATCGTCGCGCCACACGGTGTGGATCGACACCTCGCGGAGGTGTCGGAGGCGATGCTGCGTCGCTACGCCCGGCGCTTGGCGTCGCGACATCCCTTTGCCGGGGCACGCATGAGTGAGCCGGCACGCACGCTCGAGGTTGCCTGCTTCCTGCGCTACTGCCTGCTGGTCACGACCGACCACCTGCTGCTGATGGTTCGCCGGCGCGTCGCCGAGCTGTGGCGCGCGGCCGGCACCGGACTCGAGGCGGCCACCACCGATTGGGCGAGGCTGTATCAGGAACTGGTGCGCGAGGTCACGCGGCTGGCGGTGACCCCTGAGGTCGATGCTCAGAGGTTGCAGGTCGAACTGCGGCGCATCATCGCCGAGCAGCGCCAGCGCCGGCCGCGCAGTCGTGCCGAACGGACTCGCGACCGACTGATTGAGGGTGTGCGGCTGGTGCGCTCGCTCCTCAAGGCGCTCGTCAGGCTCCCCTGGGCAGGCGTTGAGGCGCATCCGGTACTCGCGGCGGTAGCCGTACTTCGACCGCTGTACGAGGCCGATATCAGATCGCTCCCGCCTATCGGTGCGCTGTCGCTCGGACGTGTCTGGCACGCCGAGCTGGCCGGTCCCGATCGCCAGCGCGCCTTCGCGGCCTGCGAAGTCGCAACGCTCCTGAGCTTACGGCGGGCGCTGCGTAACGGCACGGTGTGGATCGAGCATAGTCTGACGTTCCGCAGCCGCGAACGGCTGTTCCTGCCGGCCGAGCACTGGCAATCCCACCGGCGTGCGCACTACCGCCGACTCGGGCTGCCGACCTCGCCACAGGCGTTCTTGGAGCCGCTGCTCGAGCGCGCCGCGGCCGGTGTGCGAGCCGTAGCGGATGCCGCTTCCGATGGACGCGTGACGGTCGATACCGCGCTGCATCTGACGCCCCTCGCGGCTGAACCGGAGGACCCTCAGGTCGCGAAGCTCCGAACGACTCTCGACCGCCGCATCGGTGAAGCACAGTTGCCCGAGCTGATGCTCGCCGTCGACGCCGAGGTCCGCTACAGCTGGCTCATGCTCGGGCGCGAGCCGCGCTCGATGAACGAACTGGTCATGGTCTACGCCGGTATCCTCGCGCATGGCACCGCACTCTCGGCGGCGGAAACCGCGCGCATGATCCCGCAGCTCGATGCCACTGCAATCCGCCAGGCGATGCGCTTTGCCGCCGACGAGCGACGACTCGCCGAGGCCTCCAGCGCGGTGCTCGCCTGCATGCACCGCCACCCGATCGCCGCCGCCTGGGGGCGCTCGGACTTGGCCTCCTCGGACATGATGAGCCTGGAGACGAGCCGTCGGGTATGGCAGGCGCGGATCGATCCACGGCGACAGACCCCTTCGGTTGGCATCTATACCCACGTGCGCGACCGCTGGGGGATCTCCTACGTGCAGCCCATCGTGTTGAACGAGCGACAGGCCGGCGCGGCGATCGAGGGGGTCGTGCGCGATGAGGCGCTCGAGACCAGCCAGCTCGCGGTCGACACGCACGGCTACACGGATGTGGCGATGGCCCTGTCACGGCTGCTCGGGTTCGATCTGTGTCCGCGGCTGAAGGCGCTCTCTGACCGGCACCTGTTCCTGCCGCGCGGCTCCGAGGTGCCGGAATCGGTACGCGTGATCGTGCGCACGCGGATCGACCCCAGGCGCATCGCCGCCCAGTGGGATCGTATCGTGCACCTGGCCGCCTCGGTGCATAGCGGTCATGCCAGCGCAATCGAAGCGCTGGCTCGCTACGGTGCCGCCTCGCGCGGCGACCCGCTGTACGAGGCGCTGGTGCAGCTCGGTCAGCTGCTGCGCACCGTGTTCCTGGCCGACTATTTCGTCAACGAGCCCTTCCGGCGCGAGCTACTGCGGGTGCTCAACCGCGGAGAGGCGGTGAATGCCCTCAAGCGCGCAATCTACACCGGCCGCGTCGCTACCTTCCAAGCCAAGCGTCATGACGAGCTCGCCGCCGTGGGCGATGCCCTGGGACTGCTCGCCAATATGGTCATGGCGTGGAACACCGCGCAGATGCAGGCGTCATTCGACCGGCTGAACGCCCGGCGATCAACGGCCGTGCCGCCGGAGTTGATCGGCCGCATCGCCCCTACCCGAACCGAGGGGATCAACCTGCGCGGGGTATTCCGCTTCCCGGTCGAGGCCTACGCCGAACGGCTGCTGCCGACGAGCGGCCAAAACGCCGCCGCGCGAGGGATCTGATCCCCATGAAAACACCGGTTGCAAGCAGGTTCCGACAGCGAACAGAAACACCTTTACCATCATATGGTTGCAGAACGGACATCACTGCGACGGCCGAAAGACGCGTGGTTCTTACCGGGAAAATTGGCAGCAAAAACGAGGGGACCCCGTGTTGAAAATCTCCGGGGTTCCGTAGCGCGCCAGCACCTCATCGAGCGCTGCCAGGCAGAAGTCCGTCGTGAGCGTGTTCGACAGCCTCCAGGCCAGCACCTTGCGGCTGAACACGTCCAGGATAGCGGTCAGGTACAGAAACCCGTGCGCCATCGGAACGTACGAGATGTCGGTAGCCCAGACCTGGTTCGGCCGATCGATCGCGACCCCCTCGAGCAGGTACGGGTAGATCGTCCATTCCCGGGCGGGGATGCTCGTGCGCGGCTTGCGATAGTGCGCCTCGATGCCCATGCAGCGCATGAGCGTGGCGACGTGCAAGCGGCCCGCCTCCAGGCCCTCTCAAGCAAGCTGCCGGGAGATGCGCCGCGCGCCGTAGTACGGGTACTTCAGGTGCAGCTCATCGATCCGTCGCATGAGCCTCAGGTCTTCCTCCGGCACCGGACGCGGCGTGTAGTACACGCCGGTCCGGTTCAGCTCCAGAAGCTCGCACTGCCGCGTCACCGACAGCTTCTCGCCCCGATCGATCATTTCCGTCCGCTCGGTCCGGGGAAGCGACCGAGCGCATGCGATAAAAAATCGCGTTCCACCGTGAGCTCGCCGATCTTCGCGTGCAGCTCTCGGACCTTCTCGGCATCGGCGCCGCCGACCTCGACGGGATTGCCGCCGAATACCTCGGCCGCCCGCTGCAGCAGCTCTTTCTTCCAGGCGGTCACCTGGTTCGGATGCACGTCATACTGCCTGGCGAGTTCGACCACGGTCTTCTCGTCGCGCAAGACGTCCATGCCCCCGCGGGCCTTGAACACCGGGGAATGGTTTCGTCTTGGTCTTCGCATCGGATCTGCTCCTTCCACAGGGGGAATCTACAGCAGTCCGCCCACTCATCACCGTGTCCGAAAAAACCGAGCCACCTCTGTGCTCGAAGCCCGAGCAGGCGAAGCGAAATTGACACAGCCGATGATCGAGCGGGCACCCCCGCTCGTGCCCGATCCCGGACCACCAAAACTGGCCGCCAACTGCGGCATTTAGGTTCAGGGAAACTCTCACCATGGGAATTTTCCATCGCACCGTCAAGCCCACGGACGCGCCCGCTGCCAAGGCTCGCAAATGTCCCAAGTCCGCCAGCACCTCACCCAAGCGCGCCTTGGCCACTCACTCCATGCACCTCACCGGGGAGCTCGCCGGCCGGCGCCTTGCCCTCTATCGCGTCGAGATGGACAAGTGCCGCCATTGCAGCACCCTAACCCGACTTCGCGGATTCGCGGGGTAGCGCGAGGGTAAGACATTGATTTTTCGAGGGTCGGCCCCCGCAGGTCTGCACTACACTGGGGTGGCAGTGGCGGCCTGGGCAGCGGTGATTTTCGGCGGCGGCTGGGCCGGCAGGACGAGCTTGAGGCGATCGAGTAGCAGCTTCAGATCGGGCTCCGGCTGGGTGTAGCGCGTCAGGGCGAGCTCACGCCCGTCGCTGGTCGGGATCCGCACGTCAATCATCTGCACGGCAGAGAACTTCTCCAACACACTGCGCGCGGTCAGCCCCGGCGCCAAGTGTTTGAGGCGATGGCCGAGGGTGACGTGCAGGCAATAGGCGAGGAAGGCGATGAAGATGTGCGCCTCAATGCGGTCCTCGCGTTGGTGATAGATCGGGCGGATGGCCAGATCGCCCTTAAGCGTCTTGAAGGCTTCTTCGACCGCGACCAGCTGCAGGTAATACTCCCAGAGCTTTGCGGGGTCGGACTCAGTCAGGTTCGTGCGCAGCAGATAGCGGCCCTCGCGCCGACGCACTTCGCGCAGCCGCTTGCGGTTGAGCCAGAAGCCAAAAGAGGCACCGTCGATGGCGATCTCGGTGGTGATGAGCCGCCAGGCGGCGGGCGCCTTGTTCTGTGCGGCGCCGAGCTTCATCAGCAGCGCATCGCGCGTGAGCTTCATCGTCGAGAGTTTCTTCAGCCGTGCCCACAACCATTTCAGTTGTCGCCGGCGCATGCTGCGCTCCTTGGCGATCCGATCCTGGCTCTCGGCGAAGACATACAGCTCTTCATCCTGCGGGAGCAGCTTCACGCGTACATCCGGCCGCGCCTGCTTCCAAGGTTTCTCCAGCAGCGGGCGCTCGAGCGCGGTGAGGCGCCCCTTGGGCGTACCCACCAGGTACTGCACCGGCGGATCGCTCTTGCGCATCTGCTCGAGTACCTCCTCGGTAGGGATGCCGCGATCCATGAGCCAAATCCGCCGCGCCTTGCCGTACTGGCGCTCGATGCGAGCGAGGAAGTCCTTCAGCGTCGTGTTGTCTGCGGTATTGCCGGCCAGCACCTCGTAGGCCAGCGGAAAGCCCTGCGGCGTCACCACCAGCGCGATCACCACCTGCACGCAGTCCGGCCGGTGATCGCGCGAGTATCCGTGCTGGCGCTTGTCCTCATCCGAGAGCGGCGGGTCGATCTCGAAGTAGGTGGACGTGAGATCGTAGAGCAGCACATCGAAGCTGACGTCGAACAGCTCTCGCCACCGGCACACCAGGTGATCGAACAGGGCCGCCTTGTGCTCGAGCAGCAGAGCGTGACACGCATACAGCGCGTGGCTGTCGATCACCTCGTCGGTGTCCAGCAGATCCGCCAGCGCACTCCTACCGTACCACTCCCGGTGCAGCCGCCACTCGCTGCCGGGCGAGAGCAGCCGGTACACCACCAGGATCAGCAGCACCTCATCCCAGCACGTGCCCTTGCGCGAGGGCGGCAGCCGTGCCGCCCAGAACGCATCAAGCCCGAGCTCGCGCCACAACTCGGTCGCCAGCCAGCATCCGCCCCACTGCCGCGGCCGCTCGAGCCGCAGCTGCCAGAGCCGTAGCCGCACGACATCCTCGTCGCCGACCACGGCCTCGTAGCGATCCTCAGGAAACAGCGCGATCGTCCGCGGGGCGTGCGGTCGCTCCTCGTCCAGCACCTCGATCGATTTACGCCAGGCCAGCTGCTGGGTGGAGTTGATCTCCCCGAGGTACAGCACGTGCCGCTGCACCACGCGCCCGTCGGCAAGGCGCTTGTTCTCCACCACGCTGTAGTACGTGTGGTTCTTGCCGTCCTTCTTGCGGATCGTGGCGCGCAGGAACATGACGGACGCCCATTATGCGCATCGCCACCGTCCTGACCAGCACCAAGGTCTTCACTACAGCCACTTCCGGCCCCAGGGCGCACGCAAGTGCCTGAATGGCCGTCACCTGGGCGGCCGACCCCAGTCAAATCCGGGCGCGAATCCGCGAAGTCGGGCTAACCTCTACCAAAGAGGGCAAAACAAAAATCAAGCGCTGCACAACGACCGGCATCGAGTTCTTCAGCGAACACCTGCGCTGATCAGGCCCCATACCGCCAGTCCTTCCCTCATGCGAGTCTCCCGGACGCGCTCATCGGCACATCCGTGTGCCGCGGCTGCCCTGCGTCAAACCCAAGAACTTCACCCACAAATTGTGCGGACGAGCCGCATTCCCTCCACCTTCACGACACCACCTCACGCTGCAAGTCGTGCCAAGCGCTCTGTGAAAAGATCGAAGAAGCCCCGGGTATCTACTGACCGCACCACATATGCGTTGTGCGGGCGCCCGGATACGCGCCACCAATCGACGACCGTCATCCCCCGAGTCAGCTCAGACCGTGTCTCGACCTCGACATTGCAGTGTCGACCTGAGAAAAGTTCTGGTTTCAGAAGCCATGCGATAACCGATGGATCGTGAAGGGGCGCGCCTTCACTGCCGTATTTAGCAATGTCATAACGCTCAAAAAACCGCAACATCCCAGCTAGCGCTCGACCTGCCGGATGTCCAATGGCCGCAATGCGATCGAGACGTTCGCTGGTCGTTAGGAGCTGATGCGTGACGTCTAGTGGCATCATGGTTATGGGAACGCCTGCATGCAAGACGATCTCTGCAGCTTCCGGGTCAACAAACATATTAAACTCGGCCGCAGGCGTGACGTTACCACCCTCGGAGAAGCCCCCCCCCATCATGACGATTTGTCTGATCCGCCCGGCAATGGAGGGGCGCGCCTGCAACGCCATGGCAACGTTGGTAAGCGGGGCAAGAGTGCAAATGGTGACCGTGTGCATTGGATTGCCCATCAAAGTGTCCACGATGAAGTCAGTGGCGTGCTTTTCCTGCAGCGGCAGGCTAGGCATGAACAATTCCGCACCATCCAGTCCAGTCTTGCCATGAATGTATTCCGCTGTAAACAGCTGACGGCACAACGGACGATCAGCACCCGCAAAGACCTTGATATCCTTGCGGCCGCACAATTCGCATACAATCCGAGCGTTGCGAGCAGTGAGCTCGACTGGTACGTTCCCAGCTACGGTGGTGATCCCAAGAATGTCCAGCTCAGGACTGGCGAGTGCCAACATGATCGCCGCGGCATCATCCTGTCCTGGATCGGTGTCGATGATTATTTGCGTCACGTTCGTCATGTGTCACCTGAAATGCATTGTGAAGTTGACACCAAATTCACTGCGGTCGTTGTTAAGAACAACGTCCGTAAATCCGTGGAACAAATCATTAATGGCACCCACCGTATATACTTTGTTAAAGATATTCTTCCCGAATATCCCAACGCTCCACATACCGGTCGGGTCGTCATATTGCACATTGAACCCCGCAAGTCCGTACGGTGAGATGCGCTCTGGCTGCGTATTGTATATTTGCCCATAAGAAAATGAGCGATATGAGTAGTTAGCCGACGCATCCAGCGTGCCCCCATTACGCAGATTCCACGTGTAGCCACCCGCTAAGGTGCCGTTCCATTTTGGCGTTTGCGCCAACGCATCCCCAGCGGTTACACCGGTAATCGCGGTGACCGACGCCGCGACACTTGTGACCGCCCCATCGATGTATCCCGCAGATAAGCTCGCGTGCCAACCATCACGACGCAGTGCACTCTCAAGTTCAACCCCGCGAGCCCGGGCGTTAACACTCGCAACATAGCTCGAGAATCCAGAACTGCTAGGTATAGCCTCCTGAAGATCCAGATTCGTGTAATCAGTCCAAAACACTGTCGCACGCACGTTCCACCAGTCTGTGATCATTCCCTTGAATCCCGCTTCGTAGTCATTTGCGGTTGTCTTTGGCGAAGCAACGAACTGACTTGGTCCACCGAACGGACGCGGCGTGTATTGACCAGGCTGATAGCCACGCGAGTAACGCACATAGACGGAATCGTTTTCTGAAAGCTTGTAGTTCACGCTCGCCGCGCCCGTTAATGCATGCCAGCTATTATTCCGAAACGCCCTCGCCGGCGTGCTCCACGCGCTAAATAGCGCAGACCCCGCCTTCCGGTCGACCGAATAGCGGGCTCCGCCACTGACAGACCATCGTGAACCAAAATTCCGCGTCACGTTCCAATAGGCTGCGTAACTATGAGTTCCCTGCGCTTCATTAAACGTTTGGCGCCCAGCAAAGCAGCCCGTTGCGCAGTCAAACGGCTTGTAGTTGTACGGCCCTTGCGTGTCGGTGCCGTGTTCGTAATACCAGAAGAGCCCGGAAATGTAGTGCCATGTACGGTTACCTCCAAGCATCTGGAGCTCTGATGAGTATTGCTTGTCCGTGCCCGTTTCCGGAAACACAGATAACGCGAGATTGCTATTGTCGTCATTCAGGCCGGCCGTAAAGTTGCTTTCACGGTAGGCATTCAGCCACTTGAATTCAATGTAATCGTTCAACAGATATTTCAGGGATAGCGAACCACCAGCCTCGTTGTATGTAGTAACATCGTTACCAGGGAAGGTATTTCCGATGTTGTTCGGATTACTAGGCTGATTCGCCGGAGTCAAGGCTTGAGCGCCCGCCGTAACCGAACCAGGAATTGAGCTGCCAGTGAGCTTCAACAGTGTTCCTGGACTGATAATAGGTGCAATGTGTGGCGACTGGCCGTCGCGGTCCCTAGTAACGTCGGCGGACATTAGAATAGATAGTCGTCTTGTTGTATTCCATAGCAGTGCGACACGCCCGCTTTGATTGTTGGTCTCTCCGACACCCATCTGAGGATTGGGTATATTGATGTCTGTGCCTATGCCGTTACGATGACTGGACACAGCCTCAAATGAGAGGGCAAGATTCTTCGCGAGCGGTAAATTCGCATACAGTCCACCGCGAACGAGACCGCGAGAACCTACTGAGACATTTATAGTTGCACTGCGGCGCCGTGGATTCGGCTCTCTCGTAATGACATCGATAGCACCACCTAGCGTATTCCTCCCATAGAGTGTCCCCTGCGGCCCGCGCATCACCTCAACACGCTTAATATTCAGAAGGGACAGATTTGCGCCCATAATACGCCCGAGATATATGCCGTCGACGTATACTCCGACGCTTGGATCTGTAAAAATAATGTGGTCATTTAGACCTATGCCGCGAAGGAAAACAGCGGAATCCGATAGATTTCCCGCTCCAAAACGGCCAATTGTCAGGTTCGGTACGTAATTACTAAGGTTATTCAGACTGGTGATATTCAGATTTTTCAGCGTGTGCGGAGAAAATACTGATACGGCCATAGGAGTCTTCATAAGAGTGCTCTTGTAGCGCTGCGCTGTGACAACGATTTTGTTCAGCTCAACGCTGCTTCTGTGCTTCAAGATCTGTGGCGCACCATCTGTCGACTTCGCCATCGCAACGACCGGCCATATTAGGGGACTGCTGATTGCAACGGCTACGAACCAAGCCACTCGCTGGCTGCGCACTTTTGGACGGTGCAAGTCTTGCGACACTGGCTCATCGGCACATGTAGGATGCTTTGAGTGTGACATAGTCTTTATTTTCCCCACTAGTATAGGCAATCACCACATACGGATCTTTTATCTGACGGTGCTTCTCTGTAGCCGGGATGTTCAAAACATTTCGCGGGAGAGCCTCACCGACGGGCACCTCCTTCCCATAGGCGGACACGAACCTCCTGCGCTCGCAAGCCTAGGTAATAGACAATAGTTACGAGCAGCGCCGAGCAGACCTGCCACGGGACGAAGTGAACCAGCACTTTCGGCATAAGGCGTTCGGATTCACCCAGGATCACCCCAACGACCAGCATCGCGATCGCCCACGGCGCAGGCCAGGAGAACCACTCCGTGAACCGCCTGGCCCGTCGGTAGAAGCGGGAAACGGGATCCGCGTAGTACCGGCCATGGAACCAGTCGACAACGAGAATGAATGTGAACGGAAACAGCAGCGAACCGAGGACCGAGAGAAACCCCTGGATGAACCCGAGGATGCCCAGGACCGCAAGAACCGTTGAGAAGATCCCCAGGATGATCACCAGCGCGGGCTGCAGCATCCGGTTCGCGCTCTGGCCGGCCGTATTGACCGCGAGCAGCGTGGTGACCGCCGGATATAGGTTCATCGCGTTGGTGTGAGCGATCGCGAGAATCACGCCGATTGCCGAGATTTCCCCCCACACTGGCAGGCTCCGGCCTAGGAACGCGATATTCCAATCGCCTGTCATCCGCAGCGCGATCAGCCCCAGCGCGCCCATAGTAAGCACGGCCGCCATGACCCCCAAGCTGGGTGCCAGCATGAATATCGCGCGGCGGGCCCGCGTCTCCGCAGGAGTCGGCGGGGGGCAGAAGCGGGTGACCGTCGGAAAGATGTACGCCCACGCCAGCAGACTGAAGCTCAAAATGAGATCGACATCCTTGCCCCATTCAACCACGCCGACCTGCCGGGGCATCACGAACGGATACCGGACAAACAGGTAATACGCGAGCACGGCATAGCACAGCAGAAACACCAGCGCGGTATAATTATAGAATTTCTCCAGGACCTCCATGCCAAAGAACACCAATCCGATCTGGATGACGCCCAGGATGACGTACCACATCATCCCGTGCCCCGGGAATATCGTCCCGAGGATCTGCCCTCCGACGTCAGTGTTCAGGCCGAACCACCCGGCGCCGACGATCGTATACAGCACCGACAGTAGTGTCGCGCCGGCGATGCCGTAGGTCCGCCGCGCCATCACCATGGAAATGATCGGCACCTGCCGGCCCATGTGGGCCAGCAGCATCGATGGCAAAAGCCCGATGAGCAGAGCGAGGATATTGACCCAGAAGAAGTTCGACAGACCCATGCCCCTGAGGACCAGGCCAATGACCGGTGTCGTTGCCGAGGCTGAAGCGAGCCCCCAGATCACAAACAGCGATCTCGCGCGCATGTTCCGCTCACTGTCGGGAACCGGAGCGATGCCCAGTGTTTCGAACGAATGCGTGTCCGGACTCACCGGCTCGGATGTGACGCGATTCATGGGATGATCACGGAATGCCGTAGAAGGGATTCGGAAGCTTGAACTCGCCCTCCGAATAGCCCCCGGCCAGATCGCTCCGCTGATCGCTTACGTTCATCACGATGGTGTATCCGAGCTTGTATTCGATCCATTTGCGCTCCGCCGCCTTGAAGTCCGCTGCCGAGGGGACGTGCATGCCGTTGGGCTCCATGAGGAGATTCTTGGGATTCCAGCCGACGTAGCCGGCTTTCACGAGATTTTCAGTAGTGACGGCTCGCTCGGACGCGTACCGACCGGTGATGAAGAACACCCTCACACCGTGCGCCTGCGCGAAGTCGAAAAGCGGAAGCGTGGGGCGTATCGCCGCAGATTTCTCGAGCCTGTCCCACGCCAGCGCGCCGCACGGCAAGCTTGGCCGCCCCCGGACAAATCTGCAGGGAGCATGCGGGAAATAGGCGAAATCATCCGCAGCCATTTCCGGCCAACTAGAGAGCGCAGCTTCGTCGATGTCCAGCACGAGCGCGAGCGTCCTTCCGGAGAGGCGCCTCGTGCGGAATTTTTCCGCCCGACCGTCCACGTAGGCGATATCGGCCATGTACCGCCCACTGTCGTGATGATGTCGCAGCAGCGCCGTCTCCCCCAACAAATTCATGGGCGTGTGTGATGCCGGCGATGTCACCACTCGCGCATGAGCCAGGGAGACAAGCACGCAAATCAGCGTCAGCCCCAAAGTCAGCTTCTGTTTCATGGACCCCACTGTCGTTGTTGTGCGGCTCAGTCCGGCCGGCTCACCCTTTCCCGAGGCGCGATGCCGCAAATCCGCTCGGCAGCAGTTCTGCGACAGTCCAGCGGTGAGGCATACCGGGCGCATCGCAGTAAACCGGCACATCGCCCGCCGCGAACTCGGCGATCACCTGCCGGCAAGCCCCACAGGGCGAGAGTAGCTCAGCGGTGCTGCTGGTGACGGCGATCGCGGTGATGCGGCGGGCACCGGCTGCGACCGCGGCATAGATCGCGACTCGCTCGGCGCACATGCTGAGTCCGTACGAGAGGTTCTCGACGTTCACCCCGGTGAACAGCCGATTCTGCTCATCGAGTACCGCTGCCGCGACTTTGAAGCGAGAATAAGGCGCGTACGCGCCCTCGAGACATTCTCTGGCCTGCGCAATCAGCGCTTGCGGATCGGGTTCCATGCGCTCACTCGGCGTCGGTCAGGCGCCCGTAGACCTCCGGTCTGCGGTCGCGGAAGAACTGCCAGCGGTCACGGATCTCCTGCACCAGACCCATATCCATCTCGTGCACCAGCAGCTCGTCCTTGTCACGGCTCGCGATCGCCTCGATCTGACCACGCGGGTTGACGAAGTAGCTCTGTCCGTAGAACTCGCCGATGTTCCACGGCGCCTCACGCCCGACGCGGTTGATCGCCCCAATCCAGCAGCCATTGGCAGCGGCGGAGGCGGGCTGTTCGAGCTTCCACAGATACTCCGACAGGCCCGCGACCGTAGCTGACGGATTGACGATGTATTCCGCGCCGTTGAGCGCCAGCGCCCGCCAGCCCTCCGGAAAGTGGCGGTCGTAGCAGATATACACACCGAGCTTGCAATAGCGCGTTTTGAACACCGGCCAACGCGAGGTACCGGGCTTGAAGAAGAACTTTTCCCAGAATCCGGCCACCTGCGGGATGTGCGTTTTTCGGTACTTGCCGAGATAGCTGCCGTCCGCGTCGATCACCGCCGCCGTATTGTAGTAGATCCCCGTCACCGGGTCGGCTTCGTAGATCGGCACTACGATCACCATCTCGTACTTGCGGGCGTAGCTCTGCATCTCTTCGGTGGTCGGCCCCGGAATCGATTCTGCGGCCGCGTACCATTTTGTGTCCTGGCTCGGACAGAAATACGGCTGCGTGAACACCTCCTGGAAGCAAAGCACCTGCACACCGCGCGAGCCGGCCTGCTCGATGAGCGGTCGGTGCGCCTGAAGCATCGCCTCCCGGATCGCCTCCGGCGAGTGTGCGGTGGGAGCTTTCAGTGCCATCTGAATCAAACCACCACGTAGCATTGCCATCATCATTGTCTCCTCAATTCAGCCGTTCAGCCGCTGCCGCGCCTCAGCGCTGCACGGCGGTCGGTTTTGTCAGCCGTGCCTTGCGGCTCAGCGCCGAAAATACGGGCCCGAAGGGAGGACGTTTCAGGTAGCGCCCGGCGCCACGCTCTGCCCGCAGATCACCCCTCGCATAGACCAGCCTGCCCTGGCAGACGGTATGAGTGGGTACCCCCGTGACCGTCCGCCCTTCGAAGACGTTGTAGTCGACGCGTGAGCGCTGTGTCCTGGCGGATAGCGTTCGGCTCGCCTCGGGATCCCACAAAACGAGATCCGCATCCGCGCCGGCGGCTATGACACCCTTGCGCGGGTAGAGATTGAAGATCCTGGCGGCGTTCGCCGAGGTCACCCCGACAAACTCGCTGGGCGTCATCCGTCCGGTGTTCACGCCGGCATCCCAGATCACCATCATGCGCTCTTCGATGCCCCCGCAGCCGTTGGGGATCTTGCGGAAGTCCTCGCGGCCGGCCGCCTTCTGTGGAGCGCAGAAGGTACAGTGGTCGGTGGCGGTCGTGTGCAGGTTGCCCGCCTGCAGGGCGCGCCAGAGCGCCTCCTGGTGCCGCTGTTCCCGGAACGGCGGACTCATGACGTGCGCCGCAGCAACGGCAAAATCGGGGTTGCGGTACACGCTGTCGTCAACCACCAGGTGGCCCGCCAGCACCTCGCCGAATACCCTTTGCCCGGCCGCCCGCGCACGCGCAATGGCATCGGCCGACTCCGCACACGACACATGCACGACGTAGAGGGGGACCTCCAGCACTCCGGCGATCGCAATCGCCCGCTGCGCGGCTTCCGCTTCGACCGCCGGCGGACGCGACAGCGGGTGCCCTTCCGGACCGGTGATGCCCTGCTCGATGATCTGCTTCTGGAGCTGGAAGACGAGCTCGCCGTTCTCCGCATGCACCGTCGGCATCGCACCAAGCTCGAGTGCACGCCGGAAGCTGTTCACCAGCGTCTCGTCGTCCGCCATGATGGCGTTCTTGTACGCCATGAAATGCTTGAAGCTGTTGATTCCTTCCTGGTGCACGAGCGTCCCCATGTCCTCGTGCACCTGATCGGACCACCACGTCACGGCCACGTGGAATCCGTAGTCGGCGGCCGCCTTCCGCGCCCAGCCGCGCCACTTCTGATACGCGCCGAGCAGCGGCTCATGCGGATCGGGAATGACGAAGTCGATGATGCAGGTCGTGCCGCCGGCGAGGCCGGCGGCGGTGCCGCTGTAGAAATCGTCTGCAGCCACCGTTCCCATGAAGGGCAGCTGCATGTGGGTGTGAGGATCTATGCCTCCCGGCAGGACCAGTTGGCCGCCGGCATCGAGCGTTTCGGCGCCGGCCGGAGCCTCGAGGTTCTCTCCGACGGCGACGATGAGGCCGTCCGCGCACAACACATCCGCACGCCGTGCGTAGTCGGCGTTGACCACCGTTCCGCCTCGAATTAGCAATCCACCCATCGCAGATCACCTCCGCACGGCGCTGTCAGACCGGCAGTCATCGCCGGCCGCATGCGTGCTCACTGGCTCGAAGGAAAGCTGAATGCCGTCCGCTCGCTCGCGCCCGTTGAGGGCCAGCGCTGCGTAATCACCTTGCGCCTTGTGTAGAAGCGCACTGCGTCCGGACCGTATGCATGCAGGTCGCCGAACAAGGAGCGCTTCCAGCCCCCGAACGAATGGTAGGCAACCGGCACGGGCAGCGGGACATTGATTCCGACCATGCCCACCTGAATCTCATCCGAGAAGTATCGGGCCGCCTCCCCGTCACGGGTGAAAATGCACGTGCCGTTGCCGTACGGATGCGAATTGATCGCGGCGATGGCTTCAGCGAGGGTCCGCACCCGCATCACACACAGCACCGGCCCGAAGATCTCCTCCTGGTGAATCACCATGCCGGGCTTGACGTGGTCGAACAGGCACGGCCCCAGGAAAAAGCCCTCAGAGTGGCCCGCAACGGCCAACCCGCGGCCGTCGACCACCAGCTCGGCGCCCTCGGCCACGCCCTTATCGACATAGCCGCGCACCTTCTGTTCATGGGTCCTCGTGACCAGCGGGCCCATGTCGCAGCTCGTATCCGCACCCGGCCCGATCTTCATCCGTCCCATCTCGGCCTTCAGCCCTTCCACGAGCGCCGCGGCGGTCTGTTCGCCCACCGCAACGGCGACCGAGATAGCCATGCACCGCTCGCCGCAGGTGCCGAACGCTGCGCCCACGAGCGCCCGGATCGTCGCCGGCATATCGGCATCCGGCATCACGACGGCATGATTCTTGGCGCCTCCGAGCGCCTGCACCCGCTTGCCGTGCGCAGCGCCCGTGGAGTACACGTACTGCGCCGTCGGGGTTGCCCCTACGAAGCTCACCGCCTGCACTCGCTCATCCGCGAGGAGCGCATCCACGGCTTGCTTGTCACCCTGCACCACATTGAGTACGCCGGGCGGCAGGCCCGCTTCCAGAGCCAGCTCGGCAATGAACAGCGGCGCACTGGGGTCGCGCTCGGAGGGCTTCAACACGAATGTATTGCCACAGGCGACGGCCATTGGCCACATCCACAGCGGCACCATTGCCGGAAAATTGAAAGGCGTGATGCCCGCGCACACCCCGAGTGGCTGCAGCTCGCTCCAGGTGTCGATACCCGGTCCCACGTTGCGGCTGTGCTCACCCTTGAGCAGTTCCGGGACGTAAGTCGCGTATTCGACGTTCTCGATGCCGCGCTGCAGCTCGCCCATGCTGTCGGCGACCGTCTTGCCGTGCTCTGCCGTGATCAGCGCGCAGATCTCGTCCTTGCGCTCATCCAGGAGACGCTGGAAGCAGGCCAGCACGCGCGCACGCTTGAGCGGTTGCGTCGAGCGCCATGCGGGAAACGCTTCCTGCGCCGCCTCGACGGCCGCGCGCACCGTGCTCGAGTCCGCCAGCGGAAGCTGCTTCGTCACCACCCCGCTGGCAGGATCGTACACCGAGCTTGTCCGAGCACCCGCAGCGATCCGGCGCCCGCCGATCAGATGATCCACCGTGATCACCGGCATAGCCGCGCTCTGTTTGGATCTGGAAGTCTTTGCCATACGTTTCACTTCGTGTGGTTAAGCGTCTCGCCCAGCGCATCGGCCAAGCGGGCGATTTCGCTCTCTGTGCTGATGAAAGGCGGCGCCAGCTGGATCGTCGCGCCGCCGTAGCGAACGTAGAAACCCTTCTTGAACATCGCCATTGCGACCTCGAAGGGCCGGCGCGCCGGCTCACCGGGGATCGCCTCCAACGTCAAGCCCGCTGCCAGGCCGTAGTTGCGGATGTCGATGACGTGCCTGGCTCCCCGCAAGCCATGGACCGCACTCTCGAGTTTTGGCGTCAACTCCCGCACTCTCTCCAGCATCTGCTCTCGTTCGATGAGCTCGAGCGTGGCGAGTCCGGCGGCACATGCCACCGGATGGGCCGAGTACGTGTAGCCATGCGGGATCTCGAGGAGGTACTCCTGGCCACCCGATGCCATGAAGGTTTCATAGATCTCCTTCTTGGCCACCACGCCGCTGAGCGGCTGAACGCCATTGGTGCTCTGCTTGGCGAAGGTCAGCATGTCGGGCGTCACACCGAAGGCCTCGGCTCCTGTCCAGGCACCACAGCGCCCGAAGCCGGTGATCACCTCATCAAATACGAGCAGTATGTCGTGCTTATTGCACATCTCGCGCAAGCGCTGCAGATAGCCGCGCGGAGGGATGATGACCCCGCCGGAGCCGGAGAACGGCTCAACGATCACCGCCGCTATGGTAGAGGCATCGTAGAGCTCTATCAGACTGAGCAGCGAGTCGGCGAGTTCCACGCCATGCTCGGCAGGCTGACCGCGAAAGAACGAGCCAGCAGGTGGCTGTATGCTTGCGAGGTGACCCGCCTCGATGCCCTGGCCGTACGGCTTGCGGTTCGCCACCAAGCCACCGACTGAAATGCCTCCGAAGTTGACGCCGTGATACGCCTGCAGGCGACCAATGAGGCGCGTCTTGCCGCCCTGACCCCTGACACGCCAGTACGCACGGGCCAGCTTCAGCGCACTGTCTACGGCGTCGGAGCCGGACCCGCCGGCAAACATGACATGATCCAGGCCCTTCGGCATGCGCTCGACGATGCGGTTCGCGAGCTCGAAGGACAAGGGGTGCCCGAACTGGAACGCCGGCGCATAGTCGAGCTTCGCGATCTGGCGGGAAACGGCATCGACGATCTCGCGCCGTCCGTGACCGAGCCCCGTGCACCATAGTCCGGATAATCCGTCGAATACCTTGCGCCCCTCCAGATCCGTGTAGTAAGCGCCCTGCGCCTCGGTGAACAGCCGCGGGGAGGCCTTGAACTGCCTGTTTCCCGTGAAGGGCATCCAGTGCGCCTCGAGAAACGCCCGATCGGTAAGTGATACGTTGGTGCTGCAACTTCCTGCGGAACTCGTCATGTCAATTCCTCCAGCCGGCGCGCAGCCTCGACCAGGCCCGGTTCATACCACTCCACAGCCGCGCAGAATCAGCGAAACGACGTGCTGCGTGGCCTGTTCCTGCGCCTCTCGGTTGAGCGCATCACGCCCCAGGACAGCGCACACCTGCACCTCGAAATCGGCATAGGTCTGCGTCGCGGCCCAGATCGTGAAAAACAGATGCATGCTATTAAGCGGTGCCATGCGCCCCTGGGCGATCCACTGATCGATCACGGCCGCTTTGCGCCGCATCAGCGGACGGAGCTTACGCACGAGCGTGCCGCGCAGCTCAGGCGCCCCATGCAGGAGCTCGTTCGCCCAGACGCGTGAGGCGTACGGCCGATTGAATGTCTGGCGCATCTTCTCGCGGATATACCGCTCGAGCGCGTCACGTGGTTCGGCCTCTGCGACGATGGTATCGGCCGGCGCGAGCCACTCGCTCAGGGTCCTCTCCAGCACCGCCTGGTAGAGCGCCCTCTTGCTGCCGAAGTAATAGTGCACGTTCGGCTTCGGCAGGCCGACCGCGTCGGCAATCGCCTGCATGGTGGCGCCGCCGAATCCAGCCCCGGCGAAAACCCGTTCGGCCGCTGCGAGAATGGCGTCCTGCTGTCCGGCGCGATTGCGGGTCTTTTGTCCCCCGCTCTTGCGCGGGCCGCGCACCGCAGAGGCTCGGCCCTGCGCCCCGGAGACCGGCCGCCTCTTTCGT
>JAKAYU010000044.1 GCA_021809525.1 Pseudomonadota bacterium | reverse complement strand
GACGGCCAGGGATCCAATTGTAAGATATTTTGCCTGAGTCAGACGCATCCGTCTGCGCGCGAGCACACGTCCTGCACCCCGATCCGCCGCGCGGATCGGTCGTCCGGTCGTTCCGTGCCGGCGAGGGCCGGCTGAGGCATGGCGCGTTCGAAAGATCAGGGAGCAAGCCGATGCGGGCAATTCAGTTCAGGACTTACGGGGATCCATCGGTTCTCGAGTGCGTGCAGGTGCCAACCCCCGGCGCCGGCAAGGGCGATGCGGTGGTGCAGGTCAAGAGCGCCTCGGTCAATCCCAGCGACGTCAAGAATGTGGCGGGCCATTTCGGGCGCGGCGCACTGCCGCGCATTCCGGGGCGGGACTTCAGCGGGGTGGTCGTGGCCGGACCTGGCGAGTGGGTGGGGCGGGAAGTGTGGGGCACGGGTGGTGACCTCGGAATCACGCGTGACGGCACGCATGCCGAGTTCATCCGCATTGCGCGCGAGGCGCTCGTGCCGAAGCCGCAGGCGCTCACTCATGAGCAGGCGGCCGCGGTCGGGGTGAATTTCGTTGCCGCATGGCTGGGCACTATCGAGTACGCGCAGCTCGAGCGCGGCGAGCGGATCGCGGTGATCGGCATCAGCGGAGGCGTCGGTGGCGCCGTGGCGCAGATCGCGGCATGGCGCGGCTGTGCGGTCATCGGCGTTGACCGGGTGCCCCCGCCGCCAGGTTCGCCCGCGGCGCGTGCGCTCGAGGCGTACGTGCCGATCGAGGAGGCGAGCGCGCGGCTGAGCGGTCCTGCGGCGGGCGCCGATGTCGTATTCGATGCGGTCGGGGGCGTCGTCTTCGAGACGGCGCTCAGTCTGGCGAAGCGCCGCGGCAGAGTCGTTGAAATCAGCGCCACCGGCAGACGCCGGGTCGAGTTTGACCTGATCGATTTTTATCACAACGAGACGCAGCTGCTCGGCGTCGATACCGTCAAGCTGGATGTGACGGCGACGGCCGCGCTGATGGCGAAGTTCGGTGAGGGGTTTGCGAACGGCGCATTTCATGCGCCCGTGATTGCCGCGCGTTATCCGCTTGAGCGCGCGCGGGAGGCCTACCAAGCCGTGGCCGAGGGAACGCCGGGACGCATCGTCATCACCATCGCGTGAGTCTGCGCCCTTTGGCGCAGGAGCGCTCCTCTAGCCGGTCCCGGCGCGCAGGATCAACGGACTCACGCCGCGTGCCTTGGGACCCATTGCATACAGATAGGGCCCCGTGACCTGCTCGGGCAAGGGATGCGCATCGCTTGCCTCGCCCGGATAGTGCTGGCGGCGTCCCGGGGTCATGACCGCTCCGGTGTCGATGCCGAAGATGCGCACCGGGTGCGCGCTCTGGCCGTGATATTCGTCGGCCAGAACGCCGATCAGCGCCTCCTGCGCGGCCTTGGCCATGGCAAAGCCGCCCCAGTAGGCGCGGCTCGCCGCCTGCAGCGAGAAGCCCACGACCGGATCGCTGCCCTTGTGCAGCAGCGGCATGCACCACTGGGTCAGGAAGAACGGCGCCGCCAGGTTGATGTTCATCACCTTGGTCCAGGTTGCCGGCGGGTAATGCTCGAACGGCGTGAGCGCTCCGATCCACGCGGCGTTGTTCAGCAGCCCGTCGAGCCGCCCGAGACGCTTGGCGATGTGATCGGCGATCTCGCGCAATCCGCTGATGGTGATGCCGGAAAGGTCAGCCGGGCACAGCAGTGGCTCGAGCGAGCCGTGTGCGACGATCTCATCGCTGAGGGAATCGAGACCCGCCCGGTCCCAGTCGAGCAGGACCAGCTTCGCGCCATGGCGCCCATAGCGCAGGGCGACTGCCCGTCCGATGCCCTGGGCGGCTCCAGTTACGAGAATCACGCGTTCGGCGAGCAGATCGGCCGGAGCGTCGTAGTGCAGCAGTTGCTGGTAATCCGCGGGCGGCAGGTCACTTCGGTGCATTGAAATCATCGAGCGGTGGACTGATATAACTATACGGCAAAGATGCAAGCCCTGCGGAACGTCCCGATCACTCCCTGCCGAGCATGACAATCGTCATTTCCAAGGCAGATCGAGTCGAAAACATCGGAATTCCCCAAGCCGCCCCGATATCATACGCAGGTCAACGGAACCGAGTGCGCACGCATGCCCCAGCGGAGCCCCAGGAGCGCTCCGGGGACGTGCTTGAACCACCGGGATGGCTGGAACAGATTTTGATTTTTGCCTTTCGATCCGTTTTTTTCCGAAGAAGAACCAGCGCACGGTGTGACGTGCGCGGCTTCCGTCACGGCCCGCCAGCAGCCCGAACTGCGCGGGACACAATGCTTTCACGAACCGGCGCGGCTGATGTTCGCGCCGCTCACATCGCGCACCCTGCATCGGCCCGCTCTTTCGGCGCAACCCTCGCGGTGCCCGAGCGCGGCCGCGTTGCCGCGCGCCGGCCCGTTGCCTCCTGCTGCGAGCCGGCAGCGACACGGCGCTCGCCACGGCCATCGCCGCGCGCATACCGCAGGCCTCAAGGGCAATCCAATTCAGTCTATTCACGTTCCGTTCGAGTTCAGTGCAGTGCAGCCGACAAATGGCAGAAAGGCGCAAGCCATGAAAGATGAAGCGAAACCGGTCGAACAAGAAGTGGCCATGGATTCCATCCGACCCGCGGCGAAGACCGACAAGGGGCGCCGGAACTTCTTGATTTCCACCGCGGGCGTGCTGGGAGCCGGTGCGGTGGGGCTGTTCGCGGACGCTCTGATCGACAACATGAACCCGGGCAAGGCCGTCGAGGCACTCGGTGCGCCCATCGAAGTGGACGTCAGCCGCATGGAGCCCGGCCAGCTGATCCTCGCGGAATGGAAGAAAAAGCCGATCTGGATCCTCAGGCGCGAGGAATGGATGCTGAAGACACTCTCGGAGCCCTCGCTGCTGCAGCGGCTGAAGGACCCCGACAGCAAGCAGAATCAGCAGCCTGCGGCGCAATTCATCAACGGAAACTACCGTGCGCTGCGGCCGGAGTACTTCATCGCCGTGGCACTGTGCACACACATGCAGTGCATTCCCGGCTACCGCCCCGCCCCGCACACCGTGACGCCCTGGTGGCCGGGCGGCTTTCACTGCGCATGCCACGGGTCGATGTACGACTTCTCCGCCCGGGTCATCGAGGGCTCGCCGGCACCGCTGAACATACCGATCCCGCCTTACTACTGGGTATCGAAGACCGTGGCCCGCATCGGCGAGGTGGACGCCTCAGGGTTCGACAAGAACTGGTCGCCGGATATCTGGTGATCTCGCCTGACCCCTCGGCCGTGCACCGGAACACTTATTGATAAAAAGGACATGACTGCAATGAAATCCGCTTTGGCAGCACTCCTTGTCGCCGTCCTCCTCGTCCCCTCGGCGTACGCCAAGGATGACTATCATGGTCTGCCGCCGGCCGGCGCCGCGGCCCAGGGCGCCAGCAAGATTGCGGTCTGCGCCGCCTGTCACGGCGCAAACGGCATCGGCATGAGTCCGCTCTACCCGAACCTCGCCGGGCAGAAGTACAACTACATTCTCAAGCAGCTGGAGAATTTCCGCAGCGGCGCGCGCAAGTCGAGCATCATGAGCGGCATGGCGATGACCATTGCGCCGTCACCCCATCACGCCAACCTGAAGGACATCGCCGCTTACTTCTCACAGCTGAAACCCATGTCGGCATACCCTGCCGCGCCGGGCACTCCCGCGGCCGACCCGGCCCAGCTCGCGCTCGGCAAGGTCATCTACGACCGGGGCGTCGTGGCCGACAACATCCCCGCTTGCGCGGCCTGTCACGGACTCGGCGGCGAGGGCAACGGTCCGATGGCCATACCGGCGCTCGCCGGACAGCACGCGGCCTACGTGGTCAAGCAGCTGCAGCAGTTTGCGAGCGGCGCTCGGGCCAACAGCCCGGGCCACGTCATGCACACCATCGCCCGGGCGATGAGCGCCGCACAGGAGAGCGCGGTAGCCGCCTACCTGCAGCAGCTGAACCCGGACTCGACGCTCGGGCTCGGTCCGAAGGACTTCACGCACTACGCGCAGACGCTGGCCGCGCCCGGCGCGGCCAGCGACGGCAACGGCAACGGCAGCGGCCAGAGCAAGCCCGCAGCGCCCTCCGGCGCCGCCTCCACAACAGCGCACTGACGAGACGGCCATGCGCGCCGGCGGCCAAAACGCTCGATCGCCTGCCGGAACCGTGGTCTTTGACGTACTGGAAGGTCGGAAAATCCATGAATAGCAGCAAACAATCGAGAGCCCGGCGCGTGTTCGGCTGGTTCGACGACCGCTTGCCGATTTCCTCCCTATGGCGCAGCCAGTTGACCCGCTATCCCGCGCCGAAAAACTTCAATCTGTGGTACTTCTTCGGCTCGCTGGCGATGCTGGTTCTGGTATTGCAGATCGCCACCGGACTGTTTCTTGCGATCCATTACCAGCCCAACCCGCATCTGGCGTACTGGTCGGTGCTGCGCGGCATCCAGCGCGACTCGCGCTGGGGCTGGCTGATTCGCGACATGCACATCGTGGGGGCGTCGGCGTTCTTCCTGCTCGTCTACCTGCACATGTATCGCGGCATCATGTACGGATCGTACAAGAAGCCGCGCGAGCTGCTGTGGCTGGTCGGCATCTTCATCTACCTGGCGCTCGCCGCCGAAGCGTTTCTCGGCTACCTGCTGCCGTGGGGCCAGATGTCCTACTGGGGCTCGGCCGTGGTGACGAATTTCGTCACCGCCGTGCCGCTCATCGGCAAGCCGATCGCGACCTGGCTGCGCGGCTCGTTCGTGGTCGGTCTGCCGACGCTGAACCGCTTCTTCGTGTTCCACGTGTTCCTGATGCCGGTGCTGCTGCTGGCGCTCGTGCTCGTGCACATGATCGCGCTGCACCACGTCGGCTCGAACAACCCCGACGGCGTCGAAATCCACGAAAACGTCAACGAATCCGGCTGGCCGCGCGACGGCATTCCCTTTCATCCGTATTACACCGTGAAGGATCTGTTCGGCGTCAGCGTGTTCTTCGTGGTCTTTTTCTGGTTCGTCTTCTACAACCCGGGCGGCTGGGGGTTGCTGCTCGATAAGCTCAATTACACCCCGGCGAACATTCTGCACACGCCGGCGGACATCCATCCGCTCTGGTTCTTCCTGCCTTTCTACGCGATGCTGCGCGGCGTGCCGGACAAGCTGTACGGCATCATGGCGTTCGGCGGATCGTTCGCGCTGCTGGCGTGTCTGCCACTGCTTGACCGCAATCCGGTGCGCTCGATCCGCTATCGCTCGGTGCTTTACAAAGTAAACATCCTGATGATGGCGTTCTCGTTCCTGTGGCTCGGCCTCATCGCGCACGGGTTCGCGACGGAGCACAACATGGTGTACGGACTGCACGTCACCGAGGTGTTCTACGCGACCTTCCTGCTTCTGCCGTTCTTCAACCGGGAGCGCTCCGCGCGCGCCAAGATCATCTGGCTGGTGGTGGCAGAGGCGGTTGTATGGCTGATCGACGTGTGGATGTATTCCATTCATGCGCACGGCTGGGACCTGATGCTGCTGACGGACTGGATCCCGACGCTGTATCTGCTGCTGCTGTTCGGGCTGGCGATCGGCTTCCCCGCGCTCACGCGCGATGCGCAGAAGCTGCCCGAGCGGCTCACCGCTGGCGGCATTTTCCACTGAGCGCGGTCGGCGACTGGAGTTGCGCATGTCAGCGATCGACAACGGTAGAACACACTCGAAATCATCTCGGCAGGATCAAGCAATGACGAAGCAGAATGCACCGCGTGGGAATCATCCGGTCTTGCTTGCGCTTCTCGTCGGGCTGCTCGCCGGGTTCGGCGGACTGGCTCGGGCCTCCGTCGCGACGACCAAGCCGCCGCTCAGGCCCATCACGGTCAACTTGCAGGACAAGGCGGCGCTGCAGAACGGGGCGCTCTATACGCTGCACATGTGCGTTGCCTGTCATTCGCTGCAGGGCGTGCGCTACAGCTCGCTGCCGAGGATGCTCGGCATGAAGCGGGATGAGTTCGAGAAGGTGATCGGGACGAATGGCAAGCATTACCACGACACGATCACGAGCACGATGCCCCCGGCGATCATCAACGCCTTCGTGAAGATCCTGCCGCCGGATCTGACGGATATCGCCCGGCGTCGCTCGCCCGCCTGGCTGTACACGTACCTGACCTCGTTCTACGTCGATCCGTCTCGGCCGAGCGGGGTGAACAATACCGTGCGGTACAACGTGGCCATGCCGGATGTGTTCGCGCCGATGCAGGGACTGCAGAAACCGGTGATGGTGGAGGGTCTGCGCTTTGGCAGCCCGGCGAAGGTGGCGATCGGGGTCAAGCCCTTGACGCAGGGCAGCATGACGCAGGCGCAGTTCGATCGGACCGCCCGGGACATCGTGTACTTTCTCTACGCGGTCGCCCACCCGCACCAGCAGGAGCGGGCGCGCCTGGGACCGTGGATCATCGGGCTGTTCGTCGTGCTCTCGGTGCTCACGTTCCTCATTTACAAACTCTACTGGCGTCGCGTCATCACCAGCGAGGAGCGGTGGTGGCGAGTCGGCAAGTGACGCACGCGCTCGATGCGCAGGGCACCGGGGTGCTGGCGGGCGGCGGGGAGGAGACGCGCCGTTCATGGTACGCGTATGCGGCGCTTGCCCTCGGCGCGGTGCTTTTCGTCTTTACCATCTGGTATGAGGTCTACGTCGACACGCGCAAGGACGCCGAGGCGTGGCGGGATCCGGTCCTGCAAAGCCATCGGCAATGGCGGCTGCGCACCGCGTTCTTGTTCCTCGTGTGGTCGATCCTGGCCGGGTTCTGCGTTCCGTTCGGCTTCGGCGGGCTCGTGTTCGTGCCGGCGTGGCTCTGGTACCTCTACCGTGTGAGCAGGGGCGCGTCTCGGTTCGCGAGAGACCGCGTGATCTGACCCTCAGCGGCTCTGGCACGTTGCGGCTCGGCAGCCGCTGCGCTGCCGAGCCGCAACGGCTGCCGAGCAGTGGTGGTCAGCGCGGCCCGACGCGCGGCGCTGTGGTGAGTACATATTGTCCCCGGGGAGGCGCGGATCGATAAGAGAAGCTCCTGTCTTACCCCGAGCGAGGCCAAGCTGTATGTCCGCCGCCCAATCAGGCATGACGTATCGGCACTTCGAAAACGTTTTGCGGGCTCGCTTAAGCGTCTTGCGTGCGGACATCGCCGCGGCATTGCGCCGCGCGGATCAGGAGAGCTACGGCGAACTTGCCGGCCAGGTCCACGATGTCGATGAGGAATCGCTGGCGGATCTGCTGACCGATGTGAATCTCGCGGAAATCTCGCGCGAGGTTGCGGAGGTGAGCGACATCGATGCGGCCCTGCGGCGCATTGCCGAGCGCACGTACGGAGTGTGCATCGACTGCGGCGAGCCGATCGATCTGGGACGGCTCGAGGCGTACCCGACCGCCAAGCGCTGTCTCGCGTGCCAGCGCGATCATGAAGCCCAACCAGCCCGCAGGCCGCCGCCGAAGCTGTAGGGGATGCCGTGCGCGGTTGCACGCGCCGCGGCGGGTGGTTCGGCCGCGAGCTTCAGCGCCGCCGCGCTCGGGCACCGCGGCCGCTTGAGCGTGCGGCGGTGGCTCGGGGCGCACCGGTACGCGCGATGCCTTCGCGGCGCGCCTGGGTGCCGACCAGCTGGGCAAGAGCGCCGAGCTCCTCGGCGATGATCGGCAGCAGGTCATCGAGCGAGACGATACCGACGAGGTCACCTCCGCCATTGACGACTGGCGCACGGCGCACCCCGCGCTGGCGCAGCAGGTCGATGGCCTCACCGATCCCGGTACCCTGGGAAATCGTCAGAGGGTCGCTCGTCATCACGTCGCGGATCGTGAGGCTGGCAAGACCTTTCTTCAGCAGGACCTGTCCGCGCATGACATCCCGGTCGGTGACGATCCCGACGGGCCGCACCCGCTTCGGCTCGGCCTTGACGATGACGAGCGCGCCGACGTGCCGCTTGACCATCTCCACCACGGCACTCTCCAGAGGCTCCTCGGGAGTGTAGATGTACACCTCCCGGCTGCAGATCTCACCGATTTTCATCCCGCGTCCTCCTCGCACACAGAGATGCGACGCGCGCAATGTCTGCGGCGCCGTCGCCGAGGATGCGAGATCGCGCCATGGGTGCGCCATTGGGGAATACCGCTAGCGCGGGCCATGGTCCGCCCGCGCCGCGGCGGTTTTGTCGCGTTACTGGATCCCCTTGGCGCGCAGGAACTGCGAGTATTTCTGATCGTCCTTCATGATGTGCCCGGTCAGCCACTTCGTCAGGAAGCTGAAGGTCTTGATCGAGATCGGCGCACCGCCCTCGAGCTGCTTCTGCAGCTCGCGGATCTGCGTGACCAGGCTTGCATGGGCGCTCTGGTGCGCCGCCGCATCCGGATATGCGTACTGCTTGAACAGACGCTCCTCGTAGGAGAAGTGCGTCACGGTGTGGTCGGCGAGATCACTGAGGATCTTGCGCATGACGCCGTTCGCCTTGCCGACCTGCATCGAATTGTAGAGTTGTTGATGATGCCGACCAGGTTTTTGTGCTGCGCGTCCACGGACGGAATGTGCACGGACAGATCGTCGGTCCAGGATATGAATGACATCGAAATGCGCTCCGGAGTTTGAGAGGGTTTTGTTGGTGTGCACCCGCCGGAGAGTTTCGGCTTTGCGTGCAATCAAAGGATGTGTAATGGATCTCCTCCATGTCAGGAGCGAGTCGTGCGGAGATGACATTTGTCCTGTTTTGGCGATCTTGTGCAAAGTTGGGGAGCGGTCGAAGCCGATCAGGCGAAGCGGGCGCTCCTCGGGGACGCCGCGGGTGAGGGTGTCGGTTGCCCGCGGCGCGTGGCGAACACATCCCCGGGGCGCAGGATCGACACTGCGGTCTTTCTGCCCAGAACCTCGACACGGATCAATTGGTCAGGGTGCCTCAGATCGACTTTGCGGACGATGACGGGGGCGAGCCGCGCAATGATCTCGTGTGCCATCTGTCGCAGCGGTGCCTGGCCACCTGCAGGCCCCAGCGCTCGCGGGCGCCGCTTTGCTCGCTCATCCGTTCGTCGAGCAGTGCGCGTATTCGCGCCGGCTCCGTCGCGCACCGGGAGTCGACGGGTACCCACCTGAATGCGAACTTGAAGGGGTATCCGTCCTCGGCGAGGCGCCGGTATCCGCGGACGATCTCCCGCCCTTCGCGTACAGTGCGCACCAGCGCGATGCCATCGACGCTCGCGCGATCGAGTTCGCCGTGCTCCTCGCCGAGGCGGCGCAGCACGCGGAAGAGCTCGGTTCCGTCGCGCCCATAGCCTCCGCAGTCGTCGCAGGCGAGTAGGTCCGTCGGATGGCCGCTTGCACTGCGCTCATCCGCCCGTCACAGGGCGAATCGGCAGGACCGAGACCGTCGGCAACGTACAGCGAGGGGCGTGCCCTGCGGGGCAGCCCGGCCGCGCGGCGGCGGAGCGGCCTCAGGCCGGGTACTCCCACAGATCGCGTATGTCCGCAGGCAGCTGATCCTTGACATGCTGCAGCTCCCCACGGCTGATGTGGTGCGTCAGGACGCGGAACACGGCGCGAGCGGCGTTTTCCCGCTCGGCGTCCGGCAGCGCCGGGTACAGCTGCTTCAGGTGCTGCAGGAACTCGCTCTTGTGACGCATTTTCGGTGCTTGTCCGCAAGGACGCCATCCCTCGAAGTAAAAGCCTCTCACGAGCATCGGCAGCTGCGCACCGAGGTCTGCAGCCTCACCGACGGTCAGGCGATCGCGCAGGGTGTGCAGGACGGCGCGCAATACCGAGTAGGCTTGCTGCGGATGGGAGCTGCCGAGCTCCTGCATCAATTCCTGCAGCCACTCGCCTGTCTTCTCGAGCGTTTCCGTGAACAATTCGGCAGTTGTCGGATGCATCGCAGACTCCCGAGAGCAGATCCGTAGCGATACTGAAGCGCTCTTTTACCGCCAAGTCCGGCGCATCGCAGTGCGAAGCTATACCTACTACGAGCAACCTGGATCGGCCGCGGCGTGCAACGGTTGGCGGCGGTTGCAAACGGCGCGGCGGGTAGCGAGTCGCCAAGACCACGGTGTGGTCCGCCCAACCTCCCCGTCATGCGTATGAGTCCGGATAGGTTCCGTGCCCCAGGGAGGCAGACGATTCTCCCGCGGCGATGGTGCGGCGGGATCTATTAACAATCTGCGGGGAGTCGATGGCTCCAGGTATACCCTTGCAGCGACACGCACGATCTGCGATTGCCCGGCCCGGCCCGGCCCGGCCCGGCCCGGCCGGCACGTGGTGCACGTGCTGCCGCTGAGCATCCGGGAGGGCTCCTCAGCACCGCGACAGGAGCCCGAGAGTGTGCGTGTTCCGCCGCTGACACGGGCGTGGCTTGACTGGGTGCAACGGCGGCTGCGCTCGCGGGGAATCTCGGTCACATGTCACATGTCACGTGCGGCGCGGCGAGCCGGCGCGGGTCCGGCCGGAGATGGCCGCGAGAGGCCGCTTCGAACTGGCGGGGCGAAAGGCGCGCGGACAATCCCTACCTGCCGACGGGCAGCGTTGCCCTGGCCATGCTCGAGCAGCACGGCGCGGCCAGCGTCCTTCTGGTGCGCGAGCGTGAACCGAAACGGGAGAAGGCAGCGACGGCCGTCAAGCGTCCGTTCCTGGTGCTGTTCCCGGTTGACGGCTCGGCATCGATTGGGCAGGTGGTCGAGCGCTTCCATGGGCTCTTGCACGTGCCCGGGCCGCAGCCGGTGGCGGTCGCAGTGGCCGAGCCGCCGAACGCCGGCCTGCCGGTGCAGTTGGGAGCGCAGGAGCGCAGAGCGCTGCTCGGCAGGATACAAGCTGCCGCCAGGGGCTGGGCGCGGCAGGCGAGGCCGCTGCTGGCGCGGCCCGGCGTGCGGCCGCAGATTCGGATCGTGCAGGGCCCGGCGCTCAAGGCGCTCATCGACGAGGCCAGCCGCGAGGCAGGCCGAGTAGTGGTGCTGGGCTCCGGCGGCGCGTGCGGTCCGTCGGGACCGCCGCTCGGCAGCGTCGCTCTGCAGGCGGCGCGTTACGCGCCGTGTTCGGCTCTGCTGATGCGAGATTCCGTTTGAGGTCACCCAACCGCCGGGGGCCGCATCAGGCCGGCCCCCGGGAGCGCCCAACTGAACTCTCGTGCTGACGCCGCGGATCAGCCCCATCACGAGCTGAGAATGGTTCGTGATGCGGCGACTAAACGGTACTCCCAGCACCGATGGCGCGCCGCGGATCTGGCCGGTCACCGGCTCTTTTGATCAACTGCGCGGGTAAGCGCCTGAAGCGCCGAGGTGACCGTCACCGGATAGGCTGCAGCCGCGCTGAGCGGCCGCAGCGTGCCGGGTAGCTGCTCGAGCTCGCCGCAGGCTCGCGCGCGCACGGCCGGTAACTGTGGCGAGGGTGCCAGGCGCCTGCCGGCGCGCATCACCGGCACGAGCAACGGGCTGCCCGGCTGCACGTCGTCCTCGAGGGTCAGCGTATCGCCGCTCATCCGGCCGTCGGCATCAAGTTGCCGGAATACCTGCTTGCGGCCGGGCCAGGTCGCTTTCCCCTCGGAGCGTTTGCGGCGCGCCGCGCCGGCATACTCCTGTAGCTTGTAGACGCAGTCCAGATAGGGCCGATCGGCAGAGGTGTTCATGCGGGTGCCGACACCGAAGCCATCGATGGGCGCCCCCGCGGCGAGCAACTGCTCGACGGCGTATTCGTCCAGGCTGCCGCTGACGAAGATGCTCACCGCGCTCAGGCCGTCGGCATCGAGGATGGCCCGCACTCGTCGCGCGTGTTCCGCCAGGTCGCCGCTGTCGAGGCGCACGGCCTGGATCGTGATGCCGTCGGCGGAGAGCTTGCGGGCGAGCGGCACGACGGCGCGCGCGGCCGCTTCGGTGTCGTAGGTGTCGAGCAACAGGGTATTGGCCCGCGGGTGGGAGCGCGCAAAGTGCTCGAATGCGGCCGCTTCATCCGTGTGCGCCTGAATGAACGAATGGGCCATGGTTCCGTACATCGGGATGTCCCAGCGCATTGCGGCCAGGACGTTGGAACTGCCGTCGAAGCCGGCCAAGTAGCTTGCGCGGGCCGAGAGCAGAGCCGCTTCGGCACCGTGCGCCCGGCGCAGGCCGAAATCCACGAGCAGCCGATCTGCGGCCGCGAGGCGCACCCGGGCAGCCTTGCTGGCCACCAGGGTCTGGAACTGCAGCAGGTTGATCAGTCGGGTCTCGACCAGCTGCGCTTCGCGCAGCGGCGCGATGACGCGCAGAATCGGCTCGTTGGCGAAGAATACGGTGCCCTCGGGCATCGCGGCCACTTCGCCGGTGAAGCGCAGGTCGGCCAGCGAGGCGATGAAGCGCGGGCTAAATCGCCCGCAGCGCTCGAGCCAGGCGAGCTCCTCGTCACTGAATCGCAGCGACTCGAGGTAATCGAGCGCCTGTTGCAGTCCGGCCGCCACCAAGAAGTTGCGTCCCGCCGGCAGCTCGCGCACGAAGAACTCGAACACGGCAGTGTCGTTCATGCCCTGGTCGAAATACGCCTGCAGCATCGTCAGCTGATACAGGTCCGTCAGCAGTGCTCCGGTCTCACCCATTATCAATCCTTCAACAGCTGCGCGCCGGCCGCCGCCATGGCCGCAACGGCGCGTGCACCGTCGCCCGGGTGGACCTCGACCGGCCGGATGGCGCGCTCCAGGAGCACCACCTCATAGCCCGATCGGCGGGCGTCGAGCACGGTGTTCAGAACACAGTAATCGGTGGCCAGGCCGGCCACGAACAGCCGGCGCACCCCGGCGGCCTGCAGGCGGGCATCGAGGTCCGTGCCCTCGAAGCCGGAATACGCGTCCGCGTCCGTGCCCTTGCCGATCACCGTGACTGGGGTATCGGCCGGCAGCCGCAGCGCCGGGCTGAACTCGGCTCCGGGGCTGCCGGCGATGCAATGCGGCGGCCAGGGGCCGCCCCGAATGGCAAATGAGCAGTGATCGGGCGGGTGCCAGTCACGCGTCGCAAAGATGGGCAGGCCGGCCTGCGAAAACCGGGCGATCCACCGGTTGAGCGGCTCGAGGATCTGATCTGCCCCGGCCACCGCCAGGCGGCCGCCCGGCAGAAAGTCATTCTGGACGTCGACGAGCAGCAGTGCGTCACCGGATTGCGGTTCGAGCGCCTGGATAGCAGACATCATGGTGGCCGTACTATACGCACCGCACGGCGCTCACGCTGTGCCGATTCGTGTGCGGTTCTCCCGCACGAGGCCTCGTTGCCGTCGGATCGATAATGCGGTGCACCGTCACCCGGCAGATCTCACCCGGGCCTGCAAGCGTCCTGCGGCGCCAGCGGCGCACGCGTGGCCGCAGGCATTGTAGGTTGCGCCGGGGTGCGATGCCCCGAAGGAGCAGCGAGCCCCCCCTTCAGAGGGAGGGTGGGTGGCGGCACGGCGAGGCGGTGGGGGTCCGCCGCGACAGTGTCGCGGCGCATGAGAAAAAAAGACTCACGGTATCGCTAGGGTTGACCGGCGACCGAAGCCAGCCGACATGAGGGGGGGGGCCATCGGATTGGCGTCGCGGGTCATGGTCGATACCGTGAGCGGAAACCAATGCCCGCCAATCTACCCGGGGCGCGGGGAAAGTCGATCCGCGAATGTGCGTAGGTAAAGGCGCCAGGGAGAGAGCTGGCTGGGCAGGCCGGATGGCGCCCCCGCGCACGGCCCGCGGATCGCAGTGCTGATCTCGCCGGGCAAGAGGCGCTGTGCGCGCACGGAACGTGCGCAGATTGACCGATTTTCCGCGACAGTCGCTGAGGCTAGCGTCGCTGCGGGCTGATTCTCCCGGAGCATGCCATGTTACGCTGCGAGACCTGTGCAAATGAATACGCGCGCGCGATGACCGTAACGCTCGACGGCGAGCCGCACGATATCGATTCGTTCGAATGCGCCATTCATGCGCTTGCTCCGAGATGCGGGCACTGCAGCAACCGTATCGTCGGTCACGGCCTCAAGAGCGGTGAGCACGTGTGAACTGCGCCCGGGAAGCCGGCGCTTGCGGCCTAGTCGAACATACGTGAGACGTCGGGGCCGGCGCCGGCACCGACGGTATCCCGGCCGGCGTCGAACGTTCGATGCATTGCGCCCGCTTAAGGGTCCTTGATGCGTTGCCTGACCAACTGTGCCATGGCGCGCGAGCGTTCGGAGCTCTGCGATTCGAGCGCAGCCGCTACCGACAGTTGGTCGGCCCGGTGCCTGTTCTGGCTCGCTTTCCATTTTCCTTCGAGTCTGGAGAGCTGGATCTCAACTCCGACGATGCCGCTGATCATGCCCCCGATGTACTCATGGGGCGCGTCCGATACGTTCCACGGATGTATCTGTACCGCCTCGTGCGCTGCCGACAACTGCGTTACGTGCTCGTGCAGCCAGTTCGGATCCTCGATGGCGCGGGGCGCTCCGTAGGCATGCACGACGGCGTAATTCCAGGTCGGGACGGCTCTGCCATCGGTCTCCTTGCTGGGATACCAGGACGGGCTGATGTAAGCATGGGGCCCTTGAAAGATCGCCAGCGCCTCGACTGAGCCGCCGAAGTGCTTCCAGACGGGGTTCGCCCGTGCTACGTGCCCGCACAACGTACCCTTGTCGCCTCGCTCAGAGCAAAGGAGGAAGGGAAGGTGCGCGCCGAGGAGCTCCGTTCCTGCCAGAACGACAAGCGCACCAAACGGGTGTGAGCGGATCAGATCGTGCAGGACGCTCAGCCGCGATTCTTGGAACTGCTCTGGCAGATACATGACCGCTCCTGGAGCGCATGCCTGCGCTGTCTGCAGCGCGGATCGAACCGCAGCGAGTGCAGGCGCGGGGAGGCGGACTCCCGTGATTTGCCTGCGCGAGTTTACGCGACCAGGAGGAAGGCTACAATTGCGCCGGCTGCACGCGAACGGCGGCTATCCAATTCGCGGAAGGAGTCCTATGCGTTTGCTGGGTAATCTTCTCTGGTTTGTGTTTGGCGGATTCGTCACGGGCCTTGGCTGGTGGGTCGCCGGTGTCCTCTCGGCCATCACCATCGTGGGCATCCCGTTCGCAATTGCGGCCTTCCGGATCGGCGCATTCACGTTCTGGCCGTTCGGCCGCCAAATTGCGGACGATCCGGCACGCGGCGAGGCGGGAAACCTGCTCATTCTCCTCGGCAACATCGTGTGGATCATCCTGGGAGGCCTGTGGCTCGCGCTCGGCCACTTGGCGTGTGCGCTGCTTCTGGCGGTGACGATCATCGGGATCCCGTTCGCCCTGCAGCACCTGAAGCTCGCGCGGCTTTCGCTCAGCCCATATGGCAAGCGTATCGTGACGCTGCCCCGGTGAGTTCATCCGGCACGCACGCGTGTGCTGCCGGACGTGTGCGGGCGGCGGACCTTCTCGAGTCAACGGCGGCCGTCGCAGAGTCGTCCAGTGACGGGTGGATGCGCTGCATCGGGGAGGTTGCCGCCGTGCCGCCTGTCGAGCGTGGAGGCGCGGTGCGGGTGCCGACGAACCTGCCATGCCTCATCGAGCAGATCGAGGTGCCGCAGGACCAAAATACCTGCCCCTGCTGCACGAAGCGGATGAGGGCCTTCGGGCACGACTCCTGCGAACAGTTGCGTAAATTCCTGCCAAGCTCGAAGTGCACGAGACGCTGCGCCCGAGGTCCCCTGTCATGGGCCGGCTGTCCGAGCGCAGCAGCCGGTGCCGCCGTGGGTTCCCAGAAGCATGGCCTCGGCCAGCCTGCTCGCGTACCGCATCGTGCGCAAATGCGCGGACGGACTACCGCTGTATCGCATTGCCGGCCGTTTCGCCCGCCTCCGGATCGAGCTCGCCCGTACCCTGATGTCCGAGTGGCTGGCGCAATGCGCGGAGCTGCTTGAGTGGCTGCACCGTCGAATGGTCCCGAAGGTGTTCGAATCCGGGAACGTCTGGGAGGACGATACGACCCTGGCGCGGCACAACCACGATCCGAGTGGGCGCAAGACGTACGAAGCGAAGCTCTGGCTTTACGCCAAGGATGACCGCCATGGGCCACCCCCGATCATCTACGAATTCTCCAACTCCCGTACCGGGATGCGCCGCTGACGTTCCTGAGCGATTACCGCGGCTACCTGAGGGCCGATACCTAACCCCGGGTACGATCCGCTTGACCTCAGCGAAAAGAGCACGGAAGTCGGCCGACATGTGCACCCCCGCCGCCTTTTGGCGGAAGCGGCCGGCTTGATGAGGTGCCCCGGCGATCCCCATGAGGTGCTGGCCGTCTACAGGGCGTTCTTCCGTATCGAGCGGCAGATCAAGGAACTCAGCGATGAGGAGCCCCTCCGGGCGAGACAGGAGCGCACGGTCCCATTGCTCGCCCAATTCAAGGCCTGGCTCGACAATGCCGTGCAATCGGTGCTGCCGAGGGACAGCCATGGGAAGCCGTCCACTACGCCTTGACGCGCTGGCACGCCGTGCCGACATTCACCGAGGTTGGTCATCTCAACCAACTCATGGAACAATTATTTTGCCGAGCGCTGCATATCACTCGTAGAGTCGTGCAAGGCGAATTCGGTCAACCGCTGACGTATCTGACGTACATCCTCAGCAACGCGCGCAACAGAGTCGTGCCGTTGCCTGCCGCGTACGAATTCGCCCATCTCAGCTCCGCCCTAGCAGACCGGTGCGCTCTTTAACAATCTGGAGTACGATCATGCGCCATGGAAGGCGTGGATTATCCGACGGGTTCGGTCGGTTCGCTTGGCTCTGCTTTACTTCGCAGAGCCCCTGAACGGGGGAACAGGTTATGCAAATGAATGTGAATGAACGGAAACGGCTCGCCTATTTTACTGGCCCTTTCTTAGGGGCCGTGGTACTGGGGCTCGGCCTGCCCAGCGCATGGGCGGGAACAGGACCGTTACAAGCGGCGGTCCAGCAGGGCGGTCATATCTTCGCGACCGATACTTTTAAAGGTAGAGGTCTGACCTGTCAAAGCTGCCACTTGGCGGGTGGTAAAGGCGTGGGCAAAGCTCCTAACGGCTCTAAAATCCCTAAGCTAACCAACGCCGCCGCAATCTTCCCCCGATTCAATCCGCGGGCCAAGCGCGTGGTCACGCTCGAAGATCAGATAGAAGCCTGTATTGCCGGCGGTATTGGTGGCCGACCTCTCCGATATGGCGGCCGCAAAATGGCTGCTTTGGTCAGTTATCTGACATCCCTCTCCCACGGCCAGCCGATCGATATGGGAGGGAAACCAAGATAGCCTGATTTTGCTTGCCGGCACATTCTTTCAAAAAGTCGGTATCGGGACTCGCGGTTTACAGCGGGCCTACCTTGGCATGGCGTACATTCATGTTATTAGTGACACGATCGCACCGCAGAGTATTCCGCGCGAGTAGGTGCTGGAGCCAGTGAGGATTGTGGTTTTTGCATAAAATCTAAAGAGACGATCATGGAACGCATTGTGTCTCGTCTGTTGATTACGGTGCTGGGCGCCGGCGCTTTGTCTTTGCCTGAAGTCGTTCTGGCTACGGGAGCATCTGGTCCTTAGCGGTCCCAAATGACCCGGGAGCAGAAAGAACAGGCGCAGAAGTATTTTCGAGCACATCCCCTCGGGTTCTCACGGATTTCCAGCCGTCATCGTCCCGGTTCCGATTGGATACTGCACCGCCAGGCGGAGTTTCACTTGACAGCAGAGCAGGTGCAAGCTGAAGCCCGGCTTAAACGCAATGGCCTCTCTATTCCACACAACTTTGAGCCTTCGGACCAGCTCCTGAGGGAGGGGCTGGACACAAAGAAGTCGGTCTGGTAGTCTTCTGCGCGTTGCACTGCAATGTGGAGGGTGTTTGGGCAGCGCGCGGAAGAGATCGCAAAGCGATGATCCCGAGGTGCAGGCTATCATTGAGGCCGGCACCGGCTCGGTGGAGTGGCTGCGCGAGGAATTCGCCGGTGTCGATCTCGGGGATAAACGCCTGGATCGTCGCTTGATGAAGACTGCGGAGCTGCTGGGGAAGTCGCCTGTCTCCCCGATCAATGAAGCGTGCGGGGATTGGGCGAGCACGCAGGCTGCGTATCGTCTGTTTGATAACGGTAAGGCGAGCCCCGAGGCGATCCGTGAGCCGCATGTCGCTGCGACCGTCAAGCGGATGGTGACCTGCGGCGGTCCTGTGTTGGTCGCGCAGGACACAGTATTTTTCAGCTACGGGCAGCATCCGAAGACCCGAGGGCTGGGGCCGATCGGCAAGAGCAATGAAGCGCACGACCGTGGCCTCATCATGCACAACGCGTTGGCGTTCACGACGAGCGGTGTGCCGCTTGGGATTTTGAGCCAGAGCATCTGGGCGCGGCGGGAAGTTCCTGAGGAAGAGTTAGTCGAGAAGGTCCTGCGGCTGCAGTGCACAGCGATCGAAGAGAAAGAGAGCTCGAAGTGGCTGGTGGCGCTGAAGGATACGGTTGCGCGCACTCCGCGCGGGGTGCAGGCCATCACGATTGCGGACCGGGAGTCGGATTTCTTCGAGTTTCTCACCGCCGCCAAGGAGCTGGGTGCGCGATATGTGATTCGCGCGCGGCGGGATCGCAAGCTTGTCCCTGAGGAGAGTGAGGGTTGGGAGACGATGATCGAGGCGCTCGCGGCCGCCCCGGTCCTCGGCAGCCTCGAGGTGCTGATTCCCGGTAACGGCAAGCGCCAGGCGCGCGCGGCCGAGATCGCAGTGAAGGTGGCCCAGGCGACGATCCGGCCGCCGCAGCGGCGCGGCCACGCGCGCGACTCGGGCTCCACCGAGCCGATCACCGTGCAAGTGATCGGTGCGACCGAGAACGCCCCACCCCAGGGTGCCGAGGCAGTCAGTTGGGTGCTGCTGACGAACCTGCCGGTTACCGACTTCGAATCGGCGCGCGAGAAGGTGCAATGGTACGGGAAACGATGGGGCATAGAGACCTGGCACCGGGTCTTGAAATCCGGCTGTCAGGTCGAGGAATGTCTGCTGGAGACCGGCGAGCGCCTGGCCCGGTATCTGACGGTCTTCAGCATCATTGGCGTGCGCTTGATGCACGTGGCGTATCTGGCCCGCGTGCAGCCGGATCTTCCCGCCACGGAGGTGTTCTCGAAGGCAGAGATCGAAGCACTGCACGTGCGGGTGCACAAGACGCTGCCGCCGGCAAAAGCCCCGACGCTCAAGGAGATGGTGCGTCTGATCGGTCGGGTCGGCGGACACCTGGGCAGAAAGTGCGATGGGGAGCCTGGGATGACGGTGCTGTGGCGCGGCTGGATGCGTCTTTACGAGGACGTGCTGGTGCTGCGCGCACACAAGCAGGCCCTGGGACTTGCCGACTCGAGCTAACCGATGCGCTACTGCGGACGCACCTTCACGCCCGGGGAACTCGATCTCATCCGCGCCTTGATCGAGCAATCTCCGTCCCTGAACCGGGCGCAGCTCTCGCGGGAGGTCTGCGAGCGGCTCGCGTGGCGCCGCCCCGACGGTCGCCTCAAGGACATGAGCTGCCGGGTGGCGATGCTGCGAATGGCCGCCGACGGTCTGATCAGCCTGCCACCGCCCACCAAGGCCAAGCCACCGCAGTACCTCGCTCGCCCGCAAATAGAGCAGGCCGTGCTCGAGCCGCTGCTGTTGCCAGCGGTTGAGCTTTCGCGACTGATCGTCGAACCGGTCGGCAGAAAGCGCGAGTCGTTGCTGTGGAATGCCTACATCCAGCGCCATCACTATCTCGGCCACCAACTCATCCCCGGCGCCCAGCTGCGCTACTTCGTACGTGCGGCGGGGGAGGTCGTGGCTCTCCTGTCCTTCGGGGCGAGCGCCTGGAAGACCCAGCCGCGCGATGAGTTCATCGGTTGGACACGCGAGCAGCGAGAGCGCAATTTGCATCTCGTTGTCAACAACGCCCGCTTCCTGATATTGCCCTGGGTTCGCTGCAAGAATCTGGCTTCCCGCATCCTCGCGCTGATCACGCGCCGCCTGATGGACGACTGGCACACCCGCTATGGCTACCGCCCGGCGCTGCTCGAGACCTTCGTCGAGAAGCCGCGCTTCACCGGCACCTGCTACAAGGCCGCTAACTGGCAGTGCCTGGGTGACACGAAGGGGCGGGGCAAGCTCGATCGACTGCATCGCAACGCCGAACCCATCAAGAGCGTCTGGGTCTATCCTCTCGTGCGCGACTTCCGCCAACGCCTTTGTAACGGATAGCTGTTCAACAGCGCAAACCATCAACTTCTCACGCAGCGGCCTTCATAAGATGTGTGGAATAGACAGGCAATGGCACTTACTTAACGGCAAGCGCGGGGAGCACCTGACGGTAAGGCATTGAAAGATATGGGGAAGGCTGGCCGGGATTGGTAAGATGTTTGTTACCAGACATCCAGCCCACCAAC
>JAKAYU010000043.1 GCA_021809525.1 Pseudomonadota bacterium | reverse complement strand
GCCGCCGCCGCGCTCGCCAACGGCGTGTTCAACGAGCTGTTCATCTTTCATTTCGGCTGGGGCGTGGCCGGCTCGGCCTGGGCGAGCAACGTGGCGCAGGCGGTCGGCTTTCTGCTCGGCTTCGTCCTGTTCCTGCGCGCGCCCATCCGCATGGCGTTCAATTCGCACCTGACGTGGCGGCCGCAGTGGCGCACGGTGCGCCGGCAACTGCGTCTGGGGTTTCCGATGGGCCTGATGCCGGCGGCGGACGTGCTCGGCTTTTCGGTGTTTCAGATGATGCAGGTGCGCTTTGGGCTCGTGGCCGGCGCGGCGACGCAGATGGTCACGGTGCTCACGTCCATCGCCTACATGCCCGGGATCGGCATCGCGACGGCCGCGGCGACGCTCGTCGGGCAGTCGATCGGTGCCGGCGATCGGGGCTGGGCGCTGCGCCTCGGCACCCGGGTCATCCTGCTCGCGGCGCTGGTGATGGGGGGCATCGGGCTGGCGCTGGCGGCTGCCGGCCCATGGCTGCTGCCGCTGTTCGCCGGCGCGCACGAGCGCAACTCGATGGCCGTTGTGCGCCTCGGGGCCGGGCTGCTGTGGCTGGCGGCCGCTTACCAGTTCTTCGACGGGCTGAACCTCGGCAGTAGCATGTGCCTGCGCGGCGCCGGGGATGTGCGGGTGCCCGCGGCGCTGATCTTTCCGGTGTGCTGGCTCGTCTTTCTGCCGCTCGCGCACGCCTTCACCTTTGCGCCGGGGCAGGGGTGGTTTCATTTTCTGCCGCAGTTCGGCTGGGGCGCCCGCGGCGGCTGGAGCGCCGTCATCATTTACGTGGTGCTGCTCGGCTCTTCTCTCTTCCTGCGCTGGCGCTCGCGCGCCTGGCAGCGCATCCGCATCTGATCCGCGGGCCGGTCGACCCAGGCCTTCCGTGCGCCTCGATGGGCAGCGTTTTCATGCCGGGCACGCTGCCTCCGGGCACGCCCCCGCCCTGACTCCTGCGGCCAACGGCCGGATGGCGCTCCCCTGGCGCGACCCGCTGGAGCGCACCGCCGGCATTCGACGGCGGCCCTCATCGCCGTTGAGGCCGGCCGACCGGCTGGCTACGCTCGGCACGCCGGCGCGGCTTCTCCGCGTCCGGGTCTGGATGCCGGAACGTTCATGCCCTCACGTGTTCACCGCTGCGCACCGCGCACCGGGCCGGCGCCCGAACGCCTGAACGTATGAGCGCCGAGGCTCGCGCGCAAGCCCGACGCGCGTACGAGCAACTACGCCTCTGGCTGGTCCAGGCGGCCTATCCGCGCTGGGCCTCGTGGGGCTGGGATCGCAGCGTGGGCGGCTTCCATGAACGGCTCTCAAGCGAGGGGCCGATGCGCGCCGATGCGCGCCGCGCGCGAGTGCAGCTGCGGCAGATCTTCTGCTTCGCTCGCGCGGCCGAATTCGGCTGGCAGGGTGGGGCGCGTGCGCTCGTGAGCGAGGGACTCGAGCACGTACACGCGTGCTACCGGCGCCCCGATGGGCTGATGCGGGCGCGCTCGACCCCGATGGTGAGGTGCGCGAGGAGCGGGCGCTGCTTTACGAGCAGGCGTTCGTGCTGTTCGCCCTCGCCGAAGCGCACCGCCTGCTCGGCCCGGCGGCGGGCTGCGCGGCGCGCGCCAATGAGCTGCTCGAGTGCATCACGCACCGGCTGGGCGCAGGCGTGGGATTTCGGGCCGACACCGATGCGCCCGCCGGTGCGCCGCAGCTCGCCAACCCGCGCATGCACCTGCTCGAGGCGTTGCTCGCCTGGGCGGAGCTGGACGGCGCGCCGCACTGGCGGCGGATCGCCGAGCGGATCGTCAGGCTCGCCCTCGAGTGTTGGATTGATCCGGCAAGCGGCGCGCTGCGCGAGCATTACGAGCCGCGCAGCCGGCACTGCGCGCCACGGCGTTGCGGCTCGTGCGGATTGCGCAGGAGCGCGGCGTGCGCGGCGGCTTTGCGGTGAATGCGCTCGCCGGGGATCTGACCGTCCATGACCCCGCGGCGCGCCTGTGGCCGCAGGATCAAGACGCTGGCGCAGTTTGCGCCCGGCGAGGCGCCGGGCGAGTGGCGGGGCGTGGCGCAGGTCGGATGGCTCATTCGTGCCGGAGCCGTCCCCGGCGAGCAGCTTCTATCACATCGTGGGCGCAGTGAGTGCGCTCGGCGCGGCGCTGGCGGCGGACTGAGCGGCCCGATCCACGCGGCGGGCATCGTGGCCCAGCCGCTGCGCGCATCGGCGGCGCGGCATGTCAGGTCTTGCCTGGCGGCGCCGGCGCGATCGACCCGCGCACGATGACCTCCAGGTCCAGATGCGGCCGCGGCACCGGCTGCGGCCAGCCGCGCCGGTGTGGCTTGTGTTGGATGATCAGATCGGCGGCAATGCGCCCGATGGCGCGCACCGGCTGGCGCACCGTGGTCAGCTGGGGCCAGATCATGGTCGCCACCGGCGCATCGTCGAAGCCCGTGATCGAGAGCTGCTCCGGCAACGCGAGGCCTATCTGACGGGCGGCGCACACGGCCGCCGCGGCCATGTCGTCGTTGCTGGCGAAGATCGCGCTCGGCCGCTCGGCGGCACCGAGGATCCGCCGCGCGCACTCCAGGCCATCGGCGAACTCGAAGTTGCCGCTCTGCACGAGCTGCGGATCGACGGTGAGGCCATGCGCCTGCATCGCGTCGGTGAAGCCGAGGTAACGCTGCTCGGTCGCGCGATGGCCGGCGCGCCCGAGCATGAAGGCGATGCGCCGGTGGCCGCGACCGAGCAGCTCGAGGGTGAGCTGGCGAGCTGCAGCGCGATCGTCAGTGTCGACCGAGGGCGCAGCGGCTCGCCGCTGCCTCGGCGCGATATCCACTGCCGGAATCCCGGCGTGCTCGAGCGCCGAGTGCACCGCGGGCAGATCGCTGAGCGGCGGCAGCAGGATCACTCCTTCGAGGCGCAGCTGGCGGATGAGCGTGCTCACCGCGCGGGCCAGATCGGGGTTCGCCGCCTCGAGCGGCTCGACCATCAGGTGCAGGTTCGATTCGCGGCAGCGCTGCACCGCGCCGGTCTGAAACTCGCTCAGGTAATCGCCCGGCTTGTCGTAGAAGAGTCCGATCAGGAACGAGCGGGCACCGGCGAGCCCGCGGGCGGCGAGGTTGGGTTGGTAGTCGAGCCGCTCGATCGCCGCCATCACCCGCTCGCGGGTCTCGGCGCGCACGCCGGGCTCGCTGTTGATGACCCGGGAGACGGTCTTCGCGGAGACGCCGGCCTGTTCTGCCACCCTCTCGATCGTCGTGGACTCGCGGACCGGGGTGGATCGACTAGGCATCGAAGTACAATAGTGGAATTGTCAACGCTGTCAATCGACCGGCTGGACGAACGAGTGCGCCATGCTGCGGCGCGGTGTTGACGCCGGCCGCCGCGCCTCAGACGACCTTGGAGTACCGCGGCGCGGCGGCGGGTGACGGGGCGGCGCGCAGATAGCGGTCGAAACACATCGCGATCAGCCGCAGCAGCAGCTGGCCGCGCGCGGTGGCCTGGATGGCCGCGGGGCTGATCTCGAGGAGTCCGTCCTCGGCAAGCGCCTGCAGCTCGCGCAGGGCCTCGGCGAAGTACGCCGCGAAGTCGATGCCGTGCCGCGATTCGATCGCGGCGATGTCGATGCGTCCCTGACACATCATCCGCTGGATGACATCGGCGCGCAGCAGGTCATCGGTATCGAGCGTCAGGCCGCGCCACACCGGCAGCCGGCCCGCGTCGATGGCAGCCTCCCAGCCGGTCAGATCGCGGGGGTTCTGGCTGAAGCTCGTGCCGATGTGGCTGATGGCGCTCACGCCGAGGCCGAGCAGGTCGCAGTCGGCGTGGGTCGTGTAGCCCATGAAGTTGCGCTGCAGCCCGCCGGCCTCCCGCGCACGCGCCAGGTCATCGCCGGGCAGGGCGAAGTGGTCCATGCCGATGTACTGATAGCCCGCCGCGCTCAGTTGCTCGATCGCCAGGCGCAGCAGCGCGATGCGCGTCTCGGGGTGGGGCAGGAACGTCGCATCGAGCTGACGCTGCGGTTTGAACAGCTCCGGCAGATGCGCATAGCCGTACACGGCCAGCCGGTCCGGCCGCGCCGCGATCACGGTGCCGAGCGTGCGGGCAAAACCCTCGGGCGTCTGCAGTGGCAGGCCGTAGATAAGGTCGACGTTGACCGAGCGGAAGCCGCTCGCGCGGCACGCCTCGATGACCGCGAGCGTCTCCTCCACGCTCTGGATGCGGTTGACGGCGCGCTGTACCTGCGGATCGAAATCCTGCACCCCGAGGCTGGCGCGGTTGAATCCGAGCGCGCCGAGCTCGGCGATGTCGTGCGGGCCCACGGTGCGCGGATCGAGCTCGATGGAGAAATCCCGCTCCGGCCGGCTGCTCAGCCGGAACTGTCCGGCGAGCGCCTCGAGCAGCCGGCCAATCTGGTTCGGGCGGAAGAAGTTGGGCGTGCCCCCGCCGAGGTGTACCTGCAGCACTTCGCGCTGCCGGTCGAACAGCGGCGCGACAGTGGAGACTTCCGCGAGCAAGCGCTCGAGATACCGCTCGCCCCGCGCCGGGTCACGCGTGATCACGCGGTTGCAGCCGCAGTAAAAGCATGGGCTCAGGCAGAACGGCATGTGCGCGTAAATCGACAGGGCGTGTCCGCCGGCATTGCTCTGGCGGATGTGCTCGCGCAGCTGCGCCGCGCCGAACGAGGCGGTGAACTGCGGCGCGGTCGGGTAGGAGGTGTAGCGCGGGCCGGGCCGATCGTAGCGGCGCAGCAGCTCGGGATCGAAGTTCAGGGGGCTCGTCATGCCGGTGGTCCGTCGGCCGCTCGGCGCGGCCTGCGACATGATGGAGCATGGTGCGAGCGGCGGCCATACGTAAAAATGCCTCCGGCCAAGGCTCCGTTCAGGGCGCCCGGCTCCCCGGAGCGCTTTATGCCATCATCCGGCCATGGATGAGCGTGACGCTGGGCCCGTGGCCTCCGCGCTGAGGGAGGCCGCAAGTGAGGCCGACGTCGAGGTCTTTCGTGCCCGGCGCCGCCGGGTGTGCGAGGAACGCGCGTTCGTGCTCGCCGCAGTGGGCATTGCCAGTCAGGTCGTGGCGTTTCAGGGGTGGTTTGTGCTTCAGGTCGGCGCCGGGGACGTGGCGCGGGCGGTGGCGCACCTCGATCAGTACGAGCGGGAAAATCCGCCGCATCCGGTCGAGCCCCCGGCCCCAGCGCTGCGTCTGTTTGCGCATGCCTGGGTCGGCTGTGTCGGCTACGCCGCCTGGCTGATCGGGGTGGCCTATGTGCTCTCGAACGGTCTGGTGCGTCTCGATGCCTTCAACCGCGCCGATCTGTATGGGGCGGCCGTGCGCCGCGGGCAGTGGTGGCGCGCCTGGACATCCCTGACACTGCACCTCAGCGGCCCGCATCTCGCGGGCAATCTGCTCGCCGGGGTGTGGTTCGGCTATCTGGCCGGCCGGCAGCTCGGTGTGGGCACCGCCTGGTTCCTCATCGTCGTGGGCGCCGGCTTGGCCAATCTCCTCGAGGGGTTCATCGGGCCGCCCTGGTATCGCTCCGCGGGCGCCTCCACTGCGGTGTTCACTGCGCTCGGGATGATGTCCGCGCATACATGGTGGACCCGCCGTGGCGCGCGCCAGAGCTGGCTGCGCCAGTGGATTCCGCTCGGGGCGGGCCTGGTGCTGCTCGGCTGGCTCGGCACGGCCGGCAAGCACACGGACATCATGGCGCACCTGCTCGGCTTTACCTTCGGGGTGCTGCTCGGGTGGGCGGCGGCCGTGCCGCTGCTCGATCGGCGGCTCGAGCGCGTTCCGCAGTGGTTGCCCGGGCTGGCCGCGATGCTCATCATGGCCCTCGCGTGGGCCCGAGCGCTGGCCTGAGGGATGCCCGGGGTCAGTCGCTCGTCGGCAGCAGCACCGGTGGGGCGGCGTGCGGGGTGCGCCGGTACCGGCGGATCAGCCGGACGTTGATGCCGTGGCCCGTCAGGTGCAGGGTCAGCACCAGCTCCCCATTCGGCGAGAGGGCAAAGCGCTCGGTGAGCTGCGGGCCGAGCAGCGGCTTTACCACGATGAGGAACTCGTGCCCCTCCCAACCGCACATCTGATTCGCTCCGCCGTGGCCGTAGGCGATGGCGGTGGGCACGCCGAGGATGCATTGCTGGATCCCTGCGGCGCTGTGCAGGCTGAACGCCTCAGGCGTCAGGCGCACTCCGAGATAGCTGCCCACCGGCACGTGCCCGATGAACTCCCGCACCCAGGAGGCGCCGAGCAGCGGTGCGCTGACCACGACGCCGGGCTCGTGCAGGGTCGGCTCGCCGCCGCCCGCGGGCGGGTTGGTGGGGTTGCGCTCGCCGTGCCGGCGCGTCGGTTCCCGCTCGCTCTGCGCCTGCTCGGCCCGGCGTGCCCGGCGAAGCAGTCCGCGCAGCTGCGTCTCGAGGCTCATCACAGCCGCATCGACGTGCTCGCTTTGGGCGCGGTCGAGGGTCCAGCGGCCCACGAGCTTCGGTGCGCTCGGTGGCGCGACCGCTTTCAGCCGCTGCGCCGCGCACCCGGTCAGGGCTGCGGCGAGCATCGCCGCGCACAGACACAGCGCGCGGGAAGGGGCAGTGGACATAGTGCGGCGAGAATGGCGCTGAAGATTGGACCGTGCGTGCGCGTCTCAAGTTCTTGAGGCGGCCGCCTGAGCCGCGAGGGCCTCGATCCGCGGCCAGTCGCGAGCGGCGAGGACCTGCGGCGGGGAGAGCCACGAGCCGCCCGCGCACAGCACATTGGGCAGATCGAGGTACGTCTTGACCGTCTCCTGGGTGATGCCGCCAGTCGGGCAGAAGCGCGCCTGCGGGAAGGGCCCCGCGAACGCCTTGAGCATGGCCGTGCCGCCGGCGGGCGCGGCGGGAAAGAACTTGAAGCAGTGATAGCCGCGCGTGAGGGCCTGCATCAGTTCCGAGGCGCTCGCGACGGCGGGCAGATAGGGGATGGGCGCGTGCACGCCGGCCTCGAGCAGCGCCGGGGTCGCCCCGGGGGAGATCGCGAACGTCGCGCCTGCATTGGCCGCGGCCCGCAGATCCTCAACCGACAGCACCGTGCCGGCGCCCACGGCGATGTCCGGCACATCGTGCGCGATCGCCTCGATGGCGCGCAGCGCCGCCGGCGTGCGCAGCGTGACTTCGATGGTCCGCAGACCCCCGCGCACCAGCGCGCGGGCCAGATCCGGGGCGATCGCGGGCTCTTCGATGACCACGACCGGCATGACCGGCGAGAGACGCAGGATGCGTTCGATATTGGCAAGCGAGGGCATGAGTTCAGCTCGGTGAAGTGGGGTCGAAGCCGTATCGTGCAGCAATCCCGGCCATTGCGATAGGGCGCCGCCGGGTTCAGCCGGCGGCGCTCTCGAGGAACGTCAGTTTCTGCGCGGCCGCATCGAGGCGGACCCGCACGCCGAGGGGGACGGGCTCGTTGCGCTCGCCATGGCCGATGGGAAAGCCCGCCGCGCACGGCAGGCCGGTTTCGGTCGCGAGGTCGCGCAGCACCTCCGCGCTCGAATATGGCGCATCGCGCTCCTCGCAGCCGGTGAACGAGCCGAGCACGATGCCCCGCACGCGCCCGAATGCGCCGGCAAGCGCCAGATGCGTCCACATCCGGTCGAGCCGGTAGGGGCGTTCGCCCACGTCCTCGAGCAGCAGCACGGCGCCCTCGAGCGGCGGCAGAAACGGTGTACCGAGGAGCCGCGAGAGCACCGCCAGCGTGCCGCCGACCAGCGGACCTTCCACAACGCCTGCGACGTATGTGTCGGTGCCCTGCAGCGGCGCGGCGGGCGCCGTATTCTCGAGCAGGTCGAACAGCCGCGTGTGAGTGCTCGCGCCGAGCCCGCCGAGCTGCGTCAGAACCGGGCCGTGGATGCTCACCCGCCCGCCGAGCTGCAGCCACGCGTGCAGCGCCGTGATGTCCGAAAATCCGATGAGGGGTTTTGAGCCGGGCACGACGCGCTCGAGTCCCGGCAGCAGCCGCAGCGCGCCGTAGCCGCCACGGGCGCAAAACACCGCTTTGACGGCCGGGTCGGTCATGGCGGCCGTCAACTCCACCAGGCGGCGCGCATCATCGCCGGCGAGATAGCGCCGGCGCGCGAAGATGCCCGGCGCAGGATGGACCTCGTAGCGTTCGGCGAGCACCGCCACGCCCGCCTCGAGCGCGGATCGATCGAACGGTCCGGCCGGCGCCACGACGGCCACCCTCGCCCCGCGGCACAGCGCCGCGAAGGGCCGGTAGGCGGCAGACTGCATCATGAGGCGCATTGTCCGCCAGCGGCCGCACCGATACCACCCCAGGGGTTTTTTCACCCGATGCTCACAGCAGGCACGCTAGGGTGCGCCCACTGGCCGGCCACGAGCCCGGCCGAACGGAGGCATCGACATGGCCGACCTCGAATTTCTTCTCGTGCTCGCCGTGCTCTACGGCGTGACCCACGCGATCGTCTGGGCGATCGCGCGGCTCGGAGCATCCGAATGAGCGCGGCCGAGATCATCAGCGGACTGCTGGCGCTCGCGCTCACGGGCTATCTGCTCTACGCCCTGTTCAAGCCGGAGAAGTTCTGATGACCGCCCAATCCTGGGGGCTGCTCGCCCTGTTCCTCGCGGTCACGCTGCTCGCCGTCAAGCCGCTCGGCCTGTACATGGCGCGCGTCATGGAAGGCGAGCCGATCGCGGGCCTCGGCGCCGCAGCGCGCCTCGAGGCGCTGATCTACCGCTTCTGCGGCATCGATCCGGCCGGGCAGATGGGCTGGAAGCGCTATGCGATCGCACTCCTCGTATTCAATGCCCTCGGGGCGCTGCTCTTGTACGCGCTGCAGCGGGCGCAGTACTGGCTGCCGCTCAATCCGCAGCACTTCGCCGCAGTGCCGCCGGACTCGGCGTTCAACACCGCGGTGAGCTTCATCACCAACACCAACTGGCAGAGCTATACGCCCGAGACCACCATGAGCTATCTGACCCAGATGGCCGGGCTCGCGGTGCAGAACTTCCTCTCCGCCGCGACCGGCATCGTGGTGGCCATCGCCCTGATCCGCGGACTTGCGCGCCACAGCGCGCGGACCATCGGCAACTTCTGGGTGGACCTCACGCGCGTGACGCTCTACGTGCTGCTGCCGATCGCCACGGTGCTGGCGCTCGTGCTGGTCAGCCAGGGTGTGATCCAGAACTTCAGCCCCTACAAGACCGTGAACCTGCTGCAGCCCGTCACCTACCAGCAGCCGCGCGTCAATGCGGCGGGCCAGCCGCTCACGAGCGCCTCCGGCGCGCCCCTGATGCGCACCCTCACCGCGCGCACCCAGACGCTGCCGATGGGGCCGGTGGCCTCGCAGGAGGCGATCAAGGAGCTCGGCACGAACGGCGGGGGCTTTTTCAACGCCAACTCCGCGCACCCGTACGAGAACCCGAACGCACTGACGAACCTGCTCGAGATGCTGGCGATCGCGCTCATCCCGGCCGCGCTCACCTATGCGTTCGGCTACATGGTGGGCGACACGCGCCAGGGCTGGGCGGTGCTCGCGGCCATGGTGATCATGTTCGTCGCTCTCTATGCCGTGTGTAATCACAGCGAGCAGCGCGGCAATCCGCGGCTCGCCGCCCTCGGCGTGCAGCAGCTGCCGAGCTCGCTGCAAAGCGGCGGCAACATGGAGGGCAAGGAGGTGCGCTTCGGCATCGCCGGCTCGACTCTGTTCGCCACGATCGCGACAACGACATCCACCGGTGCGGTCGACTCCATGCACGATTCGTACATGCCGCTCGGCGGGATGGTGCCGCTCTTTGACATGATGCTCGGGGAGGTGGTGTTCGGCGGCGTGGGCTCGGGCCTGTACTCGATGCTCATCTTCGCCCTCATCGGGGTATTCATCGCCGGGCTGATGATCGGGCGCACGCCGGAGTACCTGGGCAAGAAGATCGAGGCGTTCGAGATGAAGATGAGCGCGATCGCGATCCTCGTCATGCCCTTCATCGTGCTCACCGGCGCGGCGATCGCGGTCAGCATCGCGGCCGGCCGGGCCGGCACCGCCAATCCCGGCGCGCACGGCTTCTCGGAGATCCTTTACGCGTTCACCTCCGCCGGCAACAACAACGGCAGCGCGTTCGCCGGCATCAGCGCCGATACGACCTTCTACAACACCGCGCTTGGCGTCGTGATGTGGCTCGGGCGCTTTTGGCCGATCGTCGCGGTGCTCGCCATCGCCGGCTCGCTCGCCGCCAAGAAGCGCATTCCCGTCTCGGCGGGCACGATGCCGACGCACGGCCCGACGTTCATCGCGCTGCTGATCGGCACGGTGCTGCTGGTCGGCGCGCTCACCTTCGTGCCCGCGCTCGCGCTCGGACCGATCGTCGAGCACCTGATGCTCTGGAGTCACTGACATGCGCCGCAAGCTCTCGATGTTCGATCGCTCGCTCATCGCCCCGGCGGTCTTGGACGCCCTGCGCAAGCTTGATCCGCGCGTGCAGTGGCGCAATCCCGTCATGTTCGTCGTGTACCTCGGCAGCATCCTCACGACCGGGCTGTGGCTGCAGGCGCTCGGCGGGCACGGCGAGGCGCCCGCATGGTTCATCTTCAGCGTCGCGGTGTGGCTGTGGTTCACGGTGCTGTTCGCGAACTTCGCCGAGGCGCTCGCCGAAGGGCGCAGCAAGGCGCAGGCGGCGAGCCTGAAGGGCCTGAAGCAGGCCGTTGGGGCCAAGCGCCTCGCCGATCCGGCCGACCGCACCCGGGTCACCCCGGTGCGCGCCGATGCGCTGCGCAAGGGCGACGTCGTGCTGGTCGAGGCCGGGGACTACATCCCCGGGGACGGGGAGGTCATCGAGGGGGCCGCCTCGGTCGATGAGAGCGCCATCACCGGGGAGTCCGCTCCGGTGATCCGCGAGTCCGGCGGGGACTTCTCTTCCGTGACTGGCGGCACGCGCGTGCTGTCGGACTGGATCGTCGTGCGCATCTCGGTCAATCCCGGCGAGACGTTCATCGACCGCATGATCGCCATGGTCGAGGGCGCCAAGCGGCAGAAGACCCCGAACGAGATCGCGCTCACCATCCTGCTCGTGGCGCTCACCCTGGTGTTCCTGCTCGCCACCGCGACGCTCCTGCCCTTCTCGCAATACAGCGTGGAGGTCACCAAGCTCGGCACGCCCGTCACCATCACTGCGCTCATCGCGTTGCTCGTGTGCCTGATCCCGACCACGATCGGCGGGCTGCTGTCGGCCATCGGCGTGGCCGGCATGAGCCGCATGATGCAGGCGAACGTGATCGCGACCTCGGGCAGGGCGGTCGAGGCCGCCGGCGACGTCGATGTGCTGCTCCTCGACAAGACCGGCACCATCACCCTCGGCAACCGCCAGGCGGCCGCGTTCATTGCGGCCGCCGGGGTGAGCGAGGAGGAGCTCGCCGGCGCGGCGCAGCTGGCCTCGCTCGCCGATGAGACGCCCGAGGGCCGCAGTATCGTGGTGCTCGCCAAGCAGCGCTTCAAGCTGCGCGAGCGCGACCTGACCGCGCTCCAGGGCACATTCGTGCCGTTCTCCGCGCACACCCGCATGAGCGGCGTGGACATCGGGGATCGGCAGATCCGCAAGGGCGCCGTGGACGCGATCCGCAAGCACGTTGAGGCGCGCGGGGAAGTCTTCCCCAAGGCGGTGCTGACGACGGTGCAGGAGGTGGCGCGCCGCGGCAGCACCCCGCTGCTGGTGAGCGACGGGCCGCGCGTGCTCGGGGTGATCGAGCTGAAGGACATCGTCAAGGGCGGCATCAAGGAGCGCTTCGGGGAGCTGCGCCGCATGGGCATCAAGACCATCATGATCACCGGCGACAATCCGCTCACCGCCGCGGCCATCGCCGCCGAGGCGGGCGTCGATGACTTCCTGGCCGAGGCGACCCCGGAGGCGAAGCTCAATCTCATTCGCGCCCAACAGGCCGAGGGGCGCCTGGTGGCGATGACCGGGGACGGCACCAACGACGCCCCGGCGCTCGCCCAGGCGGATGTGGCGGTGGCGATGAACTCCGGGACTCAGGCGGCCAAGGAAGCCGGCAACATGGTCGACCTCGACTCGAACCCGACCAAGCTGATCGAGGTGGTCGAGACCGGCAAGCAGATGCTGATGACGCGCGGCTCGCTCACGACCTTCAGCATCGCCAATGACATCGCCAAGTACTTCGCCATCATCCCGGCGGCCTTCGCCACGACCTATCCACAGTTGAATGCGCTCAACATCATGCACCTGACGAGCCCGTTCTCGGCGATCCTCTCGGCGGTGATCTTCAACGCGCTCATCATCATCGTGCTCATCCCGCTCGCGCTGCAGGGCGTGCGCTACCGGCCGCTCGGGGCTGGGACGCTGCTGCGGCGCAATCTGCTGCTCTACGGGCTCGGCGGCATCATCGTGCCGTTCATCGGCATCAAGCTGATCGACATGGGCCTCACGCTGCTGCATCTGACCTGACAGGCGCGCCATGAAAAGCATCTTCCGACCCGCACTCACGCTGCTGCTGGTGCTCACCGTGATCACCGGGGTGATCTACCCGTTGATCATCACGGGCGTCGCTCAGGTGGCATTCCCCGCCCAGGCGAACGGCAGCCTGATCAAGCGCCACGGCAGGCTCATCGGCTCGCGCCTCATCGGCCAGCCGTTCTCCGCGCCGCAGTACTTCTGGAGCCGCCCCTCGGCGAGCAGTCCCCAGCCCTACAACGGCCTGGACTCCGGCGGCTCGAATCTCGGGCCGCTGAACCCCGCGCTCATCGCCGCGGTCAAGGCGCGCATTGCCGCGCTGCGGGCCGCTGACCCCGGCAATCACGCACCCATCCCGGTCGACCTCGTGACCGCCTCCGGCAGCGGACTTGATCCGGACATCAGCCTCGCGGGGGCCTACTATCAGGCCGGCCGGGTGGCGCGTGCCCGGGGCTTGAGCGTGGCGAGGGTGCGCGAGCTGATCGCGGCACATGCGCGCGGTGGGGAGCTCGGGGTGCTCGGCGACCCACGCGTCAACGTGCTGGAGCTGAACCTGGCGCTCGACGCCATGAAATAATGACCGGATGAATCGCCCGACACCGACGAGCGAACGCCGGCCCGATCCGCAGGAGCTTCTCGCCCGCGTGCAGGCCGAGGAGGCGCGGGCCGGGCGGGGGCGGCTGCGGATCTTTTTCGGCGCAGCCGCCGGCGTCGGCAAGACCTACTCGATGCTGCAGGCCGCGCGCTCGGAGCGGGCGGCCGGCACCGATGTGCTCATCGGTTACCTCGAGCCGCACGGTCGCATCGAAACCGAGCAGCTCGCCGAGGGGCTCGAGCGGCTGCCGACCCTCCCGGTCAGCTATCGCGGCATCGTGCGCCAGGAGTTCGATCTCGATGCGGCGCTCGCGCGCCACCCGCAGATCTTGCTCGTCGATGAACTCGCGCATTCCAATCTGATCGGCGGCGTGCCGCAGCCGCGCCATCCCAAGCGCTGGCAGGACGTCGAGGAGCTGCTGGCCGCCGGGATCAATGTATGGACCACGGTCAACGTTCAGCACCTGGAGAGCCTGAACGACCTGATCTACCAGACGACCGGTGTGCGCCAGAGCGAGACGCTGCCCGATCGCGTGTTCGATGAGGCCGATGCGATCGAGCTCATCGACCTGCCCGCCGATGATCTGCTCGCGCGGCTGCATGCCGGCAAAGTGTACGTTTCCGACGCCGTGGCCACCGCCGCCGAGCGCTTCTTCCGCCGCACCAACCTCATGGCGCTGCGCGAGATCGCCCTGCGCCGGGTGGCCGAGCGTGTCGAGGCCGCCTCGCGCGAGCTGCAGCCGCAGAACGCGCGCGGGCGCATCGCCGGGGAGCGCATTCTGGTGGCAGTCGGACCGGACGCGCAGGCCGAACAGCTGGTGCGCACGGGCAAACGGATGGCCGACGCCCTTGCGGCCGGATGGACGGTCGTGTACGTGGAGACCCCGGCGCTGCTGCGCCTCTCGGACGAGGAGCGCAATCGCCGCATTACGGTGCTGCGGCTCGCCGAGTCACTTGGCGCCGAGGCTGTGACCCTCGACGGGCCGTCGGCCGCCGCCGCTTTGCTCGAGTACGCACACACTCGACGCGCCACGCGCGTGCTGGTCGGCTCGCCGAAGCGGCGCGGCTGGCGGGCATGGGCGCGCGCCTCCACCTCGACACAGCTCGTCAAGCAGGCGCGTGGCTTCGATGTGATCGTAGTTGCCCCGGCGGGTGTCGGTGCGCCCCGCTCTGTCCCCGCGGCGCAGATGTCCATCGACGAAACGCAGAACGCGATTCCGTGGAACCGCTATGGCTGGGCGGGCGGCGTGAGCCTGCTGTGCACGCTGCTCGCGTTCATCCTGTACCCGCATTTCGAGCTGTCGAACCTCGCCATGGTCTACCTGCTCGGGGTGACCGTGGCGGGTCTGCGGCTCGGGCGCGGGCCCTCGGCGCTGACCGCGGTGCTCAACGTGATGGCGTTCGATTACTTCTTCGTGCCGCCGCGCTTCACGATCGCCGTTTCCGACGCGCAGTATTTCCTGACTTTCGCCGCGATGCTGACCATCGGGCTCGTCATCGCCACGCTGACGGCCAACGTGCGGCGGCAGACGCGGGTGGCCGGTGCGCGCGAGCGACGCACCGCGGCGCTCTATGCCATGAGTCGGGAGCTGGCCGTGACGCGCGGGATCGAGAACATGGCGCGCGTTGCGGTGCGCCACGTCTCCGAAGTCTTCGACTGCCGTGCGGTGGTGCTGCTGCCGGATGCCGACGGCAAGCTGCAGCTGCCGCGCGGCGAGCCGCTCAACAGCTCGCTGCGCGGGGCGGACCTCGCCGTGGCGCAGTGGGTCAATGATCACGGGCAGCGCGCCGGACTTGGCTCGGATACCCTGCCGGCGACACCGGCGCTGTACGTGCCGCTCGGCGATGAGGAACGCGCGACCGGCGTGCTGGCCGTACTGCCGTCGAACGCGCGGCGCGTGCTGCTGCCGGAACAGAGCCAGCTGCTCGACACCTTCGCCGGGCAGATCGGGCTCGCGCTCGAGCGGGCGCGCTTCGCTGACGCGGCCCAGGCCTCGAGCCTGGCCGCCGAGCGGGAAAGCCTGCGCAACACCCTGCTCGCCTCCATCTCGCACGATCTGCGTACGCCGCTTGCGGTGATGGTGGGCGCGGCGAGCACGCTCACCGAGCGCGGCGAGGTGCTCGATGCCCGCCAGCGCCACCAGCTCGCCGCGTCGATCGAGCAGAAGGCGCGAGAGATGTCCGAACTCGTCTCCAACGTGCTCGATCTGATGCGCTTCCAGTCGGGCCAGGTGCCGCTGATGCGTGACTGGCAGAGCGTGGAGGACCTCGCCGGCACGGCGCTGCAGCGCCTCGAGGAACGCATGCGCGAGCACCCGGTGGAGCTGAATCTGCCCTCGGAGCTCGTTGCGGTGCACGTCGATGCGGGACTCATCGTGCAGGTCTTCGCCAATCTGTTCGACAACATCGCCAAATACACCCCTGCCGGGACCCACGCCGAGGTGAGCGCGATCAACGAAGGCGCCACCGTGCGAGTGGTGGTGCAGGACGACGGCCCGGGATTCCCCCCCGGGGACCCCGAGCAGCTGTTCGAGAAATTCCAGCGTGGCAGCGAGGAGGGCGTCGTGGCCGGCGCGGGACTGGGGCTTGCGATCTGCCGGGCGATCGTGCGGGCGCATGGCGGGGAGATCCTCGCGCGCCGGCGCGAGGGCGGTGGCGCGCGCTTCGAGTTCACGCTGCCGGCGCGCGAGCCGCAGGTATGACCGAGGCGATGCACCAGGTCCTCATCGTCGAGGACGAGCCGGCCATACGCAACGTGTTGAAGGTGCTGCTCGAGGCCGAGCACTACCGCGTCATCGAGGCGGATACCGCGATGCGCGCGGAGATCGAGAGCCGCAGTCACAAGCCCGACCTGCTGCTGCTCGATCTGGGGCTGCCCGACGGGGATGGGCTCGCGATCATCCGTCGCGTGCGCGCCTGGTCGCCCGTGCCGATCATCGTCCTCTCGGCGCGCGCGCAGGAGGAGCAGAAGATCGCCGCGCTGGATGCCGGTGCGGACGATTACGTCACCAAGCCGTTCAGCGCGGCGGAACTGCTCGCGCGGGTCCGCGCAGCGCTGCGGCGCAACGTGCGCGGCGCCGAGCAGACCGGTGTGCTGGCGCTCGGCCCCGTCCAGATCGATCTGAAGAAGCGGGTGGCGCACGGCGCGGCCGGGGAGATTCACCTCACGCCACTCGAGTACCGCGTGATCGAGTCCCTGGCGCGCCACCTCGGGGCCATCGTCACGCAGCAGCAGCTGATCCGCGAGGTGTGGGGGCCGGAGCGCCTCGGCGACTCGCGCGGGCTGCGCGTGTGCATCATGAACCTGCGCGGCAAGGTGGAGCCCGAGCCGCGCAAGCCACGCTATCTGCTCACCGAGGCCGGTCTCGGTTACCGGCTGCGCGCCGAGGAGAGCGGGCTGCCGTAGCGGCACTTGCCGGGGTGGGACGCCGGGGCAGGGGCCATGCTGCCCGGGACGGGCGGTGCGGCGGGCCGCTCAGGTGAGCGACACCACGAGCTTCGCGCTGTGGCTGCGCCAGTGAATGGGTATCACGAAGGCGCGCGCTCCGGCCGGCTGGCTGATCTGCGGCTTCTCTCCGGCGAACACGCTCGGCACGGAAATCACGAAATCGTGCCCGAAATCGCGCCGCGCATTGCCGGAGATGGTGTTGGCGACCTCGCCGACCAGATCGCGCATGCTTTCGTGGCTGAAGTCGCTCTCCTGCATCTTCATCAGCAGCACCGTCAGCATGGCGCGCGGCGCGGTGAAGTACACGACGCCTTCGCGCTTGCCGGTGATGTTGATCATGCCGGTGTAATCGTGCATTGCCGGCTCGCCCTCGAGCAGGTAGGGCGAGCCGATGGTGGCCGGCTGTTGCGCGGCCACCTCGAAGTAACGGGTGGTGCCGTCGACGAAGGTTTTCAGTTCCTCTTCCCGCAGCATGTGCGCGCCCTGTGTCCCGGTGCCTCGGTGGTCAGTACATCAGCTCGGCGATCGCTTCGTTCAGCTGCCGGTCGGTGAACGGCTTGTCGAGAAAGCCATTCGCGCCGCGCTCCATGGCTTCCACCGCGGTAGCCTTGTCCGAGAGCGCCGAGATCACCAGGATGCGCACCTCGGGTTTGAGCTTCACGAGCTGCGTGATGCACTCTATGCCGTCCATCTGCGGCATGGTCAGATCCATGGTGACCAGGTCCGGGTCGGTCTTGCGGGCGAGCTCCAGCGCCTCGATGCCGTTGGCGGCGGTGCCGACCACCTCGAGGTCGTCGAACTGCTGCGAGCGCTCGATGCGCCGGCGCACGATGTTCGAGTCATCGACGATCAGCAATTTGACCGGCCGTCGCGCACTGGTGTCCTTTGCGGTGTCCATGAACGCTGTTCCTTCGGGCCCCTAGGCCACCGCAGACTCGCTCGCCGCGGGCAGGGCGATCTTGAAGCGCGTGAACCGTCCCGGGTTGGTGCTGACGCCGATCTTGCCGCCCAGGCCGTAGACGGCCTTGGCCACGACATCCATCCCGGTGCCGCGGCCCGCGTCCATCGAGACCTCCGCGCGGGTCGAGAATCCCGGCTTGAAGATCAGCGCGAGCGCCGCGCGGTTGTCGAGCTGGGCGGCCTGCTCGGCGGTGATGATGTTCTTGCGCACGGCTGCTTCCTTCAGCGTCTCGGGCGAGAGACCGGCGCCGTCGTCCTCGAAGAGCAGCTCGTAACCGGAGCCGGCGCGGCGGAAATCCACCCGCACCTGACCGCCCGCGGACTTCGCCCCGGCGCGGCGCACCTCGTCGGGCTCGATGCCGTGCACCGCGGAGTTGCGCAGCATCTGGATGAGACAGTCCTTCACGGTGGGCAGGTACGAGCGCGGGCAGTCGGCGAGGCCATTCACGGTCAGGCTGAAGTCCTTGCCGTGATCCTGCGCCAGCTTGCGCGCGAGCGACTGCAGCGTCGCGGCCAGCTCCTCTGGGCCGCTCGATCCGATGCGCAGAGCCGGGGTGCTCAGGGTCGCCTCGGGAGAGGGGCTGTTGTCCCTCAGCGCCGTCAGGCGCAGCGTCATCTCGCGCACACCGCGCAGGTGCGCGAGCAGCTCGTCGAGCTTCAGCACGATCGGCAGGAAGTCGTTGCCGGTGAGCTCGCTGCGGCCCTTGAGCTCCGCGACCATGTCCTCGAGGTGATGGACCCGCTGCGCGATGCTCATCAGGTTCAACGCCGAGGCCTCGCCCTTCATCGCGTGCAGCTCGCGCGCGAGTCCGGCGAGCTTCTTGCTGAACTCGCCGTGACTGCGCGCCGGCTCCTTCAGGATGGCGTTGATGTGCTTGAGTCCCGCCGCGGCGCTATCGAGGAACGTCCCGATCTGCAGCGGGTCGGAGTGCAGCATGCTGACCATCATGTCGAGCTGCGAATGGGCGTTCTCCTGGGCCTCGTGCAGCTCGCGCGAGAGCAGCACGCTCGAGGTGATGTCCCCGACGGCGCACAGCACGTGCTTGACGCCCTTCGGGCCCGTCACGCGATGGAAATCGAATTGCAGGTAGCGCGTCTCCTTCCCGCCGCGGCCGTTGTCCATGCTTACCTCGAGCTGGCCCAGCGGGTTGATGCTCTTCATGAGGTTCTCGTGCGCGCGCTCGCCCCAGAGCAGCTTGATGAACTTGGTGGCGGTGGCGAGCGTCTCGGGCGAGACCCTATCGCGCAGCAGCTCCTCGAACGACAGTCCGGCGAAATTCTCGCGGCCGAACATGTGGGTGAGCGCCTTGGACCACACCGCCCCGATGCGGTAGTCGGCGTCGAGCAGGAAGAATCCCTCGCGCACCGTGGCGAGGATGTCGCGGGTCTGCTCCTGCGCCTCGCGCGCGGCCCGCTCGCCGCGGGCTCGCGCGAGCTGCAGGTAGGCGGCTGCAAGCCCGAGCAGCAGCACCGCGAGCACCCCGCCCGAGAGCAGCCAGCGCAGCCGCGAGGCCGCGGCGGCGGTGCGGGCCTGCAGGGAAGCGCTCACCGCGGCCAGCTGCCGGTGCAGGGCGGCGGCGTTGGCCTGGGCGAACAGCTCCGCGCGGCGCACGTGGGCATAGAACACCCGGCCGCTGCGCGAGAGCGAGCTATTGGTGGCGGTATCGGAGTAGGGCTCGCCGTGGTAGGCGAGCACGGGGGTGAGCACCGGGGTGTAGCTGTGCCAGAGTGCCGTGGCGGCGTGCATCGCCGAGGGATCGAGATCGTGCTCGCGCTCGAGCGCGGCAAAATCCCGGTCGAAGCCGTGCACGCTCGCGGCGAGCTCGGCATGCACGTGCCCGGTGTACTCGAGCGTGTCCAGCCGCTCGCGCAGCGCGGTGAGCTGCTGCGAGACCACCGAGGGGTAGGTTTCGAGCTCGCTCGCGCGCTGCAGGGTACCCACGTTGCCGCGGATCTGCGTGGCGAGCCTGAACCCGATGATCAGCACCAGGCCCATCACCGCGGCCAGCAGGAAGCCGGCTGCCGCAGTGAGCAGCCGGCGGTTTCGATCGACGCCTGACAGTAACATGCGACGTACCTGGTTAGTTCGGCTGCACGAAGCGGATCATGGTGCGCACCGGCACTGCGACCGGCTCGCCGTGGAATTTCGGGGGCGCATAGCGCCACTGGCGGATCGCATCGAGCGCCGCGCGGTTGAACACTCCCGCCGGCGCGGCCGCAATCACCCGCAGGCGCGCGGTGCGGCCGGTCTTCTCGACCACGTACTGCACCGTGACTTCACCGGAGATGCGCCGCAACAGCGCGCGCTGCGGATAGGAGGGCGCGACGTAATGGGTGCGGCGCAGCTGCTGCGCCACCTCGGCGAGCTGCGCCGGGGTGGGCGGCAGCGGCGCGGCGAGTATGGCCTGCGCTTGCTGCAGTGTCGCGGCGCTTGCGCCCCAGCGGCGTGCCGCGGCGAGATCCGTCGCAGCGGCGGCGTGCTGTCCGGCGCGTGCGGCCGCTTCGGCGCGCTGCACGAGCGCGTGCGCGAGCGCTGCACGCAGCTGACTTGCCGCGGCCGCCGCGCTCGGGTCCGGATGGTCGGCGGCGAGCGCGCTCAGGTAATACGCAGCGCTGTCGCTGACCGGCTGCAGCAGGGCTCCGGCGGCGAGACGCTCGCGGGCCCTCCCCAGCAGGTCATTGAGTCTGCCCTGCGCGGCGGAAGCGCGGGCGAGACCGATCTGCCGGCGCACGGCGGCGATCGCCTGTGCCGTTGCGCCGATCTGGCGCGCCACGGCGAACCACTGCTCCTGCGCCTGGCCGTGGCCGGCGAGTCCCGCCTGGCGCCCCTGGCGCAGCAGCGCATCGATCAGCGCCTGGGTGGCGTTCCGAGTCGCCGCCGCGCTCGGCGCGAGGGTGCGCAGCCGCGCGAGCGCGGTTTGCGCGCTCGCAGCGCCCGTCAAGCGGTTGGCCTCGATGCGCCGGGTAATCTGCTCGGCGATCTTCTGGAGCTGGTGCTTGTTCTGCAGGCTCGCCAGCTGGCTTTGCCAGGCCGCGATCTGCGCGGCAGGC
>JAKAYU010000042.1 GCA_021809525.1 Pseudomonadota bacterium | reverse complement strand
GGACGTGCAGCTGTACTACCAGACGGCCATTATCGGCCGGCGCGACCTGCCGCTCGCGCCCGATCCGCGCACCGGCTTCGAGATGACGCTGCTCAGGATGGTTGCATTCCGGCCGTATGCCGGGGGTGCCGCAGCGCCGCAGGCCGGCGCTGCCGCCGAGCCGGCTGCGGCGCGCACTGCCGAACGGCGCGCCGACGTCGATGCCGGCGCGGCCGCGGCCCCGAGCGGGGAGTGGGCCGCACTGCTTGCGCAGCTCGATCTGCAGGGCGCCGCCCGGCAGCTCGCGAACCACTGCGTGCTTCTCGGCCGCGAAGGCGCGCGCGTGAAGCTAGCGCTCGATCCGCGCAGCCGCGCGCTGCGCACCGCCTCGCTGGAGGAAAAACTGGCGCAGGCGCTCTCGAGGCATTTCGGCGAGCCGGTTCGCCTGGAGTTCGCGAGCGCCGCGCAGAGCGGCGAGACGCCCGCGCAGGCCGAGCAGCGTGCCGCGCGCGAGCAGGCCGAAGCGGCGCGCCAGGCATTCGAGTCCGATCCGGGCGTACAGGGCTTTCGCGAGCGCTTCGGCGCCGAAGTGATTCCCGAGACCGTCCGCCCCGTCAAATGAGCCGGCAGGTCCGGCAAGCCCACTGACACCATCGAGGAGCGACCTCATGCGAGGCAATATCAATCAACTGATGCGACAGGCGCAGGCCATGCAGGCCAACATGCAGAAAGTCCAGGACGAGATCGCCAGTCTGGAGGTCATCGGCGAGGCCGGCGGCGGCATGGTCAAGGTCACCATGACCGGCAAGCACGAGGTGCGCGCCGTCGCCATCGAGCCGGCGGTGATCGGCGAGGACCGCGAGATGCTCGAGGACCTGGTGGCCGCCGCCATCAACGATGCGGTGCACAAGGTCGAGGCGCGCGTGCAGGAGAAGATGGCCTCCGTCACCGCTGGCTTGCAGCTGCCGCCGGGAATGAAGCTGCCGTTCTGATCGATCCGTGAAGCATCCTCCGCGACTCGCCGAGCTCATCGAGGCGCTGCGCGCGCTGCCGGGCGTCGGCCCGAAGAGCGCCCAGCGCATGGCGTTTCACCTGCTGCAGGACGGGCGCTCCGGCGCGCAGCGGCTCGCGCAGACGCTCGAGGCGGCGCTCGAGTCGGTCACGCGCTGCCGGCGCTGCCGCATGTTCGCCGAGCAGGAGTTGTGCGCGATCTGCGCCTCGGGGCAGCGCGAGCCTGCGCTGCTGTGCGTGGTCGAATCGCCGGCCGACGTAGTGGCGATCGAGCAGTCGGGGGGCTATCGCGGCCGTTATTTCGTGCTGATGGGCCACCTCTCGCCGCTCGATGGCGTGGGCCCTGAGCAGCTCGGGATGCGCGAACTCGAGGCGATCCTCGATGAAGGGGTGGTGCGCGAGCTGATTCTCGCCACCAACCCCACGGTCGAGGGCGAAGCGACTGCGCATTTTCTCGCCGAGCTGGCGATGCGCCGGGGTCTGGCCGCGAGCCGCATCGCGCACGGAGTGCCGATCGGCGGGGAGATCGAGTACGTCGACGGAGGCACGCTGGCACGTGCGCTGAGCGGCCGCCAGAGCGTCTGAGCGGCTGGGGGGCCTTTTAGCCGCCGCGCCGCCGGGTGCGCGCGTGTGGGGGCCCGAGCGTCTGCTGCAGCCGGCGCAGCCGCCGGTAGCTCTCGTAGCGGCGCGGATGCATCAGACCGCTTTCGGCCCCGGCACGCACCGCGCAGTCCGGCTCGCGCACGTGCTGGCAGTCGAGAAATCGGCACTCGGGGGCGAGCCGGGCCACTTCCACGAACCCCAGGCTGCGCGGCTCGAGGTGCTCGAGGTCTGGAGCGAAGTCCCTGACGCCCGGGGAATCAATGAGCTCTCCGCCGCCGGGCAGCTCGAACAGGCGCGAGGCGGTAGTCGTGTGTCGGCCCTCGGCCGCGCGCGCGAGCGCGCCCACCTCGATCTGCTCGGCCGGAATGAGCTGCGCGGCCAGCGATGACTTGCCGACCCCCGACTGGCCGACCAGCGCGGCCGTGTGGCCGCGGCAGGCAGTCCCGAGCGCCTGGAGGCCAGTGCCGCCGGCCGCCGAGACTTCGAGGCAGTGGTAGCCGGCGAGCGCGTAGCCGCGTAGCTCATCGGCGAGCGGCGCGGCGAGGCCGAGATCGGCCTTGTTGAGCACCAGCACCGGCTCGATGAGCGCCGATTCGGCAGCTGCCAGGTAGCGGTCGGCCACGAACAGATCCGGCTCGGGCACCGGTGCGATCACCACCAGCAGCCGGGTGAGATTGGCGAGCACCGCCTCGGTGCCCCCGCGCGCATTGGTGCGGTACAGCGCCGTGCGCCGCGCGAGCACTGCGAGCACGTGCACCTCGCCATGGCGCTCATCGTGCCGGCAGCGCACTGCATCGCCGCAGACGATGCCGAGCCCGCGGCCGAAGGGCCGGGCCGGATACTCGCGGCCGTCGCCGGCGCGCACGCGTACCTGACGGCCGAAGGCGCCGGTCACGCGCGCATCGAAGGTTGCTACACTCATGGCCCGCCGATTATCCCCCAGTGCGAGCCAAGCATGCCGAGCGACGAGAATCTGATCTGGATCGATCTTGAAATGACGGGCCTGAAGCCCGAGAGCGACGCTATCATCGAGATCGCCACCATCGTCACCGACAAGGCCCTCAACGTGCTCGCCGAGGGCCCGGTGGTGGCCATCCACCAGGACGAGCAGGTGCTCGCCCGCATGGATGAGTGGAACCAGAAGCAGCACGGCCGCTCCGGGCTGCTCGCGCGCGTGCGCGCGAGCCGCGTCGACACCGCGGAGGCCGAGTCGCGCACGCTCTCGTTCCTGATGCCGCTGGTGCCGGCCGGCGTCTCACCCATGTGCGGCAACAGCATCTGCCAGGACCGCCGCTTCCTCGCCCGCCTCATGCCGCAGCTCGAGCGCTACTTTCATTACCGCAATCTCGATGTGAGCACGCTGAAGGAGCTCGCGCGTCGCTGGGCGCCTGGGGTGCTCGAGGGGCTCACCAAGCAGGATGCGCACCTCGCGCTCGCGGACATCCGCGAGTCGATCCGCGAGCTCGCGCACTATCGCGCGAAGCTGTTCCGGCCGGCCTTCGGCGGCGAGCCGCTCTGAGCGGCGCGCGGGCGGCTCAGCGCGCGGACTGGCCGGCGAGGAACAGCCAGGTCTCGACCACCGTGTCGGGGTTGAGCGAGAGGCTCTCGATGCCCTGATCGAGCAGCCAGCGGGCGAGGTCGGGGTGATCCGAGGGCCCCTGGCCGCAGATGCCGATGTACTTGCCGTGCTTGCGGCACGCGGCGATCGCCATCGCGATCAGCTGCCGCACCGCCGCGTCGCGCTCATCGAAGTGCCGTGCCACGATGGCTGAGTCGCGGTCGAGCCCGAGGGTGAGCTGGGTGAGGTCGTTCGAGCCGATCGACATGCCGTCGAAGTGCTCCAGGTACTGCTCGGCGAGCAGCGCGTTGGTCGGCAGCTCGCACATCATGATGACCTTCAGTCCGTGCTCGCCGCGCTGCAGGCCGTTCGCGGCGAGCAGCTCGGTCACGTGCCTGCCTTCCTGCACGCTGCGCACGAACGGCACCATGACCTGCACGTTGGTCAGGCCCATCTGCTCGCGTACCCGCTTGATCGCGCGGCACTCGAGCTCGAAGCACGGGCGGAAGCTCTCATCGACGTAGCGTGAGGCGCCGCGGAAGCCGAGCATCGGGTTCTCCTCGTGCGGCTCGTAGCGGCTGCCGCCGATGAGATTGGCGTACTCGTTGGATTTGAAGTCCGACAGGCGCACGATCACCGGCTCCGGCGCGAACGCCGCGGCGATCTGGCCGATGCCCTCGGTGAGCTTCGCGACGTAAAAGCCGACGGGATCGTCGTAGCCGGCCATCTGCGCGCCGATCTGCTCCTTCAGGCCCGCGTCGAGCCGGTCGTATTCGAGCAGCGCGCGCGGATGCACGCCGATCATGCGGTTGATGATGAACTCCAGGCGCGCCAGCCCCACCCCCCGGTTGGGGATGCCGGCAAAGCCGAAGGCGCGGTCCGGATTGCCGACATTCATCATCACCTTCACCGGCAGCGGCGGCAGCGAGTCGAGCTCGATCTGCCGGCGCTCGAACTCGAGCAGCCCGTCGTACACGTAGCCGGTGTCGCCCTCGGCGCACGAGACGGTGACCGGCTGCCCGTCGCGGATGCGCTGCGTCGCATCCCCGCAGCCGACCACGGCCGCAATGCCGAGCTCGCGGGCGATGATCGCCGCGTGACAGGTGCGCCCGCCGCGGTTGGTGACGATCGCTGCGGCGCGCTTCATGACCGGCTCCCAATCCGGATCGGTCATGTCGGCGATGAGCACATCCCCGCTCTGCACGCGGGCCATTTCCGCCACGTCGTGGATGATGCGTGCGGTGCCGGCGCCGATGCGCTGGCCGATGCTGCGGCCGCTCGCGAGCACCCGGGTGCGGGCCGATGTGAGCGTATAGCGCTGGATGGTGCGCCCGGCGCGGCTTTGCACCGTCTCCGGACGCGCCTGCAGGATGTACAACTCGCCCGTCGAGCCATCCTTGCCCCATTCGATGTCCATCGGCTTGCCGTAGTGCGTTTCGATGAGCAGCGCCTGGCGGGCGAGGGCGAGGATGTCTGCATCGTTCAGGCAGAAGCGGGCGCGATCCGCGGCCGGTACCTCCACCGTGCGCACGCGCTCGTGCGTCTGCTCCGGCGCGTAGACCATCTTGATCGCCTTCGCGCCGAGATTGCGCCGCAGCACGGCTTCCTTGCCGGCGCGCAGCGCGGGCTTGTAAACGTAGAACTCGTCCGGATTGACCGCGCCCTGGACCACGGTCTCCCCGAGTCCGTAAGAGGCGGTGATGAACACGACGTCGCGGAACCCCGAATCGGTGTCGAGGGTGAACATGACACCGCTTGCGCCGAGGTCACTGCGCACCATGTGCTGCACGCCCGCTGATAGCGCTACTGCGTTGTGATCGAAGCCCTGGTGGACGCGGTAGGCGATCGCCCGGTCGTTGAACAGCGAGGCGAACACCTCATGCATCGCCCGCAGCACCTGGGCCTCGCCGCGCACGTTGAGAAACGTCTCCTGCTGACCGGCGAAGGAGGCCTCCGGCAGATCCTCGGCCGTGGCCGAGGAGCGCACGGCGACGGAGATTTCGGTCCCGCCGCTCATCGCGCGCAACGCGTCCTTCACCGCCCGTTCGAGCGCTGGCGGGAACGGCGTGGCCAGAATCCACTGCCGGATGTGCGCTCCGCAGATCGCCAGGCGCGCCACGTCGTTGACATCGAGCGCGGCGAGCTCGGCGCGGATGCGCGCATCGAGCCCGTCCTGCTTGAGGAACTCCCGATAGGCAAGCGCCGTGGTGGCGAACCCCCCCGGTACCTGGACCCCGAGCCGCGCGAGCGAGCCGATCATCTCCCCGAGCGAGGCGTTCTTGCCGCCCACGGTCTCGATATCGTGCTGCCCGACCCGCTCGAAGGGTATGACGTATGCGTCCACTAGAAACCCCGCCTGCCGCTTGCCCCGCGCCGCGCGCGGTGGAACACTGCCTGCCCTGATTGTCGCTGCCGAGCCTCGCGCCGTGGGCCGACGAACCGTTTTTTTCGTCTCCGACCAGACGGGAGTGACCGCGGAAACGCTGGGTCACAGTCTCATGACCCAGTTCGAGGGTCTCGAGTTTCGCGCGGTGACTTTGCCATTTGTGTCGACCCTTGACAAGGCCGTAGAAGCCGCACGGCGTATCGATCGGGCGGCTCTTGACGATGGCGTGCGGCCGATCGTTTTCAGTACGCTCGTACAGGATGATCTGCGCGAGGTAGTGCGCCGCGCCAACGGGCTGTGCCTGGATTTCTTCGCCGCGTTCGTCGGTCCCCTCGAGCAGGAGCTCGACACGCGCTCGACGCACCGCACCGGGCGCGCGCACGGCATTGCCGATCTGGCGCTGTACTCCGCGCGCATCAACGCCACCAACTTCGCGCTCGCCAACGACGACGGCATGGGCGGTGACTACGCGCATGCGGATGTGATCCTGATCGGCGTGTCGCGCTGCGGCAAGACCCCGACGTGTCTGTATCTGGCGTTGCAGTACGGAATCTTTGCCGCCAATTATCCGCTCACCGAGGAGGACCTGGAGTCCGGGCGGCTGCCGGAGCGGCTCGAGCCGCATCGCGGCAAGCTCTTCGCCCTGACCATCAGGCCCGAACGGCTGCAACAGATCCGCAACGAACGGCGCCCGCAGAGCCGCTACGCCTCGGCGCAGCAGGTGCGCTATGAGCTGCGCGCCGCCGAAGCGCTGGTTGCGCGCCACGGCATTCCCTCGCTCGACACCACGGACTGCTCGATCGAGGAGATCGCCAGCCGCATTCTCAACACCACGGGCATCGAGCGGCGCAAGCGCGTGTAGCGGCACTCTTAGCACGGAATTTGCACAATCCGCCGGTCGCCGCAGCGTGTCGAACCGGCTTGCACTGGCGCGTCCCTCCGCTATAGTCGGGGTGATGCTGAACGATGCCCTGACGCAAGTGTCCTGGCGAGCGCGACCGCGTAGCTTCGTCGCGCTCATGAGCCTGTATGAGAGCAATTACATCCGCCTCGGCTGGCTCGCAGGGGATCTGCGCGCGCTCGAAGGGACGTATCGCTCGCGCGCCGAGGGGGACTGTGAGCTGCTGCTCGAGGTGATCGAGCAGTGCGCCTATACGAGCATCCTCGCGCTCACCTACGAGCTGCCCGCCGCGCACGGCGCGGTGCGCTGTCCGGATCTGCGGCTGCGTGTCTATCACGACGCTCGCCTGGTCGAGGCGGAGCAGTGGGCACACCGTACTGCCGAGCCAGCGGTAAAGGCAGGCGGCGCTGCGGAGCGTGAACTCCGTCAGCGCTGGGTGCGCAATATGATGTTAAATAAATGGTTGGAGTATTGCGCGGAGCGCGGCCATCGCTTCGCGGGGATCGCCGTGTGACTCGTCGCGGCGTCCGCCGCACCAGTCATGAAGGCATTTCGACAACTCGGCTTCCTGAAGCTGCCCTTCCAGCGTGCACAGACGGCGCCCGAGGATCATCGGGTGCTGGCGCTGTTCCGCAACCGCGCCGAATTGAAGAAGGCCTTCGGCGACCTGAAGGAGGAGGTCGAGCGGCTCAAGGACAGGATCAAGCAGCAGGAGGGGGTGACGCGCAGGGTGCGCGAGACCCTGGCGGCGCTCGAGCAGCGCCTGGGGGTCAATGAGACCGCCTATCCGGCGCTCGCCTTTTATCAGCTGCGGCGCCTGTGGCAGAGCGGACACGAGCTGCTCGAGCGCTTTGCCGCCGAACTCACCGCGCAGCAGGAGGAGCGCGAGCGGCGCCAGCGCCTCGCCGAGCACAACCGCCGGCAGTTCAGCAAGCGCCAGAGCGCCGAGCAGCACCTGAAGGTGGTCCGCGAGCTCGCCGCGCAGGCGCTCGAGCGCGTCTCGGCGCTCGAACGCGAACGCGCGGAGCTGCGCCGCTTCTGGCACTTCTTCAAGCGGCGCGCGCTCGAGCACTCGCTCAGCCGGGCGCGGGCCGAGGCGGCCGCCGCCAACGTGTCGTTCGAGGCGGCGGGCCGCTCGCTCGCCGAGATCGCCGCGCAGCCCGCGCCGGAGTTTCCGGGCCTCTCGCTGCAGGCGCGGCGGCTGATCAACCTCACGACCATCGCCTATGCGGAAATGATGTGCGCGCGGCTGACGGCGCTGCCGCTGCTGGTGATGCGCGCGCGCGAGGCGAGCCAGCACCGCGAGGTCATCGACGAGTACGGCACGCGCGCGGAGTGTCTGGCGCTGATGAATCAGATTCAGCGGGCCGAGGCGCTGCTCGGCGCCCACAGCAGCTTCAGCCGCGCCATCCGTGAGCGGCTGCGCAGCCTGCGCCCGCTCGCGCAGTACCGTGACCCGCAGGACACGATCCCCATGGCGGAGTGCTTGAGCGGCGCGCCGGGCAATCCCGCCGCAGCCCCGCCCGAGGGCATTCCCAACGTCCTTGCCGAGGACACCTGGAACATCCACAGCGTCCTGCTGCGCTGAGCGGGCGCGGCCCGCTTCAGCGCCTCAATCGGGCTTGGCCGCCTGCGCGGTCTGCAGCCCGGCGGCGCGCTCCTGGTCGAGGTGGATCATGTCGGCCATGACGTGCTCCGCCTGATCGAGGATCACATCCGGAATCTTGTCGTCCTTGCCCCCGATCTCGCGCGAGTTCTTCAGCGGCGCCAGCCCGAGCGCCGCGCGCCGCGCGTTGTCGAGCGCGAGCAGCTCCTGGTCCTCCTGGTGCCGTTCGGCCCGCCGCGTCGCGAGGTTCAGCGAAACGGACTTCTCAGCGCGCACGGTGTCGATCAGGTGGATGTCCCCGACCAGCCACTTGAAGTTCGGATCCTTGCGCTCGCGGGCGAGCTCATCGGCCTGCAGCGTCGGGATCGAGGGCACCGCTGCGAGCCCGGTGGCCACCGGGAAGGGCACCGCGCCGATGGTGTCCCAGGGCAGCGAGCGTGGCAGGGCGCTCTCCCCGACGAGCTTCGGATTGATGGGCGAGGGCAGCGGGATGTCCGGAATGACGCCCCGGTGCTGGGTGCTTTGGCCGGTAACCCGGTAGAACTTGCCGATGGTGACCGTGAGCTGGCCGTCGACCGGCTTGCTGCTCCAGCGGTCGAGCGGGATGAGGTTCTGCACCGTGCCCTTGCCGAAGGTGTTCTGGCCGATGATCACGCCGCGGTGATAGTCCTGAATGGCCCCCGCGAAGATCTCCGACGCCGAGGCGCTGTAGCGGTTGACGAGCACCGCGAGCGGCCCGTTGTAGACTGGCGCCTTCTCCGGATCATCGAGCACTTCGATCTGGCCGCTGCGGTCGCGCAACTGCACCACCGGTCCGTGCTGAATGAACAGCCCCGTCAGCGCGAGCGCCTCGGGCAGATAGCCGCCGCCGTCATCGCGCAGATCGAGGATCAGTCCGTTGATGTGCTGCGCCTCGAGCTTCAACAGCAGCCGCAGCACATCGCGTGTGGTGCTGCGGTAATTGGTCTCACCCTCGTCCTCGGCCTGCACGTCCTCGTAGAAGCTCGGCACCGTGATGATGCCGATCTTGTAGGTCTGGCCATTCTGGGTGACGGTCGCGAGCTTGCTCTGCGCCTCCTGCGCCTTCAGCGTCACCTTGTTGCGCACGAAGCTCAGCACTTCCTCCTTGCCGCCGGTGTGCTCTCCGGCCGGCAGGATCTGCAGGCGCACGGTGGTGCCGGTCTTGCCGCGGATCAGCTGCACCACGTCGCTCAGGCGCCAGCCGACCACATCGGTGATCGGCCCGCGCTTGCCTTCACCGACGCCGGTGATGCGGTCCTTCGGCTTCAGCGTGCCGGCCACGGCGGCCGGTCCGCCGGGAATCACGTTGACCACCGTGACGTAGTTGCCGTCCATCTGCAGTGAGGCGCCGATGCCCTGGTAGTTCAGGCTCATCTCGATGCGGTACTCCTCGGAGCTCATGGGCGAGAAATACGTCGTGTGCGGGTCGTACGTGAGCGCATAGGCGTTCATGACGTCCTCGAACACATCCTCGGCGCCGATCTGCGTGATGCGGTGCAGCTCGGCCTGGTAGCGCTTGCGCAGAATGTCCACGGTCTGCGGCCAGCTCTTGTGCGCGAGCAGCAGCGAGAGCTCCTCGTTCATGACGCGCTCGCGCCACAGCGCGTCCATCTGTGCCTCATTCGTCGGCCAGGGGGCATGCTTACGGTCGAAATGGTAGCTCGCATCCGTGTTCCAGTTCGGCTCCTTGGCGAGCAGGCTGAGCGCGTACCGCAGATGCGCCTGGCTCAGCTGCTTGAAGCGCTGAAAAATGAGGAACGCCGGATCGAGCTTGCCGGCCTCGATCAGCTGGGCGAAATCGTTGCGGTAGGCCGCGGAGAAGCCCTGCACATCGCTTGCGAGGAAGTAATCGTGCTCCGGATCGAGGAAATGCAGGTAGCGGTCGAAGACCAGGTGCGAGAAGTGCGTGTCGATGGCCGGATGGCTGTACTGGTACTTGTTCAGGATCCGCGCGACCTTGCGCGCGATGGCGCGCTGGTTGGCCGTGGGGGCCACGGCGCCCGGGGGCAGGATGGAGGCGCTGGCCGGCGCGCGCAGCAGCAGCACGGCCGAGGCGCTGAGGGCGATCGCGGCGGCAATGGCCGTCAGCCAGCCGAGACGGAAACGCAGGGATTGGGTCATCTTACGAGAGCTCGCGGCAGTCCTTGAGGCACAGAGTCGGATACAGATTTAAGTAAGGCTAGGGGACCCGGCGGGGGCCGGCAAGTCTGTCAATCCCGGGGCATGTGCCGGATAAGCGCGAGCCACAGCCTGACAGCGATCAGCAGCAGCACAGGTCCCACGGCGACGGCCCAGTACATGAGCCAGCCACGTCCCAGCCCCGAGAGGTAGTCCCCGTACAGCGTGAGCGGTCCGAACCCCGGACCGGTGTCCCCGTGCGTGTACGGGCCGAGCGTGGCGTGCCCCGCCAGCCAGATCAGCAGCGGGATGACGAGCACGCCGAACGCGAGCGCGCCACCGAGCAGCGCCAGCTCACGCCGCAGACGTAGCGATCCGGCCAAGCGGGTCGCCGATGATTCGGTGCGCGAGTCGACCATGCCGGCCAGTGTAGCCGATCCGGGGCGGCGGCGGATGCCCGAAGGCTCCCACGCGCGATCCCCGGCGCACCGCACCGAGGCAGGTCATAATGGCGGCCATGGAGCAGATCAAGGCAGCCGTCATCGGCGTCGGCTATCTGGGGCGCTTCCACGCCCAAAAATACGCCCAGTCCCCGCGCTGCCGCCTTGAGGCGGTGGTCGATGAGCGCCCCGAGGCGCGCGAGCAGGTCGCCGCCGAGGTCGGCACCCGGGCGCTGGCGGACTACCGTGAATTGCTCGGCAAGGTCCAGGCGGTGAGCGTCGTCACCCCGACCCCGGCGCATTTCGCGATCGCGCGTGATTTCCTCAGCGCCGGGGCGCACGTGCTGGTGGAGAAGCCCATTACCGAGACGCCGCGCGAGGCGCTCGAGCTGATCGAGCTGGCCGCGCGGCGCGGGCGCGTGCTGCAGGTCGGGCACCTCGAGCGGTTCAATTCGGCGATCCTCGCCGCCGAGCCCTATCTGCGCGCGCCGCGCTTCGTCGAATGCCACCGGCTCGCCCCGTACAAGGAGCGCGGCACCGACGTGAACGTGGTGCTCGATCTGATGATCCACGACATCGATCTCGTGCAGACCATCGTCGGGGCGCCGGTGCTGACCATCGATGCAGTGGGCACCCCGGTGTTCTCCGATGCCATCGATATTGCCAATGCCCGCATCCGCTTCGCCAACGGCTGCGTGGTGAATGCCACCGCGAGCCGCGTCAGCTTGAAGACCGAGCGCAAGATGCGTCTGTTCGAGGACGATGCGTACCTCTCGCTCGATTTGCAGCAGAAGATCCTCACGCTCATCCGCAAGCGCGAGCCGGCCACCCCGGGGGCGCTGCCGGTGAGCATCGAGGAGCACAGTCTCGAGCAGGGCGATGCGCTCAAGGCGGAGATCGAGGCGTTCCTCGAGTCGATCCATACCGGCAAGCCGCCGGTGGTCAGCGGCGAGGACGGCCTGATGGCGCTCGAGACGGCCATGCGCATCACCGAGCAGGTGAACGAGTCGCTGGCGGCGCGCCAGCTGATGGGGCGCGGCGCGCATGGCTGAGCAACCCGCTCACCTGCGCGCGCAGGCCCGTCCGGTCACCGTCGCGGCGATCCAGATGGCCTGCGGCTGGGATGTCGCGGCGAACATCGCCGCGGCCGAGGATCTGGTGCGCCAGGCCGCAGCCCGCGGGGCGCAGATCATCCAGCTGCCGGAGCTGTTCGAGACCCCGTACTTCTGCATCGAGCAGGATGCGCGCCACCTGCGCCTGGCGAGCACCGTGCACGAGAACCGCGCGGTGCGGCATTTCAGCGCCGTGGCGCGCGAGCTCGGGGTGGTGCTGCCGATCAGCTTCTTCGAGCGCGCCGGGCCGGCGTATTTCAATTCCGTGGCGGTGCTCGATGCCGACGGCGCCCTGCTCGGGGTGTACCGCAAATCGCACATCCCGAACGGGCCGGGGTATCAGGAGAAGAATTACTTCAGCCCCGGGGATACGGGCTTTAGGGTCTGGAGCACCCGCTTTGCGCGCATCGGGGTCGGGATCTGCTGGGATCAATGGTTTCCCGAGGCGGCCCGCGCCATGGTGCTCGGCGGCGCCGAGCTGCTCTTCTATCCCACCGCCATCGGCAGTGAGCCCCCGCCGGCGCCGCCGGTCGACTCCCGCGCGCACTGGCAGCGGACCCAGCAGGGTCACGCGGCGGCGAATCTCACCCCGCTCATCGCGGCGAACCGCTACGGACTCGAGCGCTCGCTGCAGGACCCGCAGGGGCTTTACATCCGCTTCTACGGCTCCTCGTTCATCACCGATGGGCTGGGCGAGAAAATCGCCGAGGCGCCCGAGGAGGGCGACGCGGTGCTCACCGCCGAGTTCGACCTGGATCAGACCGCGCGCCTGCGCGACAGCTGGTTCGTGTTCCGCGACCGGCGGCCCGAACTCTACGGGGCGCTGGTGAGCCTGGACGGGCAGACCCGATGAGCTTCCCGGGCGGATCCGCACGCGGTGCGCGCCGCGTCGCACTCATCAGCGCGCGCGCCGCGCGCGGACTCGACGAGGACATGCCCTCGCTGCTGGCGGCCCTCGAGCAAGAGGGTCTGGTGCCCGAGGTCCTCGACTGGGACGATCCGCTCGTGCGCTGGGCGGACTATGATCTTTCACTGCTGCGCTCGACCTGGGACTACACCGACCGGCTCGCGCAGTTTCGCGCCTGGCTCGAGCGGATCGCCCCCCTGACCCGGTTGCACAATCCGCGCCCGCTGATTCTGTGGAACACCGACAAGCATTACCTGCGCGACCTTGCCGCCCTGGGGCTGCCCGCCGTGCCGAGCGCTTTCATCGAGCCGGGCGAGCCGCCCGGCGCGGCGATCGAGCGCTTTCTCGCCGGCGAGCCGTGCGCGGAATTCGTCGTCAAGCCGGCCGTCGGCGCCGGCTCGCGCGGCGCGCGGCGCCTCGGCCGCACGCAGCTCCCCGAGGCGCAGCGGCATGCCGCCGGGCTGCTCGAGTCCGGCCGCAGCGTGCTGCTGCAGCCGTATCTCGAGGGCGTCGAGCGCGACGGTGAGACGGCTCTCATCTTTTTCGCGGGGCAATTCAGCCACGCCATCCGCAAGGGGCCGCTGCTGCGGCCGAACGCCGATCCCACGCGCGCGCTGTTCGCCCCGGAGCACATCACCGCGCGCACGCCGCAGCCGGCCGAGCTCGCCGTCGGCGAGCGGGTGCTCGAGGCGCTGGTGGCCTCGGGACGCGTGAGGCGCGCGCCGCTCTATGCGCGGGTCGATCTGCTGCGCGATCCCGCCGGTGCGCCCCTGGTGCTCGAGCTCGAGCTCACCGAGCCGTCGCTGTTTCTGGATTTCGCACCGGGTGCGGCGGAGCGTCTCGCGCGGCACATCGCCGCAGCGCTGCGCGAGGGCTGAGCAGTCAGGCTCAGCGCGCCGCCGCGCGCCGCCAGATGAGCGTGCGGTTGTTGGCCGGCATGGGGCAATCCTCCAGAAGCGCAAATCCGCTCGAGCGCGCCAGCGCATCGACGGCGGCAAACTCGCGGATGCCGCTTTCGGGCGAGCGCTGCTTGAGCCAGGCGTCGAAGGCCGCATTGCTCGGGCTCGTGAACGTGCCGTCGTAGTTGAAAGGGCCGTACACGGCGAGCACGGCGTCGGCCGCGAGCACCGCGGGCAGCGCCGCGAACAGGGCGCGCACGTGCTCCCAGGCCATGATGTGCAGGGTGTTCGCGGTGAACAGCGCATCGAAGCGCGCCTCGGGCCAGAGGCCGCTGACATCGAGCGCAAGCGGCGGCGGCAGATTGGCAAGCCCCGCCGCGGCGATCCACCGGCGGATGCCCGGCAGGTTCTGCTCCCGATCGGAGGTCTGCCAGGTGAGCTCGGGCAGCGCGGCGGCGAAGTGCACGGCATGCTGTCCGGTGCCGCTGCCGATCTCGAGCACGCACCTGCGGTCGGCGAAATGCCGCCGCAGCACCGCCAGGATCGGCTCGCGGTTTCGCTCGCAGGCCTCGGAGTGGGGTTTGTCATCGCTCATGTGCGCCTATCATAGCGTCGCTGCCGGGCGCAACGGACGCGAGCCGTGCGATACTCGCGCCATGCTCCGGGGGTCCTGCCATTGCGGCGCCGTCCACTGGGCCTTCAACGGACGGCCCGAGAGCGCCACCGCGTGCAACTGCTCGGTGTGCCGCCGTTACGCGGCGCTGTGGGCGTACGGCCCCGAGAGCGAATGCATCAGGGTGTCGGGTACGAGCAGCGTCTATGTGCGCGGCGATTCGCTCGGCTTTCACTTCTGCCCCGCCTGCGGGTGCATGGCGTACTGGCGCGCGCTCGCGGCCGGGCCGCAGGGGCGGCGCAGGATGGCCGTCAATCTGCGCCTCGCCGAGCCGCGGATCGTGGCGGAAATCCCGGTGCAGCGCGTGGACTGGCTCGAACAGACCGGCGGGCTGGCAGCGGACGGACGGCGTGTCGGGGACTACTGGGTCTGAGATGCACCCTCTGGCGTGCCCATGATCGACTTCCGCGACAGTATGGCGCGCGGCGCGAGCCGCACCGGCTGGCTCGAGAGCCGCCACACGTTCTCGTTCGCCGACTACCGTGATCCGCAGCACATGGGCTTTCGCAGCCTGCGGGTCATCAACGAGGACCGGGTGGTGCCCGGTGCGGGCTTCCCGACCCACGGCCACCAGAACATGGAGATCATCTCCTACGTGCTCGAGGGTACGCTCGAGCATCGTGACAGCCTGGGGCAGGGCACACGCATCGGGCCGGGCGAAGTGCAGCGCATGAGCGCCGGCACCGGTATCCGTCACAGCGAATTCAATCCCTCCTCGAGCGAGCCGGTGCATTTCCTGCAGATCTGGATCATCCCGAGCGCGCAGGGGTTGACCCCGGGCTATGAGCAAAAGGCCTTTCCGCTCGCGCAGCGCCGCAGCCGGCTGCGGCTCGTGGCCTCTGCCGATGGCGCCGACGGATCGCTTACCGTGCATCAAGATGCGCGTCTGTACATCGGCAATGTGCATCCCGGCGAGAAGGTGCAGTACGCCATCGGCGCGGGGCGCGGCGTGTGGGTGCAGGTCGTTCGCGGCATCGCGGCCCTGAACGGCATCGAGATGCGTGCCGGCGACGGCGCGGCCCTGGAGGAGGAGAGCACCGCCGTGCTCGAGGCGGACACCGATGCCGAAGTGCCGCTGTTTGACCTGGGACGGCGAGGGCCGCGCGGAGCGCGGCTAGGCGCTCCGGCCGGCCGGCCGCAGGCACAGCACGCTGAAGAGCGCCTCGGGATCGCTCCACACCTGCGTGACGCGCAGTCCGGCGCGCGCGGCGATGCGCGCAAAGGATTGCGGCGAGTACTTGCAGCTGATCTCCACCAGCATGGCCTCGCCGGCGGCGAAGTGAAAGCGCCGAGCGTCGACGGTCACATCCTGCTCGGTGCGGCTGACGATGTGCGTCTCGATCCGCTCGCGCTGCGGGTGGTAGCGCGCGCGGTGGCGGAACGCGTCGAGGTTGAAATCGGCGTGCAGTTCGCGGTTCAGCCGCTGCAGCAGGTTCAGTGTGAACTCGGCCGTGACGCCCGCCGTATCGTTGTAGGCGGCCTCGATGCGCGCGCTCGATTTGACCAGGTCGACGCCGATCAGCGCAGCGCCACCCGGACCGATCCTCTGGCGGATCTGGCCGAGCAGCTGCACCGCCGCTTCGGGCTCGAAGTTGCCGATGGTGGAGCCGGGGAAATACACCACCGTGCAGCGCGGGGCGCGCGCCGGCTCAGGCAGCGCGAGCGGCTGGGTGAAGTCCGCGCACACCGGCAGCATCTCGATGAGCGGAAATTGTCCGCTCAGCTGCGCGACGCTCTCTGCGAGGGCGCAGCGTGAGATCTCCACCGGCACGTAGGCCGCGACGTGCGCCAGCTGCTCGAGCAGCAGTCGAGTCTTCATTCCGCTGCCGCTGCCGTATTCGATGAGCAGCGTACGCGGTCCGAGGGCGGCGGCGATGGCCGCAGCGTGAGTGCGCATCAGCGCCAGCTCGGCGCGCGTCAGGTAATACTCGGGCAACTCGCAGATCCGCTCGAACAGCTGCGAGCCGCGCGCATCGTAGAAGTATTTCGAGGGCAGCCGCTTCGGCCGGCGTGCAAGCCCCGCGAGCACATCGTCACGCAGGTCCGCCGCGCTCGCATGCAGATCGTGCCGGAAGATCTCGCTCGGCAGGCTGCTCACGGCAGGTCCCGCGCCAGGCGGATACCGCTGAACTGCCAGCGATCGCGCGGATAGAAGAAATTGCGGTAGCTGGCGCGTACGTGGCCGCGGGGCGTGGCGCACGAGCCTCCGCGCAGCACCCACTGGCCGCACATGAACTTGCCGTTGTACTCCCCGAGCGCCCCGGGCAGCGGCTTGAAGCCCGGATAGCCGACATAGGGGCTCGCGGTCCACTCCCACACATCGCCGAACATCTGGCGTGGACCGTCGCCAGGTGCCTCCTCCTCGGGAAGCGGATCAAACACACCGTCGTCGGCGAAGTGGCCGCGCGCCGGATCGAGCGGCGCGGCGAGCGTCTCCCACTCGGCCTCGAGCGGCAGCCGCGCGCCCGCCCAGCGGGCAAACGCATCGGCCTCGAAGAAGCTCACGTGACAAACCGGCGCATGCGGGTCGAGCGGGCGCGGGCCGCCGAGCGTGAATGCGTGCGTCAGATCCTCCGCCCAGTACAGCGGGCGCGACCAGCCTTCGCGCTCGACCGTCGCCCAGCCCTCGGACATCCACAGCAGCGGCTCGCGGTAGCCGCCGGCGCGGATGAACTCGGCGTACTCGGCATTGGTCACCAGCCGCTGCGCGATGGCGTGCGGATGCAGCAGCTCGCTGTGCCGCGGCAGCTCGTTGTCGTAGGCGAAGCCCGTGCCCTCGAAGCCCGTCGCGACGATTCCCGTGCGCCCGGGCAGGAAGCGCAGCGGCGTGGCGCGTCCGGCGCGCGGCTGTGCTGTCAGGACATAGGCCGGCTGCAGCGGGTTGCACGCGAAGAGGTGCTTGATGTCGGTGAGCATCAGCTCCTGGTGCTGCTGCTCATGGTGCAGGCCGAGGGTGAGCACGGCGGCGAGCCGCTCATCGAGCCGCGTGCCGAGCTGCGCCAGCACCGCCGCGTCGATCCGCGCCCGATACTCACGGATCTGCTCGAGCGTCGGGCGCGAGAGCAGTCCGCGCGCCCCGCGTACGTGCATGGGGCCTGCGCTCTGATAGTACGAGTTGAACAGGAAGTGCCAATCGGGGTGCAGGGGCTCGGCTGCCTGCCCGTCGCGTCCGAGCACGAAGCGCTCGAAGAACCAGGTGGTGTGCGCGAGATGCCACTTGGTAGGACTCGCATCGGGCATGGACTGCACGACCGTGTCCTCCGGGGCGAGCGGAGCGCACAGCGTGAGGGAGCGGCCGCGCACTTGTGCGTACCACTCGCTGAGGGCGCTAGGTGAGTCTGCGGGTGGGTTGTCGCGGGCCAATGGCATCTGCTGCACCGGGATTGGCGGCGGCACGCGGGCCCCGCCGGATCCTTCGCGGCGGACCCCGAGACCGTCAGATGACGTTCAGGGTGTATCATTATGTTTGAGTTGGCCCGATCCCGCCACCCTTTTTTCGCGCCGCCGAGCACACGCTCGGCGCCGTGACAGCGATGCAACATGCGCGCCGGTGCGCGGCTCAGGCGAGCGGCTTGCGTGCGGTGAGATAAACCATCCGATCGGTGCTCACTGCGCGCGGGTCCTCGATGACCGGGCGCATGCAGCGCTCGAACAACGCACGCTCCTCGGCGCTGAACTGCTCGGCCATGATGCGACTGAGCGGCGGGGCGAGCGGGTGCGGGGAGCTGTTCACGAACACTTCCCACGAGCGCACGATCGAGGGGTAGGTGTCGATATGCAACTCCAGATGCACGTCCGTGAAGCCCGCGTTCTGCGCAAAGCGCAGCAGATCGCGCTCGGAGTAGTTGGCGATCGCGCTGGCGCGGATCTTCTCCTCGGTGTCCGGATACTGCGCTGCCTTCCAGCGGTGCAGCAGGGGCATCAACGGGTTGATGTCAGCAGGCGGCTTCGACTCGATCACCGTGCGGATCGCCTGCGCCGCGACGGCCTCGTCCTGAAACACCGGCTCGGCGAGGGAGATGCGTCCGCCCGGGCGCAGCACGCGGTGAAACTCGCACAGGGCGCGGGTCTTGTCGAACACGTACGCGAGCACCGAGCGGGTCATCACCACGTCGAGCGATTCGTCCGCGATCGCTTCGAGACGATCGGCGGCGGCGTGCACGAATGTGCAGCGGTCGGCGACGCCGCGCGCGCGCGCCTGCGCCTCGGCGTGCCGCAGCATCGGCTCGGAGACATCGGTGAGCCACGCGTGCAGCGCGCCGCCGACTCGCTCGATCGCCCGCAGCGCGAGCAGCCCCTCGCCGGCTCCGACGTCGGCGATGGTCTCTCCGGCCTTGAGGCGGGCCGCCTCGAGCACTTTCTCGACATAGCGCTCGACCATGGCGCGCATGGCCTGCTCGTAGTGCGCATCGCCGCCGTGGCGCCGGTGCAGCAGCCATTGCGACCAGATATCCGTCGCGGGGAGATTCTCGTCACTCGCCATGCGTGCTTCGGCTCCGCCCGTGCAAGGGGCGCATCTTACGCGACTGCGCGGGCGGCGAACACGCGCTGCGCAGTTGCAGTTGACGCGCGGACGACGCAAGATCGACCGCGATCTGCTCAGAGGCTCGCACGCTCTTGCGCTCGCAGGGGCATCCCATGGGGCTGAAGGTCATCGGCGCCGGATTCGGCCGCACCGGCACCTGCTCGACGTACGTTGCGCTCAACCGGCTCGGGCTGCCGTGCTATCACATGCGGGAGGTGATCCACAACAAAGCCAATAAGGGACATCTGGACTTCTGGTGCAAGGTGGCCAACTCCCCGCCCGGCACGCGCCACGAGTGGGACAGGGTGTTCGGCAAGTACGCCGCCACGGTCGACAATCCGGGCTGCTGCGTGTGGCGGGAACTGCTTGCGCAGTACCCGGATGCCAAGGTGCTGCTGACGGTGCATCCGCGCGGCGCTGAGGCCTGGTACAACAGCACGCTCGAGACGATCTATTTCACCGAGACGCTCTGGCAGTTCAAGGTCCTCGAATGGCTGACACCCTTTGCGCACAAGTTCGGCGACATGTCGCGCAAGCTGGTATGGGGCCGCGCGCTGAACGGCGTGATGCGCGAGCGGGCGAGGGCGGTGCGGCGCTACGAGGAGTACATCGAGGAGGTGAAGGCCGCAGTTCCCCCCGAGCGGCTGCTCGTCTTTCGGGTCACCGACGGCTGGGGTCCGCTGTGCCGGTTCCTCGGCACGCCGGAGCCCTCCGAGCCGTTTCCCAACTGCAACGACCGCCAGGCGATCAAACAGACCATCCGCGGCCTGATCCGCGGCTGCTACCTGACCGTCGCGCTCTACGCCGCTGCGTTGGCGCTGAGCGGCTCTGCGCTGTATTGGGCGCTGCGCTGAGGGGCCGGCGCGCTCAGGCCTCGATGTACTGGCGCTGCACCTGAAGCGGCGGCGGCGTGTACTGATACATCCACGTCTCGCTGAGCGCCTGGCCGCCGAGCGACAGAAACAGCCTGAGATTGATCGGCTCGCCGGCCTCCTCGGGCACCAGGTCGAACATGGCGCGCCAGCCCTTGATCGGCAGCAGCGGCCGTGCCGAGACCAGCTGCACGTTGCCGTGCGAGGTGCTCACCACGGCGCGCACCTCGTCGCCGGGGGCGAGCATCGGCAGATCCCCGCCGATGAAATCGACCACGAAGCGCCAGGAGAACTCGGTGCGCTTCTGGCCGACGATTCCGCCGATACCGTCGCGTGTGGCCTCGACGTGCGCCAGATGGGAGTTGAACGGATTCTTGCTGCACCAGTAGAGCCGGTAGCCGTAGACGTACTCGCGCCCGGGCACGATCTCCTCGGCCGGGTTCCAGAACGCCACGATGTTGTCCATCGTCTCATCGATGGTGGGGATCTCCACCAGCATGACCGCGCCCTTGCCCCAGGCGCCCTTCGGTGCCACCCAGCAGCTCGGTCGCCGGTTGTACCAGGCGCCGTCATCCTGGTAGTCGGAGAACTTGTGGTCGCGCTGCATCAGTCCGAAGCCGCGCGGATTGTCGTCGAGATAGGAGTTGACCCGCAGCACGCTCGGGTTGGTGAGCGGGCGCCAGATCCACTCCCCGACGCCGGTGTGCATCTGCAGGCCGTCCGAGTCGTGGATCTGCGGCCGCCAGTCATCGGCCATCCGGTGATCGTTCTCCCCGACGAGGTACATGCTGGTGCCCGGGGCGATCCCGAGGCGCGTGATCTGCCGGCGCGGGTAGAGCGTGAAGTCCACATCCATCACGAGCGTGCTCGCTACGTCGATGATGAAGCGGTATGCGCCCGAGACGCTCGGGGAATCGAGCAGCGCGTAAACGGTGAGCAGCGTCGACTCGGGCGCGGGCTTCTCCAGGTAGAAGGCGACGAAGTCGGGGAATAGATCGG
>JAKAYU010000260.1 GCA_021809525.1 Pseudomonadota bacterium | reverse complement strand
CCGATCTGGCGGTGCGCAGACTGCAGATGCAGGAGGAGCAATGACACCGACTCGACGCCGACGGCTGCTGCTGGTCATTGGGATACTCGCGGGCGTCTCGCTCGCCGGCGGACTCGCCTTGTCGGCGTTCCGCCAGAACGTGACCTTCTATTTCGTGCCGACCCAGGTAGCCGAGGGCAAGGCGCCCCTCGGGGAGTCCTTCCGCCTCGGGGGACTCGTGGCCAAGGGCAGCGTCTACCGCAAGCCCGGCAGCATGGAGGTGCACTTCATGGTGACGGACCTCAAGCACGAGATTCCGGTCGAGTACACCGGCGTGCTGCCGGATCTGTTCCGGGAGAACTCCGGGGTGATCGTGCACGGCAAGCTCCTGCCCGACGGGGTGTTCCTCGCCGACCAGGTGCTCGCCAAGCACGATCAGTACTACCGTCCGCCCGGCATCCACCAGGCCTGGGGCATCCGTCACGGCGATCCGCGTGACCCGGCACTCGTGCAGGAGGCGCACACCGCGCCCCTGCACGGCAGCGTGGTGGCTGCGACGGAGTACGCGAAATGATTCCGGAACTCGGTCAATTCGCGCTCATCTTGGCGCTGCTGCTCGCGCTGCTGCAGGCGCTGTTCGGGATCGCCGGCCCGGCGCTCGGACGCGACCGCTGGACCGCCGCGGTCGTCCCGGCGGTGGCCGGACAGTTCGTGATGGTCGCCACCGCCATGGGCTGCCTGGTGACCTCGTTCATCGACAATGACTTCACCGTGCGCTACGTGGCGGAGAATTCGAACTCCGCGCTGCCGCTGTTTTACCGCGTCGCGGGCGTCTGGGGCGCGCACGCCGGATCGCTGCTGCTGTGGATCTTCCTGCTCGCCTGCTGGACCGTGGCGACCGCCTTCGGCACGCTGCGCCTGCCGCGCAACTTCGCCGCCCGCGTGCTCGGGGTGCTCGGCGCAGTGAGCTTCGGCTTTCTGCTCTACACGGTGGTCACCTCAAACCCCTTCCTGCGGCTCGATCCGCCGTGGGCGGACGGGATGGGCCTGAACCCGCTGCTGCAGGACCCGGGCCTCGCCGCGCACCCGCCGCTGCTCTACACCGGGTACGTCGGTCTCTCGGTGGCCTTCGCGTTCGCCGGAGCGGCGCTGCTCGAAGGCCGGCTCGATCGGGAATGGGCGCGCTGGACGCGCCCGTGGGCCACCTCGGCCTGGGCGTTTCTCACCTGCGGCATCGCGCTCGGCAGCTGGTGGGCCTACTACACGCTCGGCTGGGGCGGGTTCTGGTTCTGGGATCCGGTCGAGAACGCCTCGTTCATGCCCTGGCTGATGGGCACCGCGCTCATCCACTCCCTGGCGGTGACCGAGAAGCGCGGCGTGTTCAAGAGCTGGACGCTGCTGCTGGCGGTGCTCGGATTCTCGCTGAGCCTGATCGGCACCTTCCTCGTGCGCTCCGGGGTGCTGATCTCGGTGCACTCGTTCGTCTCCAGTCCCGGCCGCGGGGAGTTCCTCCTGACATTCCTCGGCATCATGATCGGCGCGGCGCTCGCGCTGTATGCCTGGCGCGCGCCGAAGATGCAGTCGGAGGCCGGATTCGAGCTGAGCGCGCGCGAGTCGTTTCTGCTGTTCAACAACATTCTGCTGGTGACGGCCTGCGGCACGGTGTTCGCCGGGGAGATGGCCCCGATCATCTCCAACGCGCTCGGGCTCGGGAAGCTCTCGGTCGGCCCACCGTACTTCGATCCGACCTTCCTCATCTCCATGCTGCCGCTGCTCGCGCTCGTGCCGCTCGGGGTGCACGCGCGCTGGAAGCGCGGCGGCTTCGGCGATCGCGGCCGCACGCTGCTGATCGTGCTGGCCGCTTCGGTGCTGATCGGCTGCGCGGCGGCGTTCGGGCTGTACACTGGCGCGGGGGTGCTCTCGGCGGTCGGCATGACCCTCGGGGTGTGGATCATCATCTCCTCACTGATCGACCCGATCGACCGGCTGAGGCGGCGGATTGCCATTCCGCGCGCGGTGCTCGGCATGACCATCGCACACATCGGCCTTGGCATCTTCGTGTTTGCACTCACCTCCGTGCAGGGCTTCACGGCCGAGCAGGACGTGGCGATGCGGACGGGGATGAGCGCCCCTGACGGGGGCTACTCGTTCCAGTTCCAGGGCACGCAGCCGGTGCACGGTCCGGATTACGGCGGCGTCGAGGCCCGCGTCATCGTGACGCGCGATGGCAAGCCGGTGGCGGTGATGTATCCGCAGAAGCGCACCTACTGGGTGCAGCACATGATCATTACGCACTCGGCGATCTTCATCAATCGGGGCAGCAACATCCTGGTGGCCCTGGGCCAGGATCTCGGTGACGGCCGCTGGAGCTTCCGCCTGCAGGTGCGCCCGCTGGTGATGTACATCTGGATCGCCGCGCTGATCATGGCCGCCGGCGGCATCATCGCCATCACCGACCGGCGTTACCGCATCGCGCAGTCCGCCGCCGAGGACCCCTCCGCTGCGCTCGCCGGAGGCGAGGCGCGATGATCCGCTACTTCATCCCCCTGGGCGTGCTCGTGGTGGTGGTGGTGCTGCTCGCCCTTGGCATCCATCAGGCTCCGCGCAAGGATCTGGTCCCATCGCCGCTCATCGGCAAGCCGGCGCCGCACTTCGCACTGCCGAGCCTGACCAATCCTGACAAACAGGTCACCTCCGCCGCGCTGCGCGGCCATTGGTACCTGTTCAACGTCTGGGGCACCTGGTGCGTCTCCTGCCACATCGAGGAGCCGGAGCTGCTCGCCATCGCGCACACGGGACTCGTGCCCCTGATCGGACTCGACTGGAAGGACAGCCGCTCGCAAGCGATCAGCTACTTGCGCCAGAAGGGCAATCCTTACCAGCAGATCGCCTTCGATCCGGGCGGTCTCGAGGCGATCCACTGGGGCGTGTATGGGGCGCCGGAGACCTTCCTCGTCAATCCCCAGGGCATCATCGTGTACAAGTACATCGGGCCGATCACCCCGCATGCCTGGAGGCACGACATTCTGCCGCGGCTGCCGGCGGGCCAGACGGAGCGCGGATCATGAGGCGCCTCTCGAGAACGCGCACCGCGCTGCTGGCGGCCCTTGCGCTGCTCGCCGCGCCCTTTGCCCACGCCATTGCCCCGACGCGCATGCCGACCCCTGCGCTGCAGGCACGTTACGAGAGGCTGATACACGGCTTCCGCTGCATGCAGTGCCAGGACGAGTCGCTCGCCAACTCTCCGGTCAGCCTCGCGGCCGACATGCGCCGGCAGATCCGCCAGATGCTGCTCGCCGGCAAGACCGATCAGCAGATCCGCAACTTTTTCGTCGCGCGCTACGGTTACTTCATCCTGTTCAAGCCGCCGTTCGTGGCGAAGACCGCGTGGCTGTGGCTCGCCCCGGGGGTGCTGCTCGCCATCGGCGCGGTGAGCGCCGCGTGGGTGATCCGCCGGCGTGCGGCGTTGGTGGGCCCTGAGGACACCGACGAGGACCAGTCCCTTGATGACGGCCTTGTCGGGCCGGGAAAGCACAGCTGATGATCGTATTCATCCTTTTCGCGACGATGCTGACTGCCATCGCCGCCGGCCTGATCGTGATTCCGCTCATCCGCCCGCTACGCACGCAGATGCCGCCGGCGCACTGGGCCGCACTGCTCGCGTGCGTGGTGCTGGTGGGCGGCTCGGCGGGGTTGTACGTGAAGTTCAGCAACTGGTCGTGGCGGCGCAATCCGGGCGTTGCCTCCCCCGAGTCCCCCGTCGAGCAGATCATTGGCCACCTTGATGCTCATCCGAAGGACCTCAATGACTGGCTGAAACTCGGCAAGTCCTACGTGATCCTGCAGGAGTACCCGCTCGCGGTGCGCGCCTTCCGCCACGCCGATCACCTCGTCGGCGGGCGCAGCGCCCCGGCGCTGATCGGCGAGGCCGAGGCCATGATCCTGATCCACGACTCCTCGCTCGACGGGCAGGCCGGTGCGCTGATCGAGCGGGCGCTTGCCATTGATCCGGACTCGCCCAAGGCATTGTTCTTCGGCGCGGCCGAGGCGATGCGCCGCGGCGACCTGCCGCTCGCCAAGGCCCGCTTCAGTAAGCTGCTGGCGATGAATCCGCCGCCCGACGTGCAGATTGTCCTGAAGCGGGAAATTGCGGTGATCAACGCCAAACTCGCCGGTAAAAAGCCGGAAAGCGCGGCAAAAGCCCAAAAGCCCGTGCGCGGATGATCCCCGCGGTCTCCACGGGCGGAAACGTTGCAGGAACCCCGGAAGCCTGATAGAGGTCTTATGTTCAGCGGCGGCCGTTCAG
>JAKAYU010000259.1 GCA_021809525.1 Pseudomonadota bacterium | reverse complement strand
GACCCGGCTACCGACACGCCGCTCACCTTCGGCGGGCGCGCAGGCGTGACCATCCCGCCCGGGGCGGCCTATTATTCCGACCCGGTGGCCTTCGACGCCAAGCCGCTGTCCGATCTGGCCGTGACGATCTATCTGCGCAAGCCGCCGGAGCGTCAAACCAGTCATCCCGGCTCGCGCGAGACCTCCTTCCTGGTGCACGGCGATCAGGTCGCCGCCGTGAGCCTGCCCGGCGCAATGCGCTTCAATCACTGGTTCTTCCTCTCCGGCGTCGACGTGCAGGTGCGCGGCGCGGCCGCGGCCATCGTCACGCTCGGCGATTCGATCACCGACGGGCATGCCACTGCGAACAACAGCGATACCCGCTGGCCCGACGATCTCGCCCGCCGCCTGCAGGCCTCCCCCGCCACGCGCCAGATCAGCGTGCTCAACGTCGGCACCGGCGGCAACCGGCTGCTGCGCTATGGGCTCGGGCCCGATGCGCTCGCCCGCTTCGACCGCGACGTGCTCGGGCAGACCGGAGTGCGTTACCTGATCGTGCTCGAGGGCGTCAATGACCTGGGGGTCGCTACCCTGCACGGGCCGATCTCGGCGACCCGCAATGCTGCGCTGGTGCGCAACATCATCGGCGCCTACCGGCAGATCATCCTGCGCGCGCACGCTCATGGCATCAAAGTGATCGGCGCAACGATCACGCCGTTCGAAGGCTCGGATTACTACCATCCCTCGGCGAGCACCCTGCGGGACCGCAGGCAGATCAACGCGTGGATCCGCGCCCCGGGCCACTTCGATGCGGTGGTGGATTTCGCCAAGGTGGTGCGTGATCCGCGCCATCCCCAGCGGCTCGCCCCCGCCTACGATTCCGGCGACAACCTGCATCCGAACCCGGCCGGCTACCGGGCCATGGCGAACGCCATCCCGCTGTCGCTGTTCAAACTGCCCGCGACCTCGGCCGGTGCGCGGCGATGAGCTCGCGCGCGGGTCAGCGGCGCGCCGGCGCAGGCACGCTGCTCACCGCGCTCGCCTGCGCGCCGCTGTGCACACGCGCGGCGAGCGCGCATCCGTGGCCTGCCCCGGTGACCTTCACCGCGCGGCAGGACCATCGCAACATGATGGAGCAGCTGGGCATCCAGGCGCTCTGGCCGGGCGCGAGCGGCAACGAGAACTCGCCCCGCCATGCCAACTACGACGAAGCGCTGGCCGACCCCTACGCTGCGCTCCCCGCTGCGCTGCGACTGCCCGACGGTCGCAAGGTCACCACCGCCCGCATGTGGTGGCGCACGCGCCGCCCACAGATCGTTGCGGCATTCGAGCGCGATGTCTACGGCCGGATCCCACACCGGGTGCCCGGCGTGACCTGGAAGGTCGTGGCCCGCGGCCGCACGAGGCTCGGCGGCTATCCAGTCGCTTACCGTCGCCTCCTCGGCGTGGTGGACAACAGCGCCTACCCGCTGATTCACGTCGCGATACCGGTGACGCTGGTCACGCCGGCCGCCGCCGGCCGCCGCGTCCCGGTGTTGATCATGTTCACCTACGGCGCGCCGCCCGTGCCACGCACCGGCCCCGACCGGCGGCAGCTTGCCGAACTGAACTCGGCGCTGCGCACGGCGCTCGCGCACCAGGATCCGTCCGCGCGGGCGGTGCTGCAGCGCCATCCGCACGCCAAGCTGATCAGACGCTCCAGGTTCTCGCCGCTGCGGCGCAACTTCGACGGCGGTCCACCCGCGGTGGTGCAGCTGATCGCCGCCGGCTGGGGCTTCGCTGCGCTCGATCCCACCGCGGTGCAGGCCGACAGCGGGGCGGGATTGACCCGCGGCATCATCGGTCTGACCAACAAAGGCCAGCCGCGCACGCCCGGCCAATGGGGCGCGCTGCGCGCCTGGGCGTGGGCGGCGAGCCGCACGCTCGACTATCTGCGCGCCGATCCGGCGATCGACGGCGCGCACGTCGGCATCGAGGGCGTGTCACGTTTCGGCAAGGCGGCGCTGCTCGCCATGGCATTCGATCCGCGTTTCGCCATGGGCCTGATCGGCTCCTCGGGCAAAGGCGGCACCACCCCGCTGCGGCGTAATTTCGGGGAGACCGTCGGCAATCTGGCCGGCGCCGGCGAGTATCAGTGGATGGCCGGCAACTTCCTGCGCTATGACGCCGAGCAGGCCGCCTTCGGCACGCGCAACCCCGGCGATCTGCCGGTCGACTCCAACGAGCTGATCGCGTTGTGCGCGCCGCGGCTGCTGTTCGTGAGCTACGGCATCCCCGCCATGGGCGATGCGCGCTGGCTGGATCAGCGCGGCAGCTTCATGGCCACCGTCGCCGCGAGCGCCGTGTACCGGCTGCTCGGGGTCCGCGGTCTCGGCGTGCGCGGCAACCCCCTCACCGCGCGCCTGCCGCCGATCGACCACGGTCTGCTGTCGGGCCGGCTGGCCTGGCGGCAGGACGATGGCGGTCACACCGATGCACCCAACATGAAATACTTCATCGCCTGGGTGGACCACTTCATCCACTACCACCATCCACAGCACAAGGTACACGAGCGATGAGTCCCGCCCCCGCCACTTCGGCCGGCCGCGCCGTCCGTGCCCTCGGCCCGGCGCTCGCCGGGTGTCTGCTGCCGCTTGCGGCGCTCGCCTCGATCCCGCAGGTGACCTTCACGCCGTTTCATGCCGACGGCATCTACCGCCTCGGCGAGCGGGTCGGCTGGACGGTGACGGTGCCCCCCGGCAAGCCGGACCCGCGCGGCCGCTTCAGCTACACCATCAAGCGCAACGATCTCGATGTGGTGAAGACCGGCAGCTTCTCCCTGAGGAGGGGCAAGGCCACCTTCGGCACGAAGTTCGATGCGCCGGCAATGCTGTACGTCGTCGTCGACTACGAGCCTTCCCCCGACGCTTTGCCGCTCAAAGACTACCGGACGCTCAATCAGGGTCTTAAGGCGCTGCTCATCAAGACGGACCCGGCGCTGCGCGGCCTGCTTGCCCGCTATCCGCACTACCAGCCGCTCGCTCCGCAGTTTCCGTTCGGGGCGTTCGCCGAGCACCGTGTCAGGACGCTGGGCGCTGCGGTCGCCCCGACTCTGCTGCGCCCGTCCGTGCCGGCGCCGCGCAACTTCGCGGCGTTCTGGGCGGGCAAGCTTGCCGCACTCGCCAAGGTGCCGATGCGGGCCAAGCTCACCGCGATCCCTACTGGCCAGGCCGGCGTGAGACTGTTCCGCGTGCGCATCACGAGCCTCGGCTCGGACGTGCGCGGCTACCTCGCCGTGCCGGCAGGCGGCGGCAGATTTCCGGCGCTCGTCATCTATCAATATGCGGGCGTCTATGCGCTGCACACCGCGTGGGCCACCAATCGCGCCGCGGAAGGCTGGCTCACGCTCGATGTCGACTCGCACGACATCGCGCCGGGCAGCGCAGCCGGTGTGCCGCAGAACTACCCGCAGATCGGCGATCGCAGTCCGGACACCTCATATTTCCTCGCGATGTACCTGCGCGACACCCGCGCGCTGCAATACATCCGCCACAGCCCGTACTGGAACGGCAAGACCGTGGTACTGACCGGGCTCAGCATGGGGGGACAGCAGAGCCTGGCCACAGCCGGGCTCAACCCCGGCAAGGTGAGCGCCGTGATCGTCGATGAGCCCTCGGGCGCGGACATGAACGGGCTGGCGCACGGCCGTCGGCCGGGCTACCCGTTCTACAGCACGACCGACCGGGCGGTGCTGCGCACGGCCGCGTACTTCGACCCGGTCAACTTCGCCGCCCACATCACGGCGCCGACGCTGATCGCAATGGGCTTCATCGACACCACCGCACCGCCGGCGGGCATCTGGACCGTGCTCAATCAAATCCCCGCGCCCAAGGAGGCCGTGCCGCTCGTGGACTCCGACCACATGAACATCACGCCCGAGGAGCAGGCGCCTTGGTCAGGGCGCTCGGAGGAGTTGCTCGCGCAGCTCGCGCACGGCGGAACATTCGTACCCAATCAGGCTCTGACGCGGCCAGCGACCCGCCGCGTGCGCTGAGGCGTCCCCGGGGAGCTCAGCGCACAAGCGCAGTCTGCCCGCGCAGGAGCGCTTCGAGCTCCTCGCCGGTGGCGACGCTGAAGTCCGTCGCGACGGTGTGTTTCAGGCACGCGCAGGCGGCGCCGAGTTCAACCGCGCGCGCCGGGTCCGCGCCGCCGAGCAGGCCGTGCAGAACACCGGCGGCGAAGGCATCGCCGCTGCCGATGCGCTCGACGATGCCGCGCAGCGCATAGGTCCGCGACCGCGAGAGTCCGTCCCGCGTGAGACACGCCGAGATCGG
>JAKAYU010000258.1 GCA_021809525.1 Pseudomonadota bacterium | reverse complement strand
CCGCGCTGCCCTGCTGCTCGACCGAGGCAGGCCGGACGATGGCCTGGCCGCGCTCGCCGCCGCTGCTGAGATCCTCGGCGCCTCACCCTCACCGCAGCCCTCGAGCGACGCCCTCGACCTGCTCGAGCGCGCTGCCTATGACCTCGAGCGCGGATGGCCTGCGGCTGCCCTCGATGTCGCCGCACGCGCTGTCCGCATCATCGAATCCATGACTCAGGAGATTTCCCAATGATTGACGTACTAGTTCAAGGCCGGTTGCACAGAGCCGCGCAGCAGCGCACCAGCAAGACCGGCTCGCCATTCGTGACCGCCACGGTGCGCGTCCCGACGAAGGACGGTGGCTCGCTGTTCGCGAGCGTGATCTGCTTCAGCACAAGCGCCTGTCAGACCCTCCTGGCGCTCGGCGATGGCGATCCTGTGGCCTTGAGTGGCGAGGCAACCATCAAGCTGTACCAGCCGAAAGACGGCGGCGAACCTCGGCCGAGCCTCGACTTGCTCGCGCACGCAGTCCTGAGTCCGTACCACGTGAAGCGGCGCCGAGAGGCCATCGCCGGTGAGCACGACGAACGCCAGCCCGAACAATCCACAGAACCGGCTGCAGCGCCGGCGCACGAGGAGCAGAGCGATGACTCCATCCCATTCTGAAGGACCCCGCAACCGCCCTGCAGCCGCTCGAGGCGCTCGAACGCGCGAGCTGATCCGACAGCAGATGCTCGCCCACGCGACCGAGCACCCGTTGACCAAGCCGCTGACCGGCAAGCAGTTGCAGATCGCATTGCGCGCCCGAGGGATTTACCTCGCGCTGAGTACCGTCCTATGGCACGTAAGCCATATCCGGCTGCAGGCTGACATCGAGCGCCTCGATGTTGAGTTACGTCGGAATTGTTCCAATTCATCCGATTCAACGCAGTCCGTATGATAGCCGCGATAGCCGCAACAAAAATTGCGGCGCAACCTGGAGGATGAATGTCGGCTCAACCGGGCCATTCTGGTGGATGTACGGTCTGCGCTCACCTCGAGCGCACCCGCATCGAGCTGCTCCTGGCCGGCGGCGCAGGCCAGACTGCCGTGGCTGCAAAGTACGGCCTGAGCAAGCACGCAATCCATCGGCACTGGCACGGTCACGTCACCGCCGAGCGCAAGGCGAACCTGATCCTCGGGCCGGTTCAGCGTGCAGAGCTGGCCGCGAGAGTCTGCGAGGAGACTGGCTCCGTACTCGACCACCTCAAGGCGATCCGCGCCGGACTCTATCAGCAGTACAACGCAGCCCTCGAGGCCGGCGACCGGAACTCTGGCGCGCTGCTCGCGGGCAAGCTGCACGACAACCTGCGGACGGTCGCCCGCATCACCGGCGAGCTGGCCTCGGGCCCCTTGGTGCAGATCAACAATTCCCAGACGAACGTGACGGCGCTCCTAGACTCGCGGGAGTTCGCTGCCTTTCAGGCTGCATTGATCCGCGTGCTGAACCAGTACCCTCCCGCCCGCGATGCCGTCGTAGCGGAGTTCGAGCGCCTCGAGCGGCAGGCCGCCGCAGCGCCGCTGCCGGTCCCTGTGCCCGCATTGGAGAGTGAACATGTCGAAGTCTGACGAAACGAACCCCGCCGCCACCGGGTTATTCGGTCGGTTCGCCAAGGCCGTGCGGGGCGACTGGCGCAGCCGTGCTCGGCCCGCGCAGATTCCGCCCGAGGACTTCTCGGTCCTCCTCCTGCTGGCTGGGCGCGGGGCTGGCAAGACCTGGGCCGCCGCATCGTATGTCAACGAGCAGGCCGCCAATGGCGCCGTGCGCCGTATCGCGTTGATCGGAGCCACGGCGAACGACACCAGATATACGATGGTCGAGGGTGAGTCCGGCATCATCGCCGCTGCACGGGCATCTGGTGCCGCGGTGGAGTATGAGGCCGGCAAAGGGCTCATTACCTGGCCGTCCGGCGCAATCGCTCGGTGCTTCAGTGCCGACACACCAGATCAGCTCCGCGGTCCTGAACATGATCTTGCGTGGTGCGATGAAGCCGCCGCGTGGCGCCGGGCCGAAGATACGTGGTCAAACTTGCTGCTCACGATGCGCATCGGCACTCAGCCGCGCATCATCATCACCACGACCCCGCGGCCGGTCCGACTGATCCGGGACCTAGTGGCGCGTGACGGTACGGACGGCATCGTCGTGCGGAGGATGAGCACCTACGACAATCGCACGAACCTCGCGCCTCAATTCTTCGCGCAGCTCGTTCGGAAGTTTGAAGGCACGCGCCTTGCCCGGCAGGAGTTGCTCGCCGAGCTGCTCGAGGACGTTCCTGGAGCACTGTGGTCGCGTGACGTGCTGGAAGCGACGCGCGTAGATGCGGCGCCGACTCATTTGCAGCGTATCGTGATCGGCGTTGACCCCGCCGGCTCATCCGCCGAGGGCGCCGACATGACCGGCATCATTGCCTGCGGAATCGGTGCAGATGGTGAAGGATACGTTTTGGCCGACCTGTCGCGACGCGGAACTCCGCGCGAATGGGCGAGCGCAGCCATTGCGGCATATCACTCTCTGAAGGCCGATAAGATCGTGATCGAGCGAAACTTCGGCGGCGAGATGGCCAAGGCAACACTCTTGAGCGTTGACCCGGCGGTGCCAGTCAAGGAGATCACGTCCAGCCGCGGCAAAGTACTTAGGGCCGAGCCGATTGGCTCCATCTTCGAGCAGCGCCGCGCGCATATCGTGGGGACGCTTCCAGAGTTGGAAGATCAGATGTGCTCGTTTACCAGCGATTGGGACCGCGCACGTGATGGCAGTCCTGACCGGGTTGACGCCCTGACGTTCGCGCTGACCGAGTTGATGCTCGGCGCTCCCGTAGGGAAGCTATTCCGCGAGGAGCATTTACTGATCGCCGGCAAGCCCGCGTCGCTGACCAAGCCGCCGATGGCCGTGTTCGCAGTGCTCGGCGCTCCCGTAGACGCTGCTGCAGAAGGCGCTGCGGTGACAGCGCTCTACGTTGCCCGGCCGCGCCCGCCGGACGTGCCGCTGGTGGTCCTTGATTGGGAGATAACCTCGCCCGAAACCGCACTCCTCAACGGCATCTGGCTCGAGAACGTCGCCCGGCGCTTGAGCGCATGGGCCGGTGCCGTGCAGGCGCTGAATTACGGCATCTTCGCCGAACGCTCTACGGTCGGCTCAGCGCTGCTCGAGTTGGGCACTGCGCACCGTCTCGCGATAACCGACGTGACCGACGCCATGAAGGTGCTGCCGGTCACCGTGCAGGACCGGGCCGCGCTGGCCGCTCGGTTCATCGGGGGCGGGGCGGTGAAGCTATCACCTGATGCGCACGATAAGACGGCCGCGTTCAACGGCGTCACCCGTAATCACTTTATTGCGCACGTGTGCTCATACGGGTCTGAGAATGCAACGGCCGGCGAGTTTGTCGGCGCGCTGTGCACGGCTGTGCTGATGACGCTGGCAGACGATGTCGCCGTCGAGCGCCAGATTGCCTCGGCCACCGCGCAGGCGCCCCATGAGCTACACGGGCCGCTCGGCTCCGTTGCTGCTGCAGGCCTTCCCGCGCGCGAGCACGTGGCCGGTGCTGCCGAGCAGCTCGCTGCGCGTGTGGCTGCGTATGAGCAGGCGCTCGAGCAGTGGCAGCGAGACTATCAGGCCGAACTCGAACGGCAACGCAAGATCGGCGGGAATCCGAACTGGTCGCCACCTGGTGGCACGCTGCGGGGATTCCGGCCGAAGCCGCAAGATCCCCGATCAACATTGAGGTGGATATGACGACTAATGACACAACCGCATGGTCCTGCAGTGAAATCGACGGCAGGACGCTCGACCGCGAGATCGCGAAGTTCCTGCGCACGCACAAGGACGGCGCCGGCACACTGCTCGAGCTGCTGCACACGGTGCCACCGGACCGGACCGAGGAGCAGCACGCGGCGACGCGGGCGCTGGCGGTGTTTTAGGTTGGAAACGTTCCGATTTACTCACATGTCTGAGCATGGTGTACTCACTGGTATGAACACACAAAACACTGCAGATCGAGTGACGCTGAGTCTGCCGCAGAGCGTGAGGCAGCGCCTCGACGCCTACGCCGCCGACCAGCGCCGGAGCCGCTCGAACGCCGCAGCACTCCTGCTCGGTGAGGCGTTGCGCGTGATGAAGCCGCGGACTCAGGCCGAGGCGGTGAATCGTGCCTAAGTCAATCCTCGACATTGACGTTCACGATGAGAAGTTCCAGAAATTCGCTGCCGCATTCGGGGACTTCAAAGACCAAGCCGACAAACTCGGTGCAGTCTGGGAACAATTCAGCGTCGATACCAAGAAGCCAC
>JAKAYU010000041.1 GCA_021809525.1 Pseudomonadota bacterium | reverse complement strand
GGGCGAAATAGAGCGCTCCCGCTTCGGTGAGGCTGACGTGCCGGCTCGTTCGATTGAGCAACCGGCTCCCGACATGGCTCTCCAGATGCATCACGTGCTTACTCACCATCGCGGGTGAGAGGTTCAGCCGCTTGGCGGCGGCGGCGAAACTCTTTAGCTCAGCCACCATGCAAAACACGCGCAGGCTCACCATCGTGTCCATAATCGTTAACTTATAGGAAAGTATTCATCAATTCAATGTGCGTTGATCAATATATGGGAGAGTCTCAAAGTGCTCATCAACGCAGCACTCAGTCAGAAATAAGCCCATGAGCGACTTCAAGCTACCCACCTATTTCGTCAGCCACGGCGGCGGGCCCTGGCCGTACATGGCCGGCGAGTTTCGATCTGCCATGACCCAGCTCGAGCAATCGCTGCTGCGCATGCGTCGTGAACTCGGCGATGTTCCCAAGGCCGCGCTAGTCGTCACCGGACACTGGGAAGAGCGCGGCCTGGCGGTGTCCTCAGGCGAGAAGCCGGGCATGGTTTACGACTATTACGGCTTCCCGGATTACCTCTATCGCATCAAATACGCCGCGCCTGGCTCGCCAGAATTGGCGCGGCGCGTTCAGGACCTGTTGCTCGCGGCGGGCATCAGCGCCAGATCCGATCCGGCGCGGGGCTTCGACCATGGCACGTTCAGCGTCATGAAGCCACTCTATCCGGAGGAGACCTTGCCGATCGTGCAGCTTTCGATCGATGCGAGCTTCGATCCGGCGCTGCATCTGAGGATGGGGCGTGCCCTCGCGCCGTTGCGCGCCGAGGGGGTTGTGATCATCGGCAGCGGCCTCAGCTTCCACAACTTGCGGCTGATGCGCGAGGCCGCCGGGTACGAGGCGTCTCGGCAGTTCGATGCGTGGCTGCACAGCAGTCTGACTGAAGAGTCGTCCGAGAAACGGGCCGAAAGGCTCACCCACTGGCGAGACGCTCCGGCAGCTCGTATCGCGCATCCGCGCGCGGACCACCTCCTCCCGCTGATGACGGTTGTTGGCGCTGCCTGGGAGGAGCCGGGCGAGAAGACGTACCACGAGCAGGCGTTCTTCGGAGGACTCACTGTTTCCAGCTTCCGTTTCGGAAAACCACCCGCGCCTGTTCCTTCGTGACGCGGCGACACTTCGCAAAAACGGCCGCTGAGACCGCCAGCATCGTGCAATGTCTTTTTTCACTCAACCTGGGAGTTCGACATGATCAAGACCTCTACCGCGCCCTATGGCATCACGCTGCTGCGCGTAAGCCTGGGGGTACTGTTCCTGGCACACGTGGGATTGAAGATCTTCGTGTTCACCGTGCCAGGTTTCGTGGGTTATTTTGCCTCGCTCGGTCTGCCCGCGATTGCCGCCTACGGAGTGATCGCACTAGAGCTGCTCGGGGGCTTGGCGCTGATCCTCGGGCTGTACGCGCCCTGGGTGGCATTGCCACTGGCCGCCGAAATGCTCGGCACCATCATCATGGTGCACGGCCATAATGGCTGGTTATTCACGAATCCCGGGGGCGGATGGGAATATCCGGCCTTCTGGACGATCAGCCTGATTGCCGTGGCGCTGCTCGGGGATGGTGCCTACGCATTGCGACCGGCGTACCGGAACTGAAGCGCGAATGGGCGGGCAGACCGGCCAGCGTGCGAGCTCACGCCGGCCGGTTTCCCGCACATTCTTGATCGGATCGTTCCACCAACCGACCCTATGATCCCGCCTCCGGCGATGTCCTCAACCGGAACCCTGCTCGGGCCGCAGACTGGGTGGACGCGGAAACGACTTGCTCATTGCGGCCGCCGGAGTTGCCGCAGCGGTCCGCGACTAGATGACCGCGCGAGCACCGCGCCGGTGAGCACGACCGGTGGCGATCGCGTAGCGAAACACGCGACCGCAAACGGCCCGGGCCCGGTGTGCCGTGTCGTGAAGACCTTTCTTTTCGAGACGTTTCAGCACGACAAGGAGCTCCGGCGCCTCGATCTCGGCAATGGGCCGCTTCCCCAAGTAGGGACCAACGATCTTGACGAGTTGATCTCTGTCCCTCTGCCAAGTACTCGCCGAGAGCGACACTCTCTTGGTCTCGAGCCACTCCTCCCCCACGGCGGCAAATGTATTCGCGCGATCCTCCCGCTCGATCCTTTATCTTGAGGCTGGGGTCGACGTGGCTTGCGACCGGCTTCCGGGCGTCATCGCGTCGATCACGCGCCTCCCTGAGTGACACATCCGGGTAACGGCCGATCGCGAAAAGCTTCTCAATCCCCGCGTACCGGTACTTATAGCGCCAAAGACGCGCCCCATTTGGCTTGACGAGAAGATATAGCCCCTTCTCGTCGGATACCTTGTAAGTTCTCTGCGCAGCCCTTGCAGCTCGAATCGCGACTTCGGTAAGGCTCATGGGTGGGGACCGGTCCGAAGATGCCTCGTGGTACCCCCCAAAATACCCCGGCAAAATCGCGCTGGAGATGGAACGGCTTAGCTAGATATGGACAAGGCTGAACGGCAACCCATTGATTTGCAATGGATTTCCGTTCAGTCGTCGACGGGATTAGCGACGTCTGGACGTCGCTGGAAGGGTTGGTGGTGGAGCGGAAGGGGATCGAACCCTCGACCTTCGCATTGCGAACGCGACGCTCTCCCAGCTGAGCTACCGCCCCACGCAAGGCGGGCGATTCTAGCTATGATGCGCATGGAAGCCAAGGCCATTCTAGGAGCCCGCCCATGCTGGCCATCGGCGCCCGCGCGCCCGAGTTCACACTGCCCGATGCGCAGGGCAATCCCGTATCGCTGAAGAGCCTGCTCGCCCGCGGCCCGCTGGTCCTTTATTTCTATCCGGCCGACTTTACCGCCGGCTGCACCCGCGAGGCCTGCCAGATCCGCGACCTGTACCCACAGATCGAATCGGCCGGCCTGCAGGTCGCGGGGGTCAGCCCCCAGAGCCCGCAGAGCCATCGCGCCTTCCGGGAGAAGTACCACCTGCCCTTCATCCTGCTCTCGGACGTGGACCGATGCGTGGTGCGCATGTACGGAGTGAGGGGTCCGCTCGGCTTCGGCGTGCGCCGGGCCACTTTCCTCATCGATACCGGCGGACAGATCGTCGATGCGGTCGCCGCGGATCTACGCATCGGGGTGCACGCCCGCTTCGTGAGCCGCGCCGCCGCGCGCAGCAGCGCCTCCGGCTAGCCTCCTCGACGAATCAGTTGTGCATCCGCAGAATCCGCGCCGGCCCGTAGCGCGGAATGGTGACGATGTACATGTCCCGCTCGGCCGCCGGCTGGATGTGATGGCCGCTCAAGGCATGGACCAGATCGGCAACAGTCTCGCGGCCGCAGACCACGAGCACGCTGCGCCCGGTGTGCTGATCGAGGATCTCCCCGGCGATGCTCTCCCCGCCCCGGCTCGAGAGCACAATGGGTCGCAGCCCGAGCAGCTGCGCCAGGGGTTCGGCCGTCTGCTGCGCCCGGCGCGTATCGCTGACGTAGATCGCGCTCAGGCCGTCCCGTCCCGAGGCGGTGGCGAAGCGCCGCGCGAGCATCTGCGCCTGCTGTCCGCCCGCAGCCGACAGCGGCGCATTGGTGATCGAGCCCAGCTCTGCGCCCGCGGACGGTACGACGACCACGATGGTATTGGTCGCCGAGGCCCACAGGGCGAGTGCGAGCGCCGCCACGGCCAGCACGGCGAGCAGCCCGAGCCAGACCGGCGCCAGGAAGGGACGGCGGCGGCGGGTGATCGCAGGCGCGGATGGATCGGCGGCGTGTGAAGTCATCGTCTCTATTTTCTTTTGCACGAGGTCCCGTTCAAGGGATCGTGAAGTTCATCACACTGCATAGACAATGTCACCTTTACATTGGTTCGCAATTGCCTGTGCGGGATGCCGGCGCCCGAACCGTGACGTTACCGCCCCGGTGTATCCGCCCGGCAGGAGCTGATGAGCCCGGAGGGGTCTCGATGTCTTCTGGCGGACACACAACAGTCATAAAGCGGGTCCTCGAACGGCGCGTGCACGAGCCGGAGGCCCGGGAAGACACCACCGCGACCGTCGCGGTGATGCTGCGGGTGTTGCCGCCGCCGCATGCCCTGCTCGCGATCCGCTCACCCGAGACCCGCAAGCACTTCGAGCAGCGCATCCACAAGGAAATGCTCGATGTCGCCCTGTGCGAGGAGCAGCAAGCCATCGAGCAGCTGAGCGAGCAGTTCCGTGCGGTGGTGATCACCGACAGTCTGCCGCTCATCCGCCGGATCCGCACGCAGAAGCTACCGCGCGATCCTTTCATCCTGTACATCGCGCCGAATGACGACCTCGAGGAGATCGAAGCGGGACTGTTCGCCGGCGCCGACGACTGCCTCGCGCGCCATGCGGGCGAGCCGCTCCTCAAGGCGCGCCTCGGCACTGCGCGCAGAATCGCGGAACTCGAGGAGGTGCTGCGCATCGCGCTGATCGAGAACCGCGAACTCTCCACCACCGATGAGCTGACGCGCGTGGCCAGCCGGCGCTTCTTCGGCAAGCACTTCCCGCGGGAGATCGACCGCGCGGCGCGCTACCGGCGACCCTTGTCGCTCATCCTCTGCGATATCGATTTCTTCAAGAACGTCAACGACACGCTCGGCCATGCCGGCGGCGATGAGGTGCTCAGGCAGTTCGGCACGCGGCTGCAGGAGTCTCTGCGGCGCGGCATCGACTGGGTCGCGCGGCTCGGCGGGGAGGAATTCGCGGTCATCCTGCCCGAGACGAACTACGATCAGGCGCTCGATGCGGCCCGCAGGCTGCGGGCATGCGTGGCGGACCGGCCGTTCCAGGTGCCGGGCAATACGGTGGAGGTCACCGCCAGCTTCGGCATGTGCAATCTCCAGCAGGTGCCCTTCGGAGAGCGCAAGACCGCCGATCACATGCTGCGGATCGCCGATGCGGCGCTTTATCGCAGCAAACATGCTGGCCGCAACCGCGTCACGGCCACTCTGATGCCGATGAACCCGGTGCGCCGCGACGGGAACGAAATCGACCGCATGCTCAGCCCCTGAGCACCGGCAAGGCAGGCTGCCGCCGCCTGCCGCGCTCGAGGCTGCGCGTCGGCGCGCAGGTCTGGTACGCTTGGGCCGCTTCTCTGGGCCGCCCAGCCCGGCTCCGTGGGGGTGCCGTGAGATATCTGTCTTATCTGCTGCCCTGGCAGTTCTCGCCCACTGCGTGCGCGGTGTTCACGCTCACCCTGGTGATCTACGTGCGCGGCCTGCTTGTGCTGCGGGGCGAGGCGGTGCGCGTGAGGCTCTGGCGGCCGCTCGTCTTCTTCCTCGGGCTCGCGCTCAACTACGCCGTGCTGCAGACGTATTTCGATTTCCTCGCGCAGCACATGTTCTGGATCCACCGGCTGCAGCATCTGATCCTGCACCACATCGGCCCGGTCCTGCTCGTTCTCTCCGCGCCCGTGCCCATCCTGCGGGCGGGCATTCCCGCTGCCGCCTGGCGGGTGCTGCGCAAGAGCTGGGTGAGCGGCCCGATCGGAGGGCTCTGGCGTGCCCTGCAGCACCCGCTGATCGCCCCGGTGCTGTTCGTCGGTCTCATCTATTTCTGGCTCATCCCCTCGGTCCATTTCACGGCGATGATCGATCAGCGCCGCTACCTGCTGATGAACTGGAGCATGCTCGTCGATGGCATCCTCTTCTGGTGGCTGATGCTCGCGCCGCGCGAGGCGCAGGGCGCCTGTGCAGTGCGCTACGGCCTGCGCTTTATCATCCTCACCGCCGTCGCACTGCCGCAGATCGCGCTCGGCGCCTACATCGCGCTCTCCTCCCGCCCGCTCTTCAGCATCTACGCGCTGTGCGGCCGGGCGTGGGCCATCAGCCCGATGCTCGATCAGCAGCTCGGCGGTCTGCTCACCTGGATCCCGGGCGCGATGATGTCGGCGGTCGGCGGCATCGTGGTCCTGCACCACGCTCTCGCCGAGGAGCGCCGGACGCTCGCGCATGCCGCGCCAGCGGAAAGGGATGGCTCGGCCGGAGCGCCGGCGTGAGCGGGCGGCCGGCGAGGCTCGGCGCGCTGTGCGCGGCGCTCGCGCTGTGCGGCTGCGTGCAGCGGCAGCTGCCGCACCACATGACCGACATCTCGGGCCTCGTCGAGCCGCTGCAGTTCCACATGACCGACCAGGACGGCAGACCCGTCAGCGCCGCGGACTACCGCGGCGATGTGGTCATGCTCTACTTCGGCTATACCCACTGCATGGACGAGTGCCCCACCACGCTCGCCAAACTTGCCGATGCGATCGCGCACCTCGGCGCGCAAGCCGGCCGGGTGCGTGTGCTGTTCGTCACCGTCGACCCGCGGCGCGATACCGAGCCGGTGCTGAAGCGGTACGTCAACGATTTCGGACCACAGTTCGTGGGTCTGCGCGGCTCTCCCGCGCAGCTGACACGCATGATCAAGCGCTATCGCGTCTCGTATCACTACGAGAAGCCCGATGCGAGCGGCGCGTACGAGGTCGATCACAGCAGCGCGGTCTTCGTCTTCGGACGCCGCGGCCGTGCGCGCCTGCTGGCGCAGACGGCCACACCCGCCCCGGTGCTCACCACGTATCTGCGCCGGCTGCTCGGGCGGCCCGGATGATCGGCGGGCACGCTCCGGACCGCGCGCCCGATCGAAACGGTGCGTGAACCTTCGTCCGTGGGAATGAATCCCGACAGCGGCCCGGCCACGAGCGCCCCCTCCTCCGCCTCGGCCCTGGCGGCCACCTGGAAGCTGCTGCTCGGGATGGGCATTCTCATGCTCGGGGCGGGCCTGACCAGCACCGAGATCAGCCTGCGTGCCACGCTCGAGGGCTTCCCGGCGCCGGTGACCGGCCTGGTGATGTCCTGCTATTACCTCGGCTACCTGCTCGGCACGGCCGCTGCGCCCCATCTGGTGCGCCGGGTCGGGCACATCCGCGTGTTCGCCGCCATGGCCGCGACCGCCTCGGCCTCGGTGCTGATCCAGGGGCTGTTCGTCGATCCGCTCATCTGGGGCCTGCTGCGCGGGGTATCGGGGCTGTGCTTCGCGGGGCTGTACGTCGTTGCCGAGAGCTGGCTGAACGACCGCGCGAGCCGCGCCACGCGCGGAGCGCTGCTCGCCATCTACATGGTGGTGCTCTACATCGGGCTCGGCAGCGCGCAATTTCTGCTCATTCCCGCCAACCCCAACACCGACCGCCCGTTCATGCTGGCGGCGGTGATGATCTCCCTCGCCATGGTGCCGATCGTGATCGCGGCGCACCGCGCGCCGCAGATCGCCCTGCCGCGCAGGGTGCGCTACCGGGAACTGTACGGCTACTCGCCGCTCGGCGTGGTGGCGGTGACGGTCGGCGGCATGATCACCTCGAGCGTGTATTCCATGGGTCCGCTGTACGCGCAGCGCAGCGGCCTTGGCACCACGGGCATCGCCGCCTTCATGGGCGTGAGCATTCTCGCGGCGGTGCTCGGCCAATACCCGGCGGGACTGCTCTCCGACCGTATGGACAGGCGCACCGTGATGGCCGGCGTGTGCGTCGTGGCGACACTCAGCGCCGCGGCGCTGGCGGCCTTTCCGAAGATGCCGCATGGTGTTTTTTTCGTGCTCGCCGGCCTGTTCAGCTCGATGTCCTTCACGCTGTACTCGCTCGGAGTGTCGCACGTGAACGATCATCTCGAGCCGGCGCAGATGGTCGCCGCGAGCAGCGCGCTGCTGCGTCTGAACGGCCTTGGCGCAGCCGTGAGTCCCGTGCTACTCGGCACGCTCATCGCCCGCTTCGGTACCGGTGCCTACTTCAGCTCCCTCGCCGGGCTCACCTCGCTGCTGATGGTGTTCGACTTGTGGCGCAAGCGGCGCAGCGAGCCGGTGCCCGCCGAGCTCAAGAGCGGTTACATCCCCGCCGGGCCGCAGGGGCTCGCCACGCGCATCGCTGCCGGCTCGCTCAGCGCAGCGCCGCCCGCCGCCGGGTCCGCGCCGGATGTGCGAAGCGCATCACGGTGAGATCGCCCGGAACGGACGACTCTGTCGATTCCCATGCAAAAGCGCACCCATGCTGACGATCGTCGCACTCGCCCGGACCGCGCATGACAGAAGACAGCGAGTCGAAACTACGGGATCTGACACAGGCCCAGCTGCTCAGACAGCTGCGGGCCGACGTGCACCGCGGCTCGCGGGCGGAGGTCCTCGCGGCCACGCAGATTCTGCTCGAATGCGGCTGGGATGCCCGCCGGATCCTGCATGAGGGTCTGCTCGAGGGCATGCACGAGGTCGCTCGCGACTGCCGCACCGGATTGCTGTTCGTTCCCGAGGTGCTGCGCGCCGTCGATGCGCTCAAGGCCGCCATGGGGGTGCTGCGCCCCCTGATCGGCTCACGCCGCGGCAAGCTGCTCGGCAAAGTGCTCATCGGCACCGTCAAAGGCGACCGGCACGACATCGGCAAGGACGTCGTGGCGATGATGCTGGCGGGCGCGGGATTCGAGGTCATCGACCTCGGCGTCGACACCCCCGTCGAGCGATTCATGCAGGCACTCGCCGAACACCAGCCGGACATCCTCGCGATGTCGGCTCTGCTCACGACGAGCATGCCGTACATGAAGACGGTCATCGACCGCATGCGCGAATTCAACATGCGCAACGAGCACGTCGTGCTGGTCGGCGGGGGGCCGCTCAACGCGGAGTTCGCCAAGGCGGCCGGCGCCGACGCGTATTGCCGCGATGCCGCCGCGGCCATCGAAACGGCGAGCAGCCTGCTCGCTGCACACCGCGCGGTGCGCACCTGCGGCCCTCGCCTCGCGCCGCCCTGACCGGCCGCCTCGCACCGGCGCCGTTGACAGCACTGCCCACGCGCACGAGAGTGTCCCCATGGATGCGGACAAATCCGTCACGTTCACCGTCTCGGCCTGCACCGTGCGCTGCCGATCCGACCAGACGCTGCTCGAGGCGGCCGAAGCGGCGGGCATTGCGCTGCCCGCCTCCTGCCGCGACGGCACCTGCGGCAAGTGCCGCGCGCGGGTGCTGAGCGGACAGGTCGAGATGCGCCACCAGGGCGGCATCCTGCAGCGGCACATCGACCGCGGCTATGTGCTCACCTGCTGCAGCCGTCCGCTCACGGATGTGCTGATCGAGCGCTGAGGTGGGTCGCGCCGGCGCGCTCGGCGCACTGCCGGATGAGCGAGTCCCGAGGGGCCTGACTCGAGCGCCGCGTGCGCGCCCGCAGGCCCCCGGCATGCGCGGACGCGGCGGATCAGTCGCCCGCGCGCCGCCCGAACCAGCGATGCACGCGCCGGCAGTACCGCTCGTACTCATCCCCGAAGCGCCCGCGCAGCGCCTGCTCCTCGGCCCGGATCTGCACGCGGGCGATGAGCGGCATGAACAGCAGCGCCACGATGAGCGCACTGAGTGCGCCGAGTCTGATCGCCCAGCCGATCAGCAGCAGTGCGAGGCTCAGGTACATGGGATTTCGGGTCCAGGCGTATACCCCGTCCGTCACGAGCGCCGCGGCCTTCTCGGGCCGGTGCGGATTGACGGTCGTATGCGCGCGCCGGAACTGAACGAATGCCGGGGCTGCCGGCACGAGCGCGAGCGCCATCACCCACCAGCCGAAGCGGCGGGAGGGCGCATCGAGCAGCGGCAGCAGCGGCGCATAGCGGCTCACGAGCCACTCTGCGGCGGCAAACATCAGCATCCACAGCGGCGGAGGAACGAGCGGAGCGCGCATGATGAGGTGGCAGTTTCGCTGACCGGCGGGAGCAGGATCCGCAATCCCCGGCTGCGAGTCAACGGCCGTCGAACCGTCCGGATCTGCCGCTCGGCGGTTGCTGCATATTACACTCGGCGCTGCCGACCCCGCAGGGTCACACCGGAGAGCGCGACATGCCCCTTGAGCTGCTGAGCCCGTTTCGCTTCGCCCTTCGGTTGCTGCGCCACCTCGGCTGGGCGCTGCTGCTCACGCTCGCCTCCCTCAGTGCAGGGGCAATCGGCTACCACCTGACAGCATCGCTCGGCTGGCTCGACAGTTACCTCAACGCCAGCATGATTCTCACGGGTATGGGACCGCTCACGAGGCTGTACACGCCAGCGGCGAAGCTCTTCGCCATGATCTATGCGCTCTACAGCGGAGTGTTCTTCGTGTCGGTCACGACCATCCTCGTCTATCCGGTGATGCACCGGCTGCTGCGGCGGGTGCACATCGAGGCGTACCGCGCCAACTAGAGCGCCGGGCGGCGCAAATCGCGACGCACATCGCACGCGCGGCCCGGCGGACGGGGCGCAAATCGGTTAAAATTTCGCCATGCGTTCCCTGAAGCTCCCGGGCCCGATGCTGGCCCTCATCCTCCTCGTACTCTCGCTTTCTCCACTCGCCGCGTCGGCCCACGCCACCGCGCAAAGCTGGACCAGCCCGGTGGGCCTGTGGGCCCCGATCGACAGCGCCACCGGCAAGCCGCTCGGCCTGATCTCCATCTACGAGGCGCATGGCCTGTACTATGGGCGCATCGAGCCGGTCTCGGCCCACGATGACCGCACCGCCCGCTGCACCGCGTGCACCGGCAGCCGCCATGATCAGCCGATGATCGGCCTGGTGCTGATGCGCCATCTGCGCTATCGGAACGGACGGTATGTCGGCGGGGACATCCTCGACCCGCGCAACGGCCACGTGTTCGGCTGCGAACTGCGCCTGATCGATAGCGGACGCAAGCTGCTCATGCGCGGCTATCTGGGCATCCCGCTCTTCGGGCACTCACAGGTCTGGCAGCGCATGCAGGGCACGCCCGGGGTGCGCGTCTGGCCGGTGCCCGGCTCCTGAGCGAAAGAACCGCAGAAGCTTGAGCGCTGCGCCGGGTGGCTGTACCGTGGGGCACCCGCGAGGGCCGGCGAGACCCGCCGCGCGGTACCGCACCCGTACAGCAACCCGCGCCGACCATGACGAAAATTTATTCCTGGAACGTCAACGGCATCCGCGCCGTGACCAAGAAAGGCACGCTGCAGAGCTTCGTGCGCACGCACCGGCCGGACATCCTGTGTCTGCAGGAGACCAAGGCCGAGCGCGGCCAGGCCGACATCGAGGTCAACGGCTACCACGAGTACTGGAACTCCGCCACGAAGAAAGGCTACTCGGGCACGGCGATCTTCACCCGGCCGGAGCCGCTGTCGGTCACGAACGATTTCTCCAGCGCGATCGCCCGCAAATACCACTTCACCGATGGTGCGGGCCGCGACAGTCTCGCCGAAGGCCGCCTGATCAGCGCGGAGTACCCGAAGTTCTACGTGGTCACGGTCTACACGCCGAACGCCAAGGACGACCTCAGCCGCCTCGAGCTGCGTCACAAGCACTGGGATCCGGCTTTCCTCGCCCACTGCCGGCAGCTCGAGAAGAAAAAGCCGGTGGTGTTCTGCGGCGATCTGAATGTGGCGCACACGGAGCTCGACCTGGCCAACCCCGGCCCGAACCGCGGCAAGAAGGGTTTCACCGACGAGGAGCGTGAGGGCTTCCAGCGCTTGATCGATGCCGGCTTCATCGATACCTTCCGGCTGTTCAAGCAGGGCAACGGCTACTACACGTGGTGGAGCCATTTCGCCAACTCACGCGCGCGCAACATCGGATGGAGAATCGACTACGTGCTGGTCTCCGCCAGCCTGCGCAAGGCGGTCAAGTCGGCCGACATCCATCCAGACATCATGGGCTCGGACCACTGCCCGGTGAGCATCACGCTCGATCTGTAAGGCGTGCCGGGCCCGCTCACTGCACCGAGAGCAGCGCCGCCTTGTGCTCCGCCGCGAGCGCCGCCTGGTTGCGGCCCTCGGCGCGCAGCGTCGCGGCGATCATCCCCCAGGCCGAGGCCTGTACGGAGGCGTCCCCGCTCGCCAGGTACAGCGCCTTGCGCGCCATCCCATAGGCCTGCGCGGCGTTGCCGGAGGACAGGCGCTCGCGGCTGAGCGCGAGCCACACCAGGGGATTGCGCGGCTCGATCGAGAGCGCCCGCTCGAGCGTCTCGGCGGCGAGCCCATAGTGGCCCCCCCGCTGCTGCCTCTGCGCCGTGGCCACGAGCGCCTGTGCGGCAGGCCCCAGCCGATACTGGATCGCAGCGGGCGGCGCCGCGTTCGTGCCCGCAATCGGCTGCTGCGCCGCGCTGGCCGCAGGCGGCATGTACTGCCCGACACCGTTCGGCTGTTGGATGACGCCGCGGCGCGCGCTCGCCGCAGTCTGCGGGTGCGTTGCGGTGTACGGCGGTCCGACCAGCGCGCACGCGGACAGTGCGAGGGCGCCGCCGAGCGCGCCCACCAGGATGCGCGCAAGCCCCAATCGCCGCGGACTCATCAGTCACCTCCACTGAGCAGGCCGCACCCGGCCATCGGCGGGATCTGCGTGCCCGTCGGCACGGCCACCTCGACGGCGTTCGCCGGATCGCAGGCCGGGGTGGTCGCAAGACCCGTCTGGAAATCGATCCACACGTCCGTCAGGCCCTGCGGCGGCGGCATGCTGAGCGGCTGCGTGCCGATCGAGGCCATGATATGCGACCAGACCGGCAGCGCCCCGAGCGCGCCCGGCAGCCCGGTGGGCTGATTGTGATCATAGCCCACCCACACCACCGCCAGATCACTGCCGGTGAAGCCGGCAAACCAGCTGTCGCGGTCATGCTGCGAGGTGCCGGTCTTGCCCGCCGCGACCAGCCCCGGCGGCAGGATGGCCTGCGAGGGCTGTCCCGTGCCATGGGTGAGCACCTGTTCCATCATGGTGGTGATCTCATACACGTCGGCGGGCGCAGCGACCGGCGTGACGCGCACCGGGAAGGCCTTCAGCGGCCTGCCGTCCGCGCTGACCACCGCCTGCACGGCGCGCAGCGGCTCGCGGAAGCCCCCGTCGGCGAGCCCGTTGTACAGCTGCGCCACCTCGAACGGCGACAGATCGCTCGCGCCGAGCAGCATCGCCGGCACCTCATCGGGCAGGTGCCTCAGTCCGAAGCGCTGCAGCGTGTGGGTGACGGGCCCCAATCCGATGCGCATGCCGAGCCGCACGCTCGCGGCGTTCAGCGAGTCCCCGAGCGCGCGCACCAGCGGCACCGGGCCGTGGAAGATGCGTGAGTAATTGCGCGGTCGCCAGTAGCGACCGGGGCCGAGTCGCACCGCGATCGGCTCATCCTCGATGATGGTCGCCGCCGTGTACTGGCCGCTCTCGAGCGCCGTCAGGTACACGAACGGCTTGACCAGCGAGCCGATGGAGCGGCGCGCATCGAGCGCGCGGTTGAAGCCATCGAAGTCCGCATCGCGGCCACCGACAATGGCGAGCACATCTGCGGTCTGCGGCGAGGTGACCACCACGGCGCCCTGCAGATGCTCGCTGCCGTAGTGATGCGTGCGATCGAGCCGGTGCAGCTGCGCATCAAGCGCATGCTCGGCGATCTCCTGCACGCGCGGATCGAGGCTGGTGTAGATCCGCAGCCCCGCGCGGGTGAGTTCCCGTTCGGGGTAATCGCGGGCGAGCGTGCGGCGCACCAGATCGAGATAGGCCGGGTAATAGGCCCCGGAGGCATGCCGGGTGACCCCGAGCGGTGCGCGCATGGCCGCATCGGCGCGCGCCCGCGAGACCACGCCCTGCTCGGCGAGGATCTGCAGCACCAAATTGCGCCGCGCCCGCACGCGCGCCGGAAAGCGGCGCGGATCGTAATAAGTCGGGCCGCGCACGATCGCCACCAGCATGGCGATCTGCGGCAGATCGAGCTCATCGAGCGGCTCGCCGAAGTAGAACTCGCTCGCCAGCCCGAACCCATGCACCGAACGCGAGCCGTCCTGGCCCAGGAAGATCTCGTTGATGTAGGCGTTCATGATGTCCGCCTTGCTGAAATGCGCGGTCAGCGCGACGGACATGATGGCTTCGCGGATCTTGCGCCAGAAGGTGCGCCGGTTGTTGAGGAAGTAGCTGCGCACCAGCTCCTGGGTGAGCGTGCTGCCGCCTTCCTCGATGTGATGGGCGCGCAGATCCACCCACGCGGCCCGCAGGATCCCGCGCGGATCGATGCCCCAGTTGGTGTCGAAGGTGCGGTCCTCGACCGCCTTCAATGCCGCCGGCAGCAGCGGCGGGACCTGCTTGGGGGTCACGACGATGCGATCGACTCCGTCGCTCGGATAGATGCTCCCGATGAGCAGCGGATCGAGCCGGATCACCGCAACCTCGGCCCCGGCCGCGTTGCGCAGATCGGCGATTCCCGCGGCCCCGAAACGCACGCGCAGAAGCATCGCCGGGCGGCTGCGGTCGGCAAACTGCACGGGCCGCAGCACGATCGCGAGCCGACCGGGTCCGGCGGTATAGGTCCCCGGCCCCTTCAGCGCCGCAACCTGCCGGTAGGCCAGACGGTGCAGCTCATGCTCGATCTGCGCCTGATCGAGATCGAGCCCCGCGTACAGCTGCATCGGGGCGGCGTAGACGCGCGCCGGCAGCGTCCAGTGCAGGGCACGGAACTGCCGGGTCACGAGCCGGTCGAGATACCACACGTACCCGCCGCACACCAGCAGCGCGGCGAGGGCGGCAACCCCGAGGGCGCGCCACAGCATGCGCTTGCGTTTGCGGCGGCCGGCTGCCGGGCGGGCGGCACGCGGGGCGGGCCTGTTGCGGCCGGAAGAGCGTTTCAGAGGACGAGCTCCTCGGCCGGCTCGCGCAGGTTGTACCGCGAGCTCATCGAGTGGCCGTAGGCGCCGGCGTTGGCGATGAGCAGCACGTCGCCCTCGCGCGTCGCCGGCAGCAGACGGTCGTGGCCGAGCACATCGGCGCTCTCGCAGATCGGCCCGACGACGTTGACCAGATCGCCCGCAGGCTCATCGAGTCGGGTGAGATTGACGATCTCATGGTATGAACCATAGAGCGCCGGGCGCAGCAGGGAGTTCATGCCGGTGGCGATGCCCACGTAACGCACGCTGCCCTTGTTCTTCAATTGGGTGACCCGGGCGAGCAGCGCGCCGGCGGAGGCGGTGAGAAACCGGCCCGGCTCCATCCAGATCTCCAGGCCCGGATGCTCGGCGCGCACGGCGGCGAGCAGCGTCCCGAGCTTGCCCAGATCGAGCCTGCGCTGGTCCGGGCGCTCCGGAACGCCGAGTCCGCCGCCGATGTCGATCGCGCGGATCGACTCGAAGCGCTGCGCCAGGTCCGCCAGCTGGCGTGCGGTGTGCTCCCAAGTGGCCACCTCGAAGATCCCGCTGCCGACGTGCGAATGCAGACCGACGAGGCGCGCACCGTGGCGCTTCGCCTCGCGCGCGAGCTGTTCGAGATCGCTCACGGGCACCCCGAACTTGGCGTGCGCGCCGGCGGTGCGCACGTGGTGGTGATGGCCGGCCCCAACCCCCGTGTCGATGCGCACGAAGATGTCCCGGTCGCGCCACAACTCGCCCCACTCGGTAAGCGCATACAGGCTGTCCACGGTGACCTGCACGCCACGCTCGAGCGCCCAGCGGTACTCGTCCCGCGAGGCGAAGTTCGGCGTATAGAGCACCCTGGCCGGCTCCAGCGCCGGAAACAGACCGAGCACCCGCTCGAGCTCCCCGCGCGAGACGCACTCGAAATCCACCCCTTCGGCGGCGACGGCGCGCAGCACATCGGGATGCGGGTTGGCCTTGATCGCATAGTGCACGCGCGCGAGCGAGTCGATGGAGCGCAATGCGCGCGCCGCTGCGCGCACGCTCTCGAGGTGATAGACATACGCGCTTTCTCGCGCCCCGAGCGTCTCGAGCAGCTGCGTGCGCCGAGCGCGCCACCACGGCTCCTGCGCAACGGCCGAGGCCGGCGCATTGCGGAATAACTGCTCCCAGGTCGGCCCGAGCACCCGCTCGCCGGCGCCCGGACGGATCAGCAGCTCGTGCAGCTGATCGACAAGCCGGTCGCCCTGGTTCTCGTCCACCACGAACGTGAAGTTCAGATCGTTGGCCGCCTGCGAGACGAGGTAGATCTTCTGCTCGGCGAAGAACTCGAACGCCCCGCCGAGCTGATGCAGGATGGCACGGATGTTGCGCCCGACCAGGCTCACCGAGGCGCACGGCCCGATGACCTGCACGCGGCACAGGCGCGACAGATCGCTCACCAGCGCCCCGAGCAGCGCGCTGTCGAGCGTGTTGGCGGCCGGATCGAGCGAGACGGTGACGTTGGTCTCGGAGGTGGAGACCAGGTCCACCGACATCCCGTGCGCCTTGAACACCTGGAAGGCGTCGGCGAGAAATCCCACCTGGTGCCACATCCCCGGGCTCTCGAGCGAGACCAGCGTGATGCCCTTTTTGGTGCACACCGCCTTCACCTGCGCCGTGCCGTCGCCGTCTGCCGAGAGCACCGTGCCCTCGAGCTCCGGCGCCTGAGTCGCGTACACGTGCAGCGGAATGCCGTACTGGCGCACGGGCAGGATGCAGCGCGGATGCAGTACCTTCGCACCGCTGGTGGCGATCTCCTGCGCCTCGTCGTAGTGCAGCGCGCGCAGCAGCCGCGCGGTGGGAACCTGCCGCGGGTTGGCGCTGAACATGCCCGGCACGTCGGTCCAGATCTCCAGCCGCCGCGCGCGCAGCTTGGCCGCGAAGTACGCCCCGGAGGTGTCCGAGCCGCCGCGCCCGAGCAGCACGGTGCTGCCCTCGCTGTCGCTCGCGATGAACCCCTGCGTCACGACGATGGGCGCCATCGCCCGCAGGCGCTGCTCGAGCACGTGATCGGGCGCGAAGCTGCACACCGCCGACAGCACGCTCGCCTTGGCGGAGGCGCTGGCGCGCTCCTCGGCGGTGAGCATGGTGCGCGCATCGGCCCATTCAGCCTCGATCCCCTGGGCGGCGAGAAAGCGCGCGCCGAGGTCGGTCGCCATCAGCTCCCCGGCCGCCATGACGCGCGCGCGGGTCCGATCGCTCACCTCCCCGATGAGCGCAACGCCGGAGGCGATCTGACGCAGCTCGGCGAGCCAGCGCTCGCAGGCCGGCCCAAGCGGGATGCCGAGGTCCGCGGCGAGCCGGCGGTGACGCGCCTCGATCTCGCGCAGATCCTCATCCTGCGCTTCGGCGCGCGCGACATCGAGCAGCCGTTCCAGCCGATCGGTGATGCCGCTCAAGGCCGAGTGCACGATGAGCACCCGCGCGCCCTCGGCCCGCCGGCCGAGGGTCACCTGGGCGATGTTGCGCCAGTTGGCCACGGAGGAGACGCTGGTTCCCCCGAACTTCAAGACGATCCACTCGGAAGCGGTGCGGGTCACGACGGCTCCTGGCCGAACGGCGGGGGCAGCCGCTACAGATACTCGGGCCGAGCAGGCCCCCGGGCGCTGCCGAGTGCCGGCCGCCCTGCTCGGGTCGAACGAATCCGCTCTATGGACGCGCGGGCGCTAGAGCTCTTCGTCGAAATCGCGAAGATCCTTCTCGAGCTTCCTGTCCGCCAGGACTTCCTCGAGCCGGCTCCACGCGGCCTTGCCGCGCTTGCCAGGGTGGGGCCGGCGCTTGTCAACCCGATCGAGCATCCGATCGTAATCGGTGCTGTCTTCGGCGCTCCCGCTCAGGAATTCCTCGTCGAGCTCGAAGCTCTCGGTGTCTCGTTCCGACATCTAGCGGTGCAAATCCTTAGTTAAATCAATTAGGTAGTGCAATTTCGGCATGGAGCAAGACAGCGAACTATAATGAAATCTAGCGCCGGAGCAATAGGTCGTGAGAGTTACTGGGTCCGGTCGCGCACCGTGACCGGCGCGCCCCGCCCCAGGCCGAGTCCGTCGGCAGCGCTCTGCTCGGCCCGGGCGATCTCCACCACCCCAAAAGAGTTGATGAGCGCCAGGTACTCTCCCGGCCGGCTCTCCCCATAGGTGCGCAGCAGCGGCAAGGCGTGATGGCCGGCGTGCACCAGCGGCAGGCGGAACCGCTCGATCAGCGTCCCGTCGATATTGGTGATGAGATTGCCGAAGTGATCGATGGTGATCACCACGCCACTGACGCCGCCACCGTCGACTGCCGGCTCATCCACCCAGGCCGGCACGAGGGACTCCGGCGGGCTCGATTCTCCGAGCTCGGGTGCGCGGCAGCGGCCGGCGGCGAGCTCTGCGGCGAGCGGAGCAAAGATGTCCCGCCCGTGAAACGTCGCGCTCGCGCGCGCGATGCCGAGGCGCGCCAGCCCCGAGGCGCGCAGCCGCACCACCTCGGCCTCGCGGTGGCGGGCGACGAGCGGCGCGAGCAGCCCGTTGTCCGGCGCCACGAACACGTGCCCGGCGGCACTCACGATCACGATGTCCCGTGCGGTCCCGACTCCGGGGTCGACCACGGCGACATGCACCGTGCCGGCCGGAAAGTACTCGAAGGAGCGCGTCAGCCAGAAGCCGGCCTCGGCCGGCCAGTGCACCAGGATCTCATGCGTGAGGTCCACGAGCCGCGCCTCGGGGAAGCGGCCGAGAATCCGGCCCTTCATGACGCCGACGAACGGCCCCTGGTGGCCGAAGTCGGTCGTGATGGTGATGACCCCGCTCGGCGGGAAACAGACCGCAGAGCTCATCGACGCCGGGGCCCCGCGGTACGCTCGCCCGCGGCGCAGTTGCGGCAGCGGTCGGTATACGGCACCGCCGCAAGCCGCCCCTCCTCGATCGGCTCACCGCACACGGCGCAGTCGGTATAACAGCCCTCATCCAGCCGGCGCAGCGCGCCCTGGATCTGCCGCAGCTCCTCGCGGGCCGATTCGCTGATCGCATCGAGCACTTCGTCGCTTTCCCGTTGCGTCACCTGCTCGGCAAAATCCGCGCTCAGGGGATCGGACTCGTGGCGCAGATCCGCCTTCGCGCTGCTGGCGCGCGTCTCGAGCTCCTCGCGCCGCCGCAGCAGACGCGCTCGTACCGCCTCTGTGTTCACAGGAGCCTCCGCCGGTTCACGCGCGGCTGCGCTCCGGCGCGCCGCGGCCGCCATTGACTGCCCGAGGCGCGCTTGCGGAAAATACCTAGCGCGCTCAGGGGCTTAACGGCAACATACTCTCCCATATGAGCAATCCGTGTCCATTGTCACCAATCCAGCACACCGCGGGCCCCGAGCGGCCCCGCCCAGTCAACGGTGAACGCCTGATGGAAACTCTCCGCGATCTGCAACCCACCGTCTTCGTCGTCGACGATGACGAGGCCGTGCGCGCGTCGCTGCGGCTGCTGCTGAAATCGGTCGGACTGCCGGCGACAGTGTACTGCAGCGCCCAGGAGTTCCTTGCGCAATACGAGGCGCGCCAGCCCGGCTGCGTCGTGCTCGATGTGCGCATGCCGGGCATGAGCGGGCTTGAGCTGCAGCAGCTGCTCAATCTGCGCGGGGCCACGGTGCCGGTGATCTTCATCACCGGGCATGGCGATATCCCCATGGCCGTCGAGGCGATGCAGCACGGGGCGTTCGACTTCCTGCAGAAGCCCTTCCGCGACCAGGACCTGCTCGACCGCGTGCAGCGGGCGCTCGAGAAGGATCAGCGCACGCGCCTGGAGCTGAAGGAGCAGGACCGCATCCGCGAGCGGCTCGGCTCGCTCACCCCGCGCGAGCGCGAGGTCCTCACCCTCATCACTCGCGGCAAGCCGAACAAAGTGGTGGCGGGGGACCTCGGCGTCAGTCAGCGCACCGTCGAGATCCACCGCGCGCGGGTCATGGAGAAGATGGGCGCATCCTCTTTCGCCCAGCTCGTGCGCATGGTGCTCGACAGCGAGCAGTAGGACCGCCCGCTCAGATCCCCTTGCCCCGCCCGGGGCCCGGGACGGGCGCGGCGCCGGCCGCGATGCCGATCAGCTCGGGCATGCCGTTCGCCCGCTCGGCCATCCGGCGCACACGCGCCCAGTCCACTGCCACCTGCGCACCACCGAGCGCCTGATCGATGACCTTGGAAATCGCCGCGTAGTCGGGCTTGCCCGGCACGTCCTGGCTGTGCAGCGGCGGGTGGATCGACAGGTACAGCCGCCCGTCCTGCAGCGTGGCGAGGATCGGGTCATTGACGATCGTGACCGGCGTGCCCACCGGCACGAGCGGAAACAGCGCGGCGATGTCCTCCGGATACAGGCGCACACACCCGTGCGTGACGGCCATGCCGATGGCCATCGGATTGTTCGTGCCGTGGATGTAGATCTCCCCGCCGCTCAGCGTCGTCTCGAGCGCCCACTCGCCCATCGGATTGTCGGGCCCGGCCGGCCACACGCGCGGGATCGGATCGCCCGCCTGGGCGTGCGCGCGCAGAATCGAGGGCGTCGGGATCCACACCGGATGGGGCACCTTGCGCACGATGCGCGTCACTCCGGTCGGGGTGTCCCAGCCCTTCTCCCCGGGGCTCACCGGGTAGGTGATCACCACGGGCCGCTCGTGCCGGCCGGGGCGCGGGAAGTAGAAAAGACGGTGCGCGGGGAGGTTCACGACGATGCCGACATGCGCCACCGGCGGAATGATGAACCGTCCGGGGATCACGACCCGGGTGCCCTGCCCCGGCAGCCACATGTCCACGTGGGGATTGGCCGCCTGGATCTCCCAGTACCCGACGCTGTAGCGGCGGGCGATGCCGAGCAGGGTATCTGAGGCCTTCGAGCGCACGGTCCGGTCGTGGCCGATCAGCGCGCCGTGCGCCGGCAGCGCATAGACCGCGGCGCGCGCAAACGGCGCGGCGAGGAAGGTCAACGCAACGAGCAGGCACGCGGCCAAGGCTCCCCTGGAGCATGAAGAGAGAGGCATGGGTCGAGCATTCCGAGTGAGTAGCCCGCGAGGCGGTGCGCGGGCATTGTAACATGCCTGCGCATGC
>JAKAYU010000257.1 GCA_021809525.1 Pseudomonadota bacterium | reverse complement strand
CGATCTATCTCGCCGATTCGGACCCGGTGTGGGCCGAGGTCACTTCCACTCGCGACAACTGCCTCGGTGCGCGCTGTCCGGAGCTGTCGCGCTGCCACGTCGCGCTCGCGCGCCGGGCGGCGATCGAGGCGGACGTCGTCATCGTCAACCACCATCTGCTGCTCGCCGATCTGGCGCTGAAGGAAGACGGGTTCGGGGATCTGCTCGGGGCCGCCGACGCCGTGATTCTCGATGAGGCCCATCAGATCCCGGATCTGGCGACCCAGTTCTTCGGCGCCGAGGTCGGCAGCCGGCGGGTCGAGACCCTGCTCGAGGATCTGGAGGGCCGCGTGAGGCTGCGCGGCGGCGCATGCAGCGCGGCCGCCGAGCGGCAGCTCCTGGAGACCTGCGGGGCGGTGCGCGCCTGCATGACGCGCATGACTCTCGCTCTCGAAGGGAGCAGCGGCCGGTTGGAGTGGGCCGAGGCCGAGCCGCTTCTCGGGGGGCAAGTCGCTGTCTTGCGCGCACGCCTCGCCGAACTCACCGAGCGGCTGCGCGGCTGCGAGACGGACGCGCCGCTCGCCGCGCTCGCCGAGCGCTGCGCGGATCTCAGCGCGAACCTGGAGCGCATCGGGGCGCCTGAGGCGCTCGAGGGCGCCCGCAGCGTGCAGCCGTCGCGGCGCGGCTTTACGCTCAGCCTGATGCCCTTCGATATCGCGCCGCGCTTCCAGGCGCTGGTGCGCGCGCGCGCCTGCGCCTGGATCTTCACCTCCGCGACGCTCTCGCTCGGGGAGGACTTCAGCCACTTCACCCGCCGGCTCGGCATGGATGAGGCGGACACGCTCAAGATCGACAGCCCCTTCGATTTCGCGCGCCAGAGTCTGCTGTACCTGCCCGAGGGGCTGCCCGCGCCGCACAGCCCCGAGCACCTCGCCGCCGTGATGCGCCTCGCCCGCGAGCTGATCGAGGCGGCCGAGGGCGGGGCGTTCGTGCTGTTCACCAGCCACCGCTCGCTCGCTCGCGCCGCCGCGCTCTGGCGCGCCGCCGGGGCCCGCCTGGCGCGCTTGCGTCTGCTGGTGCAGGGGGAGGGGCCGCGCGAGCGGCTGCTGCAGACCTTTCGCGCCGATGGCAACGCAGTGCTGTTCGGCACGGCAAGCTTCTGGGAGGGGGTGGACGTCAAAGGCGATGCACTGCGTCTGGTGGTCATCGAGAAGCTGCCCTTCGCCTCGCCGGACGATCCGCTCGTGCGCGCGCGGATCGAGCACCTCGAGGCCATCGGCGGCAACGCCTTCCGCGACTACCAGCTGCCCGAGGCGGCGCTCGCCCTGAAACAGGGCGTCGGCCGGCTGATCAGGAGCGAGCAAGACTTCGGCGTGGTGGCGATCTGCGATCCGCGGCTCGGCACGCGCGGGTACGGCAAGGTGCTGCTCGGGGCGCTGCCGCCCATGAGGCGCACCCACCAGCAGGCCGAGGCGGTGCAGTTCCTGCGCCGGCAGACGCGCGCGCCTCTGGAGGCGCTGCCGTGAAGCTGCTCGCGCTCGATACGGCCACCGAGAACTGCTCGGCGGCGCTGCTCATCGGCGCGGCGTTCCTCGAGCGGCAGTTCGAGACCGCCCGCGGTCACGCCGAGCACATCCTGCCGATGATCGATGCGCTGCTCGCCGAGGCGGGCATGAGGCTCGCGGCGCTCGATGCGATCGCCTTCGGACGGGGTCCGGGCTCCTTCACCGGAGTGCGTCTGGCCGCCGGCATCACGCAGGGACTGGCCTTCGGCGCCGGGCTCGGTGTGGTGGCGGTTTCGGACCTGCGCGCCCTCGCGCAGCGCGCCTTCGGGCTCGAGGCCGGCTGCGAGCGCGTGCTGGTGTGCAATGATGCGCGCATGGGTGAGGTGTATTGGGCCGCGTACACTCGGCGCGAGGGGCTTGCCGAGCCGGCCGGCCCGGAGCAGGTGGGCAGTCCCGCGACGCTCCCGGCCTCGGTCCGGGCGGCGGGAGCCGGGCGCGGATTCGCGGCCTACCCGCAGCTCGCGGCGCACACCGGCGTCGAGGTGCCCGCAGGCTGGGATCGGCTGCTGCCCTGCGCGCGAGAGATCGCGCTGCTGGCCGCTCCCGAGGTGCGCCTCGGGCGGCTGCTCGCGCCCGAGGAGGCGCTGCCCGTTTATGTGCGCGACCGTGTCGCGCAACCGTCATCCACGTGACATATATGCCGCACTGTCATGATTCTGCAACAGCTTTGCATTCAAATAACAGCGCTGTTCGGGCGCGGACCATGCCGGGAAAACGAATACTGATCGTCGAGGATGAGCCTGCCATACGGCAGATGATCGCCTTCGGACTGCGGCGCGCGGGCTTCGAGGTGCGCGAGGCGGTCGACTACCGAGAGGCGCGCGCGGCGCTCGCCGATCAGCGTCCGGACCTGGTGCTGGTCGACTGGATGCTGCCGGACATGAGCGGCCTGGAGCTGACCCGCACCCTCAAGCGCGAACGTGAGACCCGGGAGCTGCCGGTCATCATGCTCACCGCGCGTGCCGAGGAGGGCGACAAGGTCAATGGGCTCGAGAGCGGCGCCGATGACTATGTGACCAAACCGTTCTCACCCCGCGAGCTCATCGCGCGCATCAACGCGGTGCTGCGCCGCTCGGGCGCGAGCGGCCTGGATCACGTGGTCGAGTTCGAGGCGCTGACGCTCGATCAGCAGGGCCAGCGCATCACCGTGGAGGGTCAGACGGTGCCGCTCGGCCCGACCGAGTACCGCATGCTGGAGTTCTTCATGACCCATCCGGAGCGGGTCTTTAGCCGCGATCAGCTGCTCGACCGGCTCTGGGGCGGCAACGTCTACGTGGAGGAACGCACGATCGACGTGCACGTGCGGCGGTTGCGCAAGTCGCTCGAGAAGTTCGGCCTCGACCGGCTCGTGCAGACGGTGCGCGGGTCCGGCTACCGCTTCTCCGCCAAGGCGCAATGATGCGCCCGGGGGTCCAGGCGCTCGGCTACGCCGCAGCCCGCGTGGCGGGCACGGCCCTCCTCGGGGTGCTGCTCGGGGCGCTCGCCGGACGGCCCTGGGGCGGTATGGCGCTCGCGCTCGCGGCGTATCTGCTGTGGCACCTCGCTCTGCTCTACCGCGTCGAGTGGTGGCTGCAGCACAGGAGCGTCGCCGAGCCGCCCGAGGCTGCCGGCGTGTGGGGCACGGTCATCTCCCTGATCGCCCGATTGCACCGGCGCAAGCGCTTTCACAAGCAGCGCTTCGTGCAGCTGATGCGCCAGCTGCAGCAGTCCACCGCGGCGCTGCCGAACGGGGTGGTGATCCTCAACGCGCAGCGCGAGATCGTCTGGTTCAACCGCATGGCCGGGCGGCTGCTCGGGCTGCGGCAGAGCACCGACCTCGGGGTGCGCATCGAGAACCTGCTGCGCGAGCCGCAGTTCGGCCGCTATCTCGCCAAGGCCGATTACGCGAACCCGGTGGTGGTGCGCCGCTCGAGCCCCCAGGACAGCTACCTCTCGGTGCAGCTGGTTGCCTACGGCGACGGACAGCAGCTGCTGCTCGTGGCGGATGTGTCGCGGCAGATGCGCCTCGAGGCGGTGCGGCGGGACTTCGTGGCCAACGCCTCGCACGAGCTGCGCTCGCCGCTGACGGTGATCTCGGGCTACCTCGAGACGCTCAGCCAGGATCCGGCGCTCGATGCGGAGTTCGCGCCCCCCATCGCCGAGATGCGCCGCCAGGCCGCGCGCATGAACGCGATCGTGCGGGATCTGCTCGAGCTGTCGCGTCTGGAGGAGACCGACGAGCGCGCCGGCGGGGAGCCGCTCGATGTCGCGGGCCTGATGGCGCTGTTGCGCCGCGACGTGCTCGCCCGGCCTGTCCATCCGCACGAGGTGCGCCTGCGGGTCGATTCGGACGCTGCGCTCATCGGCAAGGAGTCGGAGATCCACTCGGCGTTCGCCAATCTCGTGGACAACGCCGCGAAGTACACCCCGCCCGAGGGGGTGATCGAGATGCACTGGTGGAGCGATCTTGAGGGCGGGCATTTCGCCGTGAGCGACACCGGCATCGGCATTGCGGCCGAGCACCTGCCGCGGCTCACCGAGCGCTTCTACCGGGTCGATCCGGGCCGCTCGCGCGCCACGGGCGGCTCGGGACTCGGGCTCGCCATCGTCAAGCACGTCCTGCAGCGCCATGGGGCGGAGCTCGAGATCGTGAGCACCCCGGGCAAGGGCAGCACCTTCACCTGCCATTTTCCGCCCGAGCGGCTGCTGCTGCAGGAGCCGGCACGCTCGAACGGCTAGCCGGCCGCGCTTGGGCTATCATCGCGGGCAGACCCAGAGGTGCTGACCGATGGAAA
>JAKAYU010000256.1 GCA_021809525.1 Pseudomonadota bacterium | reverse complement strand
TTCCGATCTCCCCCAAACGAGGTGCTCGCCGTGGGGGCGAGCGGCAGGCGCTCAGCGTGGTTGGAGATTTCCAGCGCTCTGATGCGCCCAGGCGCCGCAGACCCGGCGCGCACTGGCATTTGCGCACCGCCGAGCCTATTGTGCCGCCTGCTGCTGCGAACGCCGCAGGTCTGGAGCGCTGCGCGCGGTGGGGCCGAGCAGGGTGGGCGGTGCGGGCGGATGAGGGGGATGGATGGCCGAAGTGCTCGAATGCGACGTGTGCGTCATCGGGGCCGGCGCGGCCGGACTGTCCGTGGCGGTCGGTGCTGTACAGCTCGGTGCGCGTACCGTGCTGTTCGAGCAGGCGGAGATGGGCGGGGACTGCCTCAATTACGGCTGTGTTCCGTCAAAGGCGCTGCTCGCTGCGGCGCACGTCGCCCAGACGGTGCGGGACGCGCGGCGTTTCGGCCTGCACTGCGCCGAGCCGCAGGTCGACTTCCGCGCCGTGATGAGTCACGTCCGGGAAGTCATCACACAGATCGCGCCGCACGATTCGGTCGAGCGTCTCGAGCGACTCGGGGTGCGTGTCATTCGCGCCACCGCGGCGTTCAGCGGCCCCGACGAAGTGAGCGGCGGTGAATTGCGGGTTCGGGCCAGGCGGATCGTGATCGCCACCGGCTCATCGGCGCTCATTCCGCCGGTGCCGGGCCTGAGCGACGTTGCGGTGCTGACCAACCAGACGCTCTTTACGCTGAAGGAGCGCCCGGCGCACCTGCTGATCCTCGGCGGTGGGCCGGTCGGAGTCGAGATGGCGCAGGCCTTCCGCCGCCTCGGCAGCGCCGTGACGCTGTTCGAGCAAGCCCGGCTGCTGCCGCGCGATGAGCCGCAGTTCGCGCGTCTCCTGGCCGAGCGGCTTGCCTCGGAAGGCGTCGTGGTGCAGGAGAATGCGCTCGTCACGCGAGTCGCCCGCTCGACGGAGGGCATCGTCGTAACGTGCGCAGGAGCCGGCGAGGTGGTCGGCTCGCATCTGCTGGTGGCAGCGGGCCGCCAGCCGCGGCTCGGGGAGCTCGCGCTTGAGCGCGCCGGGATCGAACACACCGCCGCCGCAATCACCGTCGATGCGCGCCTGCGGACGACGAACAAGCGGGTGTATGCGCTCGGTGATGCGATCGGCCGGCCGCAGTTCACGCATTCGGCCGGGTATCAGGCGGGTATCGTGATCCGCAACGCGCTGTTCCGGCTGCCCGCCAAGACCGATTATCGCGCCTTGCCCTGGGTCACCTATACGGACCCGGAGCTCGCGCACGTGGGGCTCACGGAGGCTGAAGCACGGGCGCGCTTCGGCGACTCGGTACAGACCGTGCGTGCCGATTTTGCGCACAACGACCGAGTGCGGACCGAGCGGCAGACGGACGGTGCCATCAAGGTGGTGACCGACAGGCGTGGAGCCGTACTCGGCGTCGACATCCTCGGCCCTCACGCTGGTGAGCTCATCGCCCTGTGGAGCCTTGCGATCACCCGGGGGCTGAAGCTGAGCGCGTTGACCGGCATGATCCTGCCTTATCCGACGCGTGCGGAGATCTCCAAGGCGGCGGCAAGCGCGTTCTACGCCCCGAAGCTCTTCAGTCCCTGGCCGAAGCGGCTGGTCCGCCTGCTGCTCGCTGTGAGCTGAGCGGCAATGGCCTGCGCGCTCGAAGCACAAGCCGGGGTGCTCGACGTGTCGGTGGTGATACCGGCACTGAATGCGGCAGGCCACCTGGCGCAGACCCTTGCGGCATACGAGGGAGTGCGCGAGATCATCGTGGTCGACGGCGGATCCTCCGATGACACGCGCCGCGTTGCGCAGAGTGCGGGTGCGCGGTTCGTTGCGGCGCAGCGGGGCAGAGGTCCCCAGCTGCACAAGGGTGCGACAGAAGCCCGCGGCGGATGGCTGCTGTTTGTGCATGCCGATACTGTGCTGAGCGGAGAGTGGCGCCGAGACATTCAGGTATTCATGGCAACGCCAGCCAATCGCCTGCGCGCCGCGACGTTCCGCTTCGGACTCGATGAGGCGAGCGCCAGGGCCCGCCGGCTCGAGCGCCGCGTCGCCTGGCGCGTGCGGCGTTTCGGGCTCGCCTACGGCGACCAGGGCTTGCTGATGCACCGCGATCTGTACCATGCGCTCGGCGGCTTTCGGCCCTGGCCGCTGATGGAGGATGTCGATCTCGTTCGGCGCATCGGCCGCAGAGGACTCACCATCCTGCCGTCCGTCGCGCGCACCTCGGCGCAGCGCTGGCGCCGCGATGGCTGGCGGCGCCGCAGTGCGCGCAACCTCGGCTGCCTCGCGCTGTACTTCCTGGGTGTCCCGCCGCGGGTGATCGCCAGGCTCTACGGCCGCTGAAGCAGGCGCTCTCACGTGACTTGCGGGCAGCGGCGATGGACAATGCCGCCGATTACGGCAAGGGCAGGAGAGTATGAAAGCCCAAAACGGCGCAGCGGCGCTCGATCCGCATTTCGTCCGCGCACAGTTCCCAGCGTTCAGCGAGCCGACGCTCGAAGGCCAGGCATTCTTTGAGAACGCCGGCGGCTCGTATGCCTGTGCGGCGGTCATCGACCGCCTGCACGAGTACTACCGGCGGCTGAGGGTCCAGCCGTACTACGCGTTCGCGGCGTCGGCCCAAGCCGGCCAATGGATGGACGTGGCGCGCGCGCGGCTCGGTGAATACCTTGGCGTTCCGGCGGGCGAGGTGCACTTCGGGCCCTCGACCTCGCAGAACACGTACGTGCTCGCGCACGCCTTCCGTCCGCTGCTCAAGCCCGGCGATGAGATCATCGTCACCAATCAGGATCACGAGGCCAACAGCGGCGCCTGGCGGCGGCTGGCGCAGCAGGGGGCGGTCGTCAAAGAGTGGTGCGTGGACCCCCAGACAGGATGTCTCGATGTGCGCCAGCTCGATGGCCTGCTGTCGCGCCGCACGCGCCTGCTCGCATTCCCGCATGCCTCCAACATCGTCGGGCACATCAATCCGGTCGCGGACATTACCGCAAGGGCGCGCGATGTCGGGGCGCTCACAGTGGTCGATGGAGTGTCCGCGGCGCCGCATGGCCTGCCGGATGTGCGCGCTCTCGGCGCGGACATCTATCTGTTTTCCCTGTACAAGACCTTCGGGCCGCATCAGGGTGTCATGGTGCTCAGTCCCCGGCTCCTCGAGCAGCTCGGCAACGAGGGTCACTACTTCAACAGTCACGAGCCGTTCAAGCGCCTGGTGCCGGCCGGTGCGGATCATGCGCAAGTGGCGGCCTCGCGCGGCATCGCCGAGTACTTCGATCTGCTCGACGCGCACCATCATCCGGACGGTGAGCCTGCGCAGCGGCCGCAACGGGTGCGCGAGGCGCTGCGCGCGGTCGAGCTGCCGCTGCTGTCGAATCTGCTGGAGTTTCTCGGGCGCCGCACGGACATCCGGCTGCTCGGCCCCGCGCAGGCGGCTGAGCGTGCCGCGACGGTCGCATTCGTGCCCCATGGCGTCGAGCCCCGGGAGCTCGGCGGGCGGCTCGCCCGCCGAGGTTTCATGATCGGCTATGGCGGCTTTTATGCCGTGCGCCTGCTGCAGGCGATGAATGTCGATCCGGCCAGGGGCGTGGCGCGCGTGTCGTTCGTGCACTACACGACGGCGGCCGAGATCGAGGGGCTGATGGAGGCGCTCGAGGCGTCGCTGCGCGCCCCTTGAGCGAGGCTTCTCGTGCGCAATACATCACAACCTATTGAATTTTAAAAAAAGCCGCGGCCGCCTCCTCCAATTCAGCAGGGTGTCCGGGGGGGATTGCCCGCATTGTGTTGAACGCAGCAATGCAGGTACATCCTCAACCGTCCAAGAGCGCACGGCAGGCGCGTTGAGGTGACAGATCCTCCTGCGGCATGACGCTCGGGCCGAGGCAGCCGGCTGGCGCACATGTCCGCGCGCTGGAGCTGCGGCTCGCGCGGATTTGAGCCTTCATCCGATCGGCAATCGCCCCGAATGATGCGGCAAATCCGTATGGGCTCACCCGGCCAATGATGTTCAACATGCTCTGTCGGGGAGCGCGCACGGCGCGGAGTCATCCTGCCATGCACGCGGGTCGAACGGTTGTGCAGCGGAGGTCGAGCGATGTGGGGCAACGGGATGATGAGTGGCGCCGGGTGGGGCATGGGGCTGTACATGGGCCTGTTCTGGGTTATCGTTCTCGCAGCGGTTGGAGCGCTCGTGCTCGGGCTGACCCGGCGGCACGGTGCGGCGGCGCAGCACTCGCCGCAGCGCAAGAATGCGCGCGCGATTCTCGAGGAGCGCTATGCCCGCGGGGAGATCGGCAGGCAGGAGTTTGAACAGAAGAAGAGATCG
>JAKAYU010000255.1 GCA_021809525.1 Pseudomonadota bacterium | reverse complement strand
CGCTTCGGGAAACAGCGGCGGCCCGAAGATCTCATTGGAATAATTTATGTCGTAGAACGTCGAGGACACATCCAGACCCGGAGTCTGCCGCGGCGTCAGATCAAAGCCCAGCGACCAGGTCTTGGCCGTCTCCGGCTTCAGATTCGACTGATCGCCGAACACGTACCCGACGTTGGCGAACTGCGGAATCGCCGGATTGCCCGTATTGGTCGGGAAGCCCGGAATGTAGGTCTTCACCGAGAACACGAACGGATTCAGATCCACCAGCGAAGGCGCCCGGTACGAGGTGCCCCAGGAGCCGTTGAACCGCAGCGCCCGGCTCGTCACCCAGGTGAGGGAGATCTGCGGGTTCGTCGTGCCCCCGAAGTCCGAGTAATGATCATAGCGCACCGCCGCGTCCATCCGCAGCGAGCGAACCAGCGGCACGTGCTGCTGCGGCCCGATGACCGGCACGTAGAACTCGGTGAAGAACGAGCCGACCAGACGGCTCTTGCCCACGATGTTGTCCCAGGCGAACTGATCCGGACGGGTGCGCGGCGGGCAGGCGAGCGGCGCGGCGCATCCCACCCCTTCGTAGCCCACCGGCGGCAATGCCGAGCTCTCGTAAATGCCATACGCCGGCTCGTCGGTGCGGCTCGCCCCATTGGCGATGCTCTCGGTCTGGTGCAGGACCTCCGTCCCAAAGGCCATCTTGAACGGCCCGGCCGGCAGCTTGAACACCGTGCCGTTGAACTTCAGCACGAAGTCCTCCATTCCCATGTGGCTCCACTGCACGTTGGTGCCCATGAACATGGCCAGCTGCGCCGGAGTCAGGCGCGTGGTGGTCAGCGGATTGATCGCGCCGGTGTCCACGTAGTACTGCAGCGCCCCGACGTCCAGCTGATCGTTCACCTGGCACTCACCGCAGGTGATGTCCCGACCCACCGACATCGACAGGTTCGCGAGCCAGTCCCCCCACAGATGTGCCTTCAGCCCCGCGATCGCCGTCCAGTTGGTGTCCGGATTGTTCGTGCCGTACAGCGGAATGCCGAGCGCGGTGGGCGAGAGGTCAATCGTCATCGGTCCGCCCGCCGGCGAGGGCGGCGCGATGTAGTACGGCGAGCCGGGGTTGACCGTGACCACCGGCGGCTGGTCGCTCTGGTACTGCGACTGATTCGTGTAAACGTCGCTCTTGGTCCAGAGCCCCTCGAAGAACGCCGACAGCCGCGAGTTGATCTGCTGGTTGTAGAACAGCGCGACCTGATAGCGCCACTGCCGGCCGAGGTACTGGTTCTCCAAAGACCGGTCGGCCAGGCTCGGCTGCGCCAGGGTCTGCCCGTAGGTCGGCACCCCAGTATTTCCCGCCGGCAACCCCCGGTACAGATACCCGGTGCACGCCCCGAACGGATTGTAGTTGTCACACCACCCGACGTTGCTCAGCGCTCCGGGACTGGCGATCGGTCCCGCTCCGCCGCTGGCATTGCCCGGTTCGCCCGGCTGCCCCGGTCCCACCCCGCCGTTGATCGCTCCGGTGGTCAGCGAGCTGCCCCGGATCTCGTTGTTCACGCCGCCAAAGGGAATCAAGTTATCCGACAGGTAGGGGCTCGAGCTGTCGAGCATCGGGCTGCGGTGCTCGTACCCGAAGGCGATCATGAAGTTGCCCCGCCCCAGCGAGCCGAGGTGCCGCCACGTGTGCCCGCCGACCACCGACACCCCCTGCGAGGTGTAACCGTTGGCCCAGGTGGCGCGCGGCGAGACCTGCACCCCGTTGAAGTTCTTGCGGATGATGTAATTGACCACACCGCCGACCGCATCCGAGCCGTAGATCGCGGAGTTGCCGTTGGCGATGATCTGAATGCTCTGCACCGCGGCCAACGGCAGCTGATCCGCATTGGTGTACACCCCGGCCGTGCCCGTCGGGGTCACCCGGTGCCCATCCACCAGCACCAGCGTCGCACCGGCTCCCAGGCCGCGCAGGTTGATGGCCGAGCCCTGCGCCGGATTCGCACCACCAAACGATGAGCCGTATCCCGACGTGCCGCCCTGGCGATAATTCGCCACCCCGGCCGGCGCCGAGTTGCTCACCTGAGGCAGGTTCTGCATCACCTGGTTCAGGCTGGTCAAGCCCGTCGAATCCAGCTCCTGCCGGTTGATCGTGATCGCCTCGGTGCCCACCGGCGCGATCCCCGCAATGTTGGTGCCGGTCGCCGTGACCACCACTTCCTGCAGCTTCGAGGCCGGAGGCGGCGGAGACTGTGGGACGTTCTGCTGCCCGGTGAATGGGTTGATTCCCTGCGCTGGCGCCGTGGCCGGTTTCGCCGCGCCCTTGATCTGCTGCCGTGCCGGCAGCACCGCCGCCGCGCTGGATGCGGAACGCGCCGCATGCAGGCCCGATATCGTGTGAATCCGTGCGGGCGCATTCCCGGCAACGGCCAGTTGAACCATGGCGAGCAATACGGCGCCCGCCGCGGTAGTCGATTTTAAGCGCATAACCCCCCCCCAAAAAAAAGTAGACAGCACGGACTGATCGCCGCTTCTACGCGCCGGCGAGGACCGACGGTGATGCGGCCAAGCGACGCGTTTTAGCTATCAACTATAGCGATAGTACCCGGCCCCGCGCCCAACCGGGAATCCAAAGTTGTAATGCCACCTATCAGTCGCGTGAATACCGCGGGCGCACCCGGCGCGGACGGCCGGCTGCGTGCTTCCGACATTCGACTCCATGGCGCTCAGCGCCGCGCCCCGCGCCGGCTGATCACCCGGTCGTCTCGCAGGCCCGACGTCACTCCCATCGTCAGTCCCACGACATCACCGGCTGTGAGCGCCGCATCGGCGTAACGCGTCATGACATCCCCAAGAAAAACCGTCGGATCGCCGCAGTCCCACGCGTCATCGTGGAACAGGGTCGATCATGACCCGCGGATGCGTTGAATCGGAAACGGAATTTCCCTATTAATCCATTAGGAACGTTAATCCTGGCCGCGTGCGCCACGCGCCGGGATCCCCGTCACGCCGGTCGGATCCTCGCGCGCTCGATCAGGGAAGTTGGGCGCCGAGCCGCACGATCAGCTCGCGCAGCCAGACATGAGCCGGATCAGGCTCCTGGCGGTTGTGCCAGAGCAACAGTTCTTGATGATGAGATGAGGGAAACGGCGTGGGAAAGCTCTTGAGCGACATCGCGGTCGGCGCCATCTTCAGCACCCGCTCCGGCAGCGTCGCCACGTACCTCGTACCGGTCAGCACCAGCGGCAGGTGCAGCAGACTCGGCACGGCGAGCTGCACGGTCAGATGGATATCGAACAGGCGTCGCACCAGCTCTTCGGTGCTGACCGAATACGCGCTCGGCGCCCCGAACGCGTGCGGCAACGAATAAAACAGCTCGGCCGTCAGGGTATCACCGACTTCCGGGTGCTCGGCATCGACCGCGCAGACCCAGCGTACCGGGCGCAATCGGACCATGCGCAGCGAGTCGGGCCACGCCCGAACTCCATACAGCCCCTGGCAGTCGAGGCACACGCCGAGGTCCGCCTCGCCGTACTCCAGGCGGGTGAGGATGTTCTCGGAGATCAGCTGCACGCGGCAGGAAATGCCGGGCGCCTCGAGGGCGAGCCGCCTCACCAGCGCCGGCAGAAGATCCGGCATCGCTTCCTCCGAAACGATGATGGTGAACTCGCGCCGCGCCGTGCTCGGGTCGAATCCCGGCTGGGCCCCCAGGGTCGCCTGGATCCGCAGGAGCGCCTCGCGAACCGGCTCGACCAGGGACTGCCCGCGCGGCGTCAGCTCCAGTGTGCGTCCGACGCGCACCAGCAGAGGATCGTTGAGGTGCTCCCGCAGCTTGTGCAGGGCGGCGCTCATCGCCGGTTGTGACACATAGAGTCTTTCGGCCGCGCGGCTGATGTTCTTCTCGTGCAGCAGCGCATCGAGAGAGATCAGCAGATTGAGATCGAACCGCCGAAGCTCCAGCATTCGCCATTATAGGGGTGATCACCCGGCGAGCCTAATGGCGTGACGATGGACCGAACAGCGGCCCGGCGCGAGCGGCCGCTCAGCAGCCCCTCCTCGGTTCGGCCGCGGCCCGATCGCCTCCGGCGGGTTGTGGTGCGACATCGGCGCGCGCGCGATAGTCCCGCGGCGTCATCCCGAAATAGGCGCGAAAGACCCGGCCGAAGTGCGTGGCGCTATTGAATCCATGGTCGAAGGCGATGGCGGTCACCGTACGGCCGCGCTGGCTGTCGGCAAGCAACGCCTCCGAGCAGGCCTCCAATCTGCGCCTGAGGATGTAGCGGGCGACGGTCTCGCGGTCACTGGAAAACAGGTAATGCACGTAGCGGGCGGTGATCCGGCATGCGACGGCGATC
>JAKAYU010000040.1:15380-20874 GCA_021809525.1 Pseudomonadota bacterium | reverse complement strand
TGCCGCGGTCGGCCGCGGTCTCGAACCCGCTCCAGTCACGCCGTGCTGTGCAGCACAGCCATTATGCCGTCGGCCATTACTGCGCGATGGCAGCGGTATTGCGCCCCGCCGCTGTCTCCATGGACCTTGCTGCCGTGCGACCGTCCGCTCTCATGCTCTGGCTCGGCGTTGCGCTGATCGGCTTTGGCCTGTTCAAGCCGTATCGCCCGGCCCATCCGCGCTTTCTAGCCCGCGTCCAACCGAAACAGCGCTTGCGCTTCTCGTGCCTCATGGCCCTCTGCCATTGCGGCTCGCCGCTCATGATGCTCGGCCCCCTCGCGAGCCCGATGATGCTGCTCAATATGACAGCTCACTCCGGACACGCTTTCGTCCCCCGAACGCTCCGCTTTGCACTCCTCGCGCTGACGCTGCCGGAGGGGATGGGCTTGGCGCTGCCCGGCGCAGCCAGCCTGACCGCCTGGATCGTGTGGCGACGCCTTCGCCTGGCGGCCCTGACGCGGATCTGGGTCAATCTCGATGGACTTTGGGCATTGCTCTTCGTTCTCATGGAAATTATGCAGATCGCCACGGTGGCCGCGCCCAGCGCTGCAGCCGCCATGCCAGCCTGGAGTCCCGCACTGCTGCGCAGCGACCGTTGAGCGCCCCGCCCTGATTCGAAACCGGACGACCGGACGACGAGCGACACGGTGTTAATCATCAAGCGACGCAACGGCGCATACTGGAGGTCATGCAAGGGAATGCTCCGAGACGGTGAACCCGGTGTCCGTCACGGTTCCGACGCGCCGCGCAAACATCATGAGACAGTCGGCATCAGGCTGTCGGAATACATCAGTCCGATACCTGCCGCGCAGCAAAATATCATTGACATCGCGGCGCGCCGGGGAACATATTTCACCGCTCCGAACGCAGCCTCACCCGCCCAGCGGGTGGCCGCTGCGGATGGTTCCGAGAAACAATGGACAACGAGGGTCGCTCATGCAACAGACCACCCCTGGAATCGGAATGCATGACACAGCGCGTACTGCGCACGCCGGAGGTCCGCAACGCAAGCCCTGGATCACCTACCTGGCTCTTGCGATCGCCATTGCGGCATTTCTTGCAGTGCTGCTGCCCGGGCCCTTGTATCGCATCCGGATACTGAGCCTGGGCGCGGCGTTTGGCTCGATAAAATATGGCGCGTATGGCGGAATCGTCGCTGCCGTTCTGGGCCTGGCGTTGCTGCCGCCGGCATGGCGCGCGCGCGCCGGCGTCCCACCCTTCATCGCGCCTGTCGTGGCGATCCTGTTGGGCACAATTTCCTGGGGTGTACCGTATCTGTGGCTCAGGAAAGCTGAATCCGTCCCCGCGATCCACGACATTACGACGGACACCCGAAACCCTCCCCAGTTCCTGCCGGATGTGGTGGCGCTGCGCGCCGCGGCGGGCGCGACCAATTCCACCGTCTATGGAGGCGCGCGGGTTGCCGCGCTGCAAAGGAAAGCGTATCCGGACATCCGACCAATGTTCTTCAAGCTCACTCCCTCGGCGCTGTTTGCCGGCGCGTTGCGCGCGGCCAAGGCGATGGGATGGAAATTGGACTCCGAGCATCCCAATCGCGGGATCATCGAAGCGAGCAGCACGACGCTTTGGTTCGGGTTTACCGATGACATTGTGATCCGGATCGAGCCGCAGGCCGACGGCAGCCGGCTGGATATCCGCTCCGAATCGCGCATCGGCGAAAGTGACATCGGCCGCAATGCGGCACGAATCCTGCGCTTCCGCGCCATCCTCTACAGGACGCTCGGCATACACACGCCCGCACACTTGATCGGAATGCTTCGACCGTGAGCGCTCGCGCCGCAGCGACGGTCGCTGCCGATGCCGGGAGGCCCTGCTAGAGACCCCGCCGGCATGTGAATGCTGATCCGGACCCGGCGCATGCGCCACGGGAACAGCCCCGTCATCGCAGGCGCCGGTCAACGCACCTCAGGTACGCTGCGCACGGCTGGTGCACGGCGCATCGGGTTCGCCATCGGCAATGTCCCTATTGCGTTCGGGCGCAATCCGCCGCCCGAACCGATTGGCCCCTCCGCGTCACGGTGCAGGCAGCACACGCGGTTGCCGCCTTGCGGCGGAGCGTCCCCCGCAGAGCGCTCCGCCTGTCTATGGCCGGCCGCAAGACAAAGCTCAACCGACCGGTCCGCTCGCCTTGCGCCCCAACCGGCACGCCCGCAGGAGCACTGCAAGGATGCCGCACTGCACACCGCTCGGCGCCGAATGCGAGTCAATCGGACTTTGGCCCGTCCGGTACACCTCCTGACATTCCCCTGCCCGCGAGCCTTGAGGCTCCCTGCCGTTCGGCGCCCGATCACCGCAGGTGGTAACGCACAGTCGCATAGACGTAGCGCCCGCGAGGATCGCCATAGGTCAAATCGTACCCGCCGACGAAATTGTTGGCGATGGACGCATAGTTCGCATACGGCGGGTTCTGGTTGAACAGATTAATCACGCCGAGAGTGAAGTCGAAACGGCGCAGTCCCGTGTACGAGGCCTGTGCGTTTATCGTGTCGTATGCCGAGACATGGCGCGGTACCTGTGTGATGGTCGAGGGAGTATCCAGGTAGGGCTCCTGGTATTGCTGCGTCACCGAAAGCTCCCATGACGGTGTCGTGTATCCGATCGTCAGGGTGTGGCGCCACCGTACGATGACTCCGCCCGCCTCACCGACCTGCGAGAGACCCTGGTTGATCACGCTGGTCCACGTCCCATTGAAGTTCTGCACGGCGTACTTGTAGAAATACGCGCCGTTGCCGCGAACGAAGATATCGCCAGGACCCAGCCGCTTGTTGTACGTGAGGGTGATATCGAGGCCGCTGAGATAGGTCTTGAACAGATTCTGGTTGGTCTGACTGATCGAGACGATGTTGCCTGCGGCGTCGCGAGTGACGAAGCGGGAGAACTCCGCCGCCGTCTGGGCGTTCTCCAGAATGACGCTGTACGGCAGGCCGCCGGGGACGATCTCATTGCGCAGATAGATCCAGAATGAATCCAGGCCCAAACGCAGGTTGCGCACCGGCTCGAGCACCGTACCGAGGGTGTAGTTGATCGACTTCTCCGGCTTGAGGTTGGGGTTGCCGCCGATCACGGTCGTGAACTGCTCGCTGCAGGCCGGGTTGTTGGGGCTGAACACCGGACACTGGACCGGATCGCGCGTCCCATTCGATGTCACGCTGAAAGTCTCAGGTGCGTACAGATCCGGCAAGGACGGCGCGCGAAAGCCGGTGCCCGCCGAGCCGCGCAGCTGGAACCATCGCAGCGGCCGCCAATGCAGCCACAGCTGCGGATTCACCGTACTGCCAATCGTCTGGTAGTGGTCCCAGCGCACAGCCACGTCCGCCTGCAGCGAGTGCGCGAGATAGCCGTTGAGCTCGAAGTATGCCGCTTGCGCGGTCCGCGACGAGGATTCCGGCAGCGAGTTGCCGCCGAGGCCGCCGACGTTGCCCTGCTCGAGGACAAGCGCCGGGGAGTAGTCGTACGTCTCCCGGCGCAGTTCCGCGCCCACCGCCAGGCGCAAAGGCCCTGTCGGCAGTTGGGCGATCTTGCGCGTGGCGCTGGCATCGAGGCTCGTGAGCGACGTCTTGGACGAGTAATCCTGGCCGATGAACTCATCTGACTTGGCTTGTGCGAGCGCATTGGCATCCTGCGTCGGACCGAAGGGGTTGATGACCCCGGAGTCCAGCAGCGGCATGATCTTCGAGTACAGCGGCCAGCCGCTCTCGAGGTTGTCGTACAGGGCCACTTGGCCGAAGAGAATGGATGCGTTGTAGTGCCAGCCGACGGCATGGCCCTTCACGCCGCCCACCACGCGCAGCGTATTGGTTGTATCGAGCGTCTGGCGGATTCCGTTGGCGAAGTCGCGATAGATGAGGTTCAGCGGCTCACCGGCCAGCCCGTGCTGCGCTGCCCAGGCGGTCGGATAATAAGGGCTGCTCGGCGGGAGCAGGAACGCGCCCTGCCCGGGCCGCGCATTCGGGTTGCTGTAGCCCGGGTACTGCGTGGCCAGGAGGTTCGCAAGGTACGCGATGTACGGGTTCCCCGGCAGCATCGGATTGAGGAACGCCAGCGGCACCGGCTGGGTGTAGGTCCTCTGCCTGACCTGCGAGAAGAGCGCGTTGCCGTAGAGCTGGGCCGAATGCGTCAGCTCATAGGCGCCGTTGAGATAGGCGCTGTAGCGTGAGCGCTTGGGCTGCAGCGAGTCGTACGGGGAGTTATCGAAGCGGCACTGCGTCGGGTAGTTCTTGTCATTAATGGAGGTGGGGGTGCAGTTGCCGACCTCCGGGTTGTAGACGCCGCCGTGCGGGAGCACGCTGTTCGGCGGAATCAGCACGTTTGCCGGAAAAGCGAAGAACGAGGTCACGTCATTGCCGTAGCCCGGGCTGTAGCGGCTGGCGAAGGAGCGCGAGGCGCCCATGATGGGGGATTTGTGGTCGTACTCGAGGCCGATGCCGATGTTGTAGCGCTCCTTCTCGAGAGACCCTATGCCCCCGTAGATCGAGATGTTCTCCGAGGTCCCGCCTCCCGCCCGGGTCGGCGTGCCCACCGTCGCGCTCGCATCCAGACCCTGAAAATCCGACTTGAGGATGAAATTGACCACCCCCGCTATGGCATCACTTCCGTACACCGCCGAGGCGCCGTTCTCCAGCACTTCGACTCGCTGGACCGCCGCGAGCGGAATGGCGCCGACATCGACCGAGTCGCCGGTCGTGCTGACCGGCGTACGCAGTCCATTGATGAGAACGAGCGTGCGGGCCGCGCCGAGACCGTGTAGCGAGATCGTTTCGATGCCCCCGGTGGTGAAGCCGGTCGCCTGCGCTGAGGTGACACTGCCCACGCTGCTCGTGGAACTCACCTGTTGCAGCAGCTGCGGAACGCTGGTGGCGCCCGAGAGCCGGATATCCCGCCGGCTCAGAATCTGCACCGGCAGCGCGTTCAAGGTATTGATTCCCCTGATGCGGGTGCCCGTAACGACCACTTCCCGCAGCGTGGAGGCGCCGCCGAGGGAAGCGGCGCCGGAAGCGGCCGATTGCGCAGCGCTGTCGGTAGCGCCTGCGGATCCCGCAGTCTGCGTCTGGGGGTCGCTGCCTGCACGCCGACTCGGCCCCTCGTCCAGGGATTGCGGATCGTCCGGCCTGTGCCCAACGCGCTGCGGCGACGGGGCGGCCGGCGGGTCAGCGGCGGCCTGAGCACGGGCAACCGGCAATATGGTGATGGTGTGGACGTCGATGTATCGGAACGTTAGTCCCGTGCCGGCCAGAGCCTCTCCCAGCGCTTCCGAGAGGGTGAAGCGGCCGACTACACCACGGGTGCGAAGCGCTGCGACGTCTTTGGATGGATAGACGATCTGAAAGCCGAATTCCTGCGCGAGACTCCTCAGGGCCGGGCGCAGCCCCTCCGGCGGGATGTCGGTGCGCACCCGGATGCTCGCGGGTTGCGCCTCGGCAACGGCTGAAAACCC
>JAKAYU010000040.1:0-15370 GCA_021809525.1 Pseudomonadota bacterium | reverse complement strand
CCGATCTGAAAACCCGATCAACGCCACACCCAGCCCCACGGCGATCACATTGGCTCGCATACCCCCCCCATCCGTTCGTTCTAATAACCGATGCGGCGGCCCACCGAGGCCCGCTCGCGAAACGACCTTATGCCCCCATAGAGCGTCTGGCACGCCGGTTTATACCCTCACCGCAGATTTCTCGACGCTATTGCCTGGAGATCACCACCTCCTCACCCGTCTCGGTCACCTTGATACCCGGATACTGGCGCAGAAACGCGATCAGGGACTTGGGATTCGTCGAGGAGAACACCCCGTCGATCTTGAAGGTCTCCAGCGATGAGGAGGCGATCACGAGCCGCCGGGCGTTGTAGCGGTTGAATTCCTGGACCACATCGCGCAATTCGGTCGAGGCGAAGACAAGCTTGTGGTGAACCCAGGCGATTGCATCGGTGACGTTCGTCCGCACGGGCCCCATTCGCCGTGTGGGCGTCACCGTCAATTGCTCGCCGGCCGTGAGGTAGACCGTAGAGACAGTGGAGGCGGTCGGAAGGGACAGCGGCCGCACGTGCTCCGATATGCCCCGGAACGCCTGCGGCTGCGGCGCGACGGCAACCTTGCCCTGGATGACCGTGACGATGGTTTCGGCATCGAGCACGTTGACATCGAATTGCGTTCCGACTGCGCGCACGAGCGTCGAGCGGCTGCGCACGATGAATGGCCGGTTCGGCTCGTAAGTGTCGCAAAACAGGGCCTGACCCCGGATCAGATCGATCTCCCGCCGGGTCTTGCTGTAATGCACGATGATGCGAGAGCGCGCATTCAGATCGATGACCGAGCCGTCCGCCAGCCGGATTACGCGCTTCTCGCCGATTCCGGTCGAATAGGTCGGATTGGCGCGCATCCCCATGACGAGCAGCGCACCCGCGAGGAGCGCGAGCACGCCCGCAGCCGCCGCGAGGCCGAGCGGTGAGAGCAGCCTCGAGCCGATCCCACGGCGGCCCGAGGGCTTGGCCGGCACGGTAGCGCCCGGATACAGCAGGAGATTGTCGGCATCTGTGGCCTCGGCAACGAGCGTCTCTCTCGGGAAGCGGGCGCTGACGTCCATGGCGCCCGTCCAGTTCCAGCTCGCAGCCACATCGAGGTAAGCGGCCATGTGAGCCGGTGCCTGGTGCAGCCAGGCGTGAAAGCCATGCCGCACCTGCTCGTCGGCTGCGGCCGCACGGAATTCCACGAACCACTCGCAGGCCTGTGCGTATACCTCAGCGGAATACCGCTTTCCCAACCGAGCTCGCACTGCCCACCTATTCCGCATCAAGGTACTCGCGTATCTGCTGAAGCGCCTTGGCGAGGTACTTCTTCGCCATCGGGAAGGAGATGCGCAGCTCGCGGCTGATTTCCTTCAGGGTCAGGCCGTACTGGCGGTGCAGCACGAACGTCGCGCGCGCCTTGGGAGAGAGCCGCTCGAGCGCGCGGGTGAACGCCTCAAGACACTGCTCGCCGTGGGCCTGCAGGACCGGATCCGCATCGGGCGAGGCGGGCAGCTGCGCAAGCAGCTGCTCGACCTGCACAGCAGGGGGAATGGCCGAGACCTGCATCGCGTGCTGCTGCGCGACGTGCAGCGCCACGGTAAAGAGGTAGGCCTCGGGCGAGCGAATGGCCTCCCGGTCCGGGACTCGCAGCATGCGCAGGAAGACTTCTTGCGTGAGGTCGGCGATGTCCGCCGGGTTTCTCACCCGGAAGGAGAAAAAACGGCGCAGCTTCTCGCTCTGGGACTGAGCAAGCGAGGCGGCCAAGCTGGGCGGTTTATCCGGCGGCATGATCGAGCGGTCGCAGAGTGCCCCTGTGCATCCGACTACTTTAAGATCGCCTCCGACCCCGAATTTATACCCTCTCTCCCCACGATCAAGGCGAATTTCGCTCGCCACAGCCCCCCGACCAACCCACACGATGCGTAAAAACGCCGAAGTGGCCGCAGCCTCGGCGGCTTTGAGGCGCACACGGCGCGCGCAGCGTTCCCCTCCGGGCGCCCCGCGGGTTACCGAGCGGCGCATGGCCTGGCTCTGCGCGCGCAACCCCGGCGCGGGGCAGGCCCGCGGCGGGCCGGTCGAACGAGGCCTCGGCCAAGCGCACCCTCCCTCGGTCGGCACAGCTTGCCCCGCGGGCAAGCCGGCACTTCTCTGCCAAGAATGGCGCGAGGAGGTAACCCCAACCGTGCGTCCGAGAGAGCTTTGCGCCGCCGCAGGCCGCACGGCATCGGACCCCCGAGGACGCGCCGCCCGCGCCTTGAGCGCGCACGGCAAGCGCAAGCATTCCCATCAGAGCACCCCTGCGCGCAACCGCACTCTCGCTGTAGGATCTACCGCACTGCCGACACACCCCGTATATTCATGCTTGCGCATATTCCAGACAGTCCATATATTGCAGGCACGTTTTTTTCCCGCGCAGGATGCGTGGGCAGGCGAGAAACCGCATGAGCGCAACGCCCGACGTCCAGGCATTCTTCGATCCTCAAACCAACACCGTCAGCTACGTAGTGGCGGATCCGACTACGCGGCAATGCGCCATCATCGACTCGGTGCTCGATTACGATCCCAAGGCAGGCCGCACCTCGACGCGGTCGGCCGCCCAGATCGTCAAGTTCGTGCAGCAGCAGGGTCTCAAGACACGCTGGATCCTCGAGACGCATGCACACGCCGACCATTTGAGCGCGGCGCAGTATCTGAAGCAGACACTCGGCGGAGCGCTCGCCATCGGCGAGCACATCAAAGAGGTGCAGCGGACTTTCAGCAGGATTTTCAACCTCGAACCCACTTTTCTGCCCGACGGCTCCCAGTTCGATCATCTGTTCACCGACGGCGAGACGTTCGCGATCGGAGAATTGACCGCGCGGGTCATGCACACCCCGGGGCACACGCCCGCCTGCGTAACGTACCTCATCGGTGACGCCGCATTCGTGGGCGACACGCTCTTCATGCCAGACTACGGCACGGCGCGAACCGACTTCCCGGGCGGAGATGCGCGCACGCTGTATCGATCCATTCATGCCATACTCGCCCTTTCGCCCGCGACGCGGCTGTTCATGTGTCACGATTATGGCGCGCCCGGCCGGACGCAATTCGCCTGGGAAAGCACCGTCGAGGAAGAACGGAACGCCAACGTTCACATCCGGGTCGGGATTGCCGAGGATGCGTTCGTCGCGATGAGGACCGAGCGGGACGCCACCCTCGGCATGCCGGCCCTCATCCTGCCCTCGGTGCAGGTCAATATCCGTGCGGGCGAACCGCCGCCGCCTGAGGCCAACGGTGTCAGTTACCTGAAGATCCCGCTCAACGTTCTCTGAGCAGACCGCTCAGGGCGTCGCGGACGAAATCCGCCACTCGACGGCCAGACGGGACCAGCCTCGCCTGAGACGGCGGGACTTCATCGGTACACACGCGCAACCCTCGGACAGCAGCGCTCTACTCCACGCGTCGTGTCGCCTCGTAAAGGAACCACGTACGCCGTTCCGCCTCGTCGATCCAGACCTCGAGGAGACTGGCGGTCGCGACATCGCCGTATTCGTCACAAAGTCCGTGCAATTCGCGCATGGACGCAGCGAGCCGTCCGTTGTCGTCCCGAAGCTCGGCCAACATGTCCCGCGGCGTAACGAACGCGGCATCATTATCGGCCAGGCGCTGCAGCTTCGCGATGTGCCCGATGGATCGCAGCGTCGTGCCGCCGACCTTGCGAGCCCGCTCCGCTATGGTGTCGGTGATCTCGAGGATCTGGGTCGCCTGTTCGTCGAGCAGCAGATGATAATCACGAAAATGCGGCCCCGACATGTGCCAGTGGAAATTCTTCGTCTTGATGTACAGCGCGAACACATCCGCCAGCAGAGCCGTCAGTGCCGGCGGAATCTCCTTGGTCGCTTGCGCCCCAAGGCCGGAGGGGGTATCGAGCGCTGCAGTCTTTCTCGCTTTCGTGTCCATTACGTAACTCCCAGTGATTGATGAACTGCACACCTGTGTGCCGGAGACGCCGAGTGCTCATCTGTGCGCCCGGCGCTGGCCCAATGGAGCCTCGGCGCCAGAGTCCACGCGGATTTGAGCACCTTTGTTATCGCACAGTCTATGCGTGCGTTCGACGGCGAGCCGAAGGCATTCGGCGCGCGCCGTTCGCTACAGAGTATCCTCAGCGGCCCGGATCGGTGCATCGTGCCCCCCCCCCCCCCGCAACGTGAGCCCGGCCTCCATGAGGCGCTCATCCCCGGCGGGACCATGGTCCGACCGACCGGCCGGCCTGGCCGGGTATGGGCGGGACCGGTCGCATCGACTGCCCGGGCGCTGCCGAGGCGGATCGCGTTGCAACCGCCGCGCTGCAGCCCATGGCGGGGTGTTCCTTGCCCATCCGTTCCGGACAGGTCCGCTCGCCGCCAGGGAGTGAACCGCTGCGCGCCGTTCATCGCTTGCGCCACCCTGTGGGCGCTCCGCAGTGCGCGGCGCCCGTTGCTGCTTCTGCGAGGTGCCTCTCCAGCTCATCCAGGAGCGGCAACTGCCCTTTCGTGATCTTGCGCCTGGCGTTGCCGACCGAGAACCATGCAGCGCGGTCCACCTCCGGAAATTCCTCTCGCCGGCCCGAGTGAGGCGGCCATTCCAGGGAGAACACGTTGCTCCGCAGCGCCGCGACAGCGAAATCGCCTCTGAGCGCCCAGGCGTGAATGATCTTCCCACTCCGCTGGCGGACCGGCGCGAGGGGCAGCAATGCGCCCCCTGGGGGCGCAACGCCGGTCTCTTCCTCGAATTCGCGCTTGGCGGCCTGCAGAGGCGCCTCGCCATCCCCGAACTCTCCCTTGGGAATCGACCAGGCCCCCTCCTCCTTGCCGACCCAGAACGGGCCGCCCGGATGCACCAGGAGCACTTCAAGCCCTCCGGCGCCTTCCCGGTACATCAGCAGACCCGCACTCTGCTTCCTCGGCATTACCCTTCCGCCTGAACCGCGCGACCCGCCGACCGCTCGATGCCGTCCACTGCCGGCAGTCTCGCGCCGCGCATATCGACTCTGCGGCATGCCGGCTGATCGGACGCGCACCCTGCGCCCGGTTGATCAGCGCCAGAGCCGTGCGCCCGCATCCACCCGCCCAGCCTTCTCGGGACGCTCCAGCTGACGCACCTGCCGCGGTGAATATCCCAGCGCTTTGAAATCCATTACGCCATGCGCCGAGTGGCAGGCCGCGCAGGCGAGCCCATGTCTGCGCACGCCATGATTCACGGAGATATAGGACGTTCCCGGCATCCGCATCGCCATCCACTGCCCGCTCCACGGAACCCCGAGCGCTTTCATCCCGGCCGCAATCGCATGCGTGACGTTGCCGGTCCGGTTATACACCGCGCGGTTCGGCGCCAGCAGCAATGGGAAGTCCGCCGTCCGGGAATCGTCCTTCATGAATGCCATGCGTGGCGCCTGCCACATCTTCCGTGTCCGGTCGACGAGCAAGACCTGAGTCAATGCCCGCACCGGGAAGATCCGCGCGCCGCGGGTGCTGCGCTGTGCCGTCGCGAGCGCCATCCAGTTTTGCGCCTGCGGCTGATCCTGGGTATTGGGCACTCGCCACATGTAGGACGGCGTCCCTCTGTGGATGCGCACCGTCGGGACAAACGCACCGCGGATCGACGGGATTCTGTCGTACTTAGAAATCGCGCTGTAAGGCCCACGCGCATCGTCCCGCACGGGTCGTCCCCAGTTCTCATATACGATGCCGCTCACTCGCGGGATGTGACAGGTCTGGCACGCGAGCCTGCGGATGTGCGCGTTCAGTATCGCTCCAGTTCGCCCGGTGTGCGGACTCGGTCCGTGGCAGCGCGTACAGCTCACCGCCACATCGGGCAGGTCGTTCGCCACCATATCCGACTCATACAGCCCCTTCGCGATCTTGTGATGCTCGGTCACATGACACGTCACACAGCGCAGCCCTGCTTTCGCGTGCACGTCGTTGGCCGGCGTGAACGGCGTGCCGCGTTTGTAGTCGTAGGAGAATGCATGCTCATGACAGCGCAGACAGGCAGCGTTGGTCGGTACGCGCGTCACGCTCAACGCTGCTGTGAGTGAGGTGTCCTCTCCCCAATGCAGCCCGGAAGCATCCCTCACGAGCGTGGACCGCCGGCGCCAGTCATAGGTTTTCGCATGGCAGACGAGGCAATCGACGGTCTGCGCCTGCGTCACCGTCGCCGGCTTGCCCGGCTCGGGCGGAGCCGGCAGTGACCCGATATGACATACGCCGCAGCCGGAGGACTGTGGCGTGAATCTTCCGCCGCTTGCCGCCACCCAGTTCGCCCCCGCCATGCATCCGGCGAGTGCGCACTGCCGGTCCGCCATACCCCACCAGGAACCCTGCGGCAGGCCCTGTACGTTTCTGACCGGAGAGGCAAGACGCCAGTGCACCGTGTGAACGATTTCCCCGAGCGCATTCGCATGACAGACCGCGCAGCTCGTCGCCCCCTGATACCCGTTTCTCCTGATGTACGCATTGCCGGGATGAACCCATCTGGGCAGCAGATGCGCCGGCTGTCGAGCCGCAACAGGCGCCGCACAAGAGAGCACAAATAGACACGCTGCGAAGCCCATTGCACGGTATGTCATACATTGCCCGCGTCACGATGTCGTGCGCGGAACATGCTATGACTTCTTGAACTCTCCGTCGGATGGATATTAGCTACGTATCTCCCGCAGGCTTCGCGCCGCCGGGGACATTCTCCGTAAGGCGGCCGATGCGTTCGAGGTCGAGGAATCCCGCCGCGCCCCATCCGGCAACGGCCACCGGCATCTGCGGCCGGAACGCTTCGTACAGCCAGTACACCCGTGTCCCCAGTTCCTCGCCCGGCAGCGCGCGGGCAAGATGCATCATGGCCGCCTCGGTCTTCGGCAGCATTGCGCCGAATCTCGACTCGAGGCAGCGCTGCACGCTCTGCGGTGTCACGGATCTGTCCTTCGACAATCCCCGCAGGCCGGCCGCGGTCCGCACGACCGGTACCGCGCGATTCAGCAGGGTGATTTAGAGGACCGTGGCTGGCTAGCGCTTCTTGCGCTCCTTCGGCAGCGTCTGCCCATGCGGATGACACAGCCCGAGCGCCCTGTCTTTGGCGTAGCCATTGACTCCCGCGACCACCCGGCCCATCGTCAATGTCTCCTCGCGGTCGAATCCCAGGCATTGCGCAACCACCACGGCACGGAGGGCGAGAACCGCAGCGCGATTGACGGACAGGTATTCCTGAGCCTTCTCGGTCATCGATGCCGATTCACTGCTGAGACTGCTCAGCCCCTCGCTCGGCTCGCGCTGCGCCTTAAGGTGCCGCGTGCGCCCATGGCGCCATCAACGCAATGAGGAAATACACGCACAGCGCGCCGTGCACGGGCCTCCCAGCGCGGGAGGCTCAATGTTCGCACAGACTTGCGGTCTATGTTATTGATCGCAGCGCGTCAAGCGACGGTCCATCACCCTCATCGGCTCAAGTGGCTGATGCTACGCACCAATACGAATGGCCGCTCGCATGCGGGAGTGCAGACTCGCATTGTTCGATCCCGAGCGCCGCTCGGCGATGCCCACGCTGTTCCTGATAGGTGGAGCAACACCAAATGACCCGCAGCACCGTCATGTTTGCCGTCTCGGCGCCCCACCAGATCGGACCGGTCATCGTGGACAAAATCGCACGGATCACGGCCGCGTTCGATGCAGATCTCGAGCTGTTTCGCTGCGTATTCGACTCCGACGCAATCGCCTCAGAGCAGGCCGGTCCCGAGCGCACCCAGGCAGAGATCGAACAGCTGGTTCTGCGCGCACGGCAGGAGCTCGAGGCGGCCGCGGAGCCCTTTGCGGCCCGTGGCCTGCATGTGAGGACGAGCATACGCTGGGACCATCCGCCCTACGAGGGCATCGTGCGCCAAGTGCTGCGCCACAGGCCGCGCCTGCTGTTCGCGCAGTCGACCCATCGCGACCCGGTGGCTCGCTTGTTTCTGCAGCATACGGACTGGAAGCTCATCGAGGCTTGCCCCTGCCCGCTGGTGCTGCTGAAGTCCGCGCGACCGTATGCGGCGCCGCTCGTGATCGCAGCCGTGGATCCCGGACACCGGCACGACAAGCCCGCCGCTCTCGACGAGCAGATACTCGACGGCGCAGCGCTCATGAGTACAGCGCTCGCGGGACGGCTGGCAGTGTTTCACGCCCGAACGCCCTGGGACGAGGCGGCGCGCTCGGATCCGGATTTGCGCGATCTGCCGGAATATCGCGACGAGGAAATTCACCGCGCCTATCTGGCTCAGGTCGAGGCGCGTGTGCTGGCGCTCGCCGAGAAGCACCACATCAGCGCGGCACAGGTCCATGTCGAAGACGGCCATCCCGCCGAGCTGCTCCCGCAGTTCGTCGGCCAGCACCAGGCAGACCTGCTCGTCATGGGCGCGGTATCGCGCTCACGGCTGCGCCGCGCGCTCATCGGCCACACCGCACAGCGCGTCCTCGATGCGCTCGACACCGATGTGCTGATCGTCAAACCACCGGGGTTTCGCACACCGGTGCGCCGCCAGTCGCATCACCATGTCCGCTCCGGTGCCGAGGCGCGTCCGCGGCTGATCTGGTGAGGGGGCCGAGATCTCAGGGCTCGGAACGAGGCCCGCCGCCGCGCAGCGCTTCAGCGAATCACATGCGCGGCGACGACCGCGACCACCAGCAGAGCCACCGCGACGACAAGCACGATGAGCAGGTGTCTGGCGTGCACTCGCATAAGTTCTCACCCACCTTCCAGGACCGCTCGAGCCCCACGCGGCGAACTTGACGGACTGCCGTCATCTTGGCCGATCATATCGTGACCTCCTCGTGTGGGCGACGCAGCGAACGCGTGCCGGGCGGCCCGTAACCGAAGCGGATGAGCGCATCGGGCAGCTGGTATCGGCTGTGCAGGAGCGCGCCGAGCTCGAGCCGCACCGCGCGCACTTCCAGCGGTTCGACAACCATCGCGGCGCGCAGGTTCAGGGCGGTCGCCTGCAGCAGGAACCTCTCGCAGGCGCGCCCGACCGCGGCCCAGCTGCGCGGATCGCTGCGTCCGCCGAAGAACGCCGCGAATCCTCCCGAACTGCGCACCTGCTGCGCATATCGGGCGCAATGCGCGTACCGCCCGCTCGAGAGTGCGAACAGGCCTTCGCCGAGCCACTGCGGCAGCGCCGGCCTTCCCTCGCAGCGGGCAAAGAGCCCATCGCGTCTGCGCAATGCCTCGCGCTCGCTGAAGCGGATCCACTTCTTGCGCTCCTCGAGCAGCGCCGAATCGGCCCTCTGCGTCGCGTACGCTGCGCACGCCAGTTCGGCGATCCGTTCGATCTGAAACCGCGTACTCACCAGCACGATGTGTACGCCGAGATCCGCCGCCGAGCGCGCGAGCAGATCCACCTCACGCTCGCTCGGCATGCGCCCGTCATACAGTCCGTGGCCGCTGTGGCGCCTGGGGATCGCATGAAACACGGCCGACGGCTCGATGTGTGCCGCTGCAGAGAGCTCGACTCTCAAACCACCCAGCCCCGAGGGGTGGTAGGCGACTGTCCCATTCAGGCCGAACGCGCGCGCCGCGATGCTCGCATTTTCAGCGGCGCAGCCCAGCGCGATAAACAGCCGCGCATCGTCAGGATCAGCGAGCAGCAGGCGCCGCGTGAAGTCCGGGTGAATGAGCAGCTCCCGAGAACGCAGGCGGAACTTCCACGGCTGTGTGTTCAGGCTGCTCGGTGCCAGGGTGGCATAGCGGATGATCTCCCGATGCGCGCCCGACGGCGCGCCCGTCGCGATCTCTGCGGGACGCCAGGTCTCCCGTACGGCGATCGCATAGGCGCCCGCCTGGGCGGGCCTGCCCTCCTCCGCCAGGGTGCCCGCTGTGCTGCCCGTAGGCGATGCTGCGACTGTTGCGAACACTCCACGCGGGTTCAATTGCAGGTGCTCCCGAACGGACGATTGATGGTGGCCGGAATGCACCCGGTGCGCGACGGTCCGGCCTGCAGCACAGTCCATCGATCCTGCGTTGTCCTCGCCTCGCCCGCCGGATTCCCCGCACCCAATGTCCCTTGGTGCCGATGCAGACGGCGGGCGCCGTGGCGGGGGATATCAGCGAGTTTCATGGCTGTCTCCCAGAGTTGACGCTTTGAGGTCCTCTCGTCGCAGGTTGACTGCACACGCCTGCCCTGGGAGACAAGCGCTATGCCCACCTGTGCGCCGCGCGCGCTCGGGCGTGTGTTAGGACGTCCTCTCGCGCTGCGCTCTACTCATCTCAACATCATCATCCGCCAGCCCGTGGGAGATCGACATAGCGGATAGCCGCAGCACGGGAAACCCGCAGGCGTTGTAGCAGCAGCGCCACAGCCTTGCGGGCGCGACGGTGGTCGGGGGAGCGAAGAGCTCGGGGGAACCACCATCCTGCCCGCGCGCGACTCGACCAATGCAAGGCCTTCGTCCACGGCCGCAACAGCAGCGTCAGCCGAGCCGTACCACGCGGGATCTTGACCTCAGCCTCCGGGGCCTGCCTGCAACGGGACAGATGCTCTCTGATCGCGCGAGGGGGATCTCGGGCTCAGAGCAGATCAGGCTCCCCGCTGTGTTTTCGAATGTACGCACGGGCCGCATCGCGCAGCTCGACCGCGGCCGCGAACGGGCTCTCTGCGGCCACAGGCCCGAGCGCTGCGCCGATCGAGGCGCTGACCGCCGCCCGCCGCGGCAACCAGTGACCGTCGCGCAGCACTGTGCGCGTGCCGCGCAGGGCAATGGGCAGCACCGGTACGGCGGCCCGTGCCGCCAGCTCGAAGGCGCCGAGGCGGAAGGGTCGCAATCCCGTCACGCTCGTGAATGTGCCCTCCGGAAACGCCACGAGAGCCTCGCCGCGTGCCAGGCGGTCCCGCAGACGCTCGATCTCGGCAATGCTCTCGAGCGCAGCGTCGCGTTCGATGAACAGCGTGCCCAGTCGGATGAGCACAGTGCCGAGCACAGGCACCCACTTCAGCTCGCGTTTGGCGACGAAGCGATGCGGCTGCGGCAGCAGCGCAACGAGCACGAGACTGTCGATATAGCTGCAATGGTTGGCCACGACGATACAAGGGGGCTCGATGCGGCGCTCCGATTCGCGCAGGACGGTCATGGGAATACGCACGGTGCAAAGCAGCCAGCGCGCGAGCCGATGGGCCACGCGCCAGCGCGCCCGCCGTCCCGGAATCGCCAGTACGAGCACCGTGAGGGCAATTCCGAACAGGAGCGCAACGAGCCAGACATACAGCCCGTAAACCACCGCCAGCCCGGCCCGCCACAACCGGCGCACAGCCGGCCAGGCCGTGGTACCCGCGAGCCTCAGCAGTTGTACGGATGGGTGGGCCGGTGCGCGATTCAGTCTCCCGCTCAGGTACGCCGCCCGGGTCGCCGCGCGCCGCAGCTTGCCGCTCGAGGTCTTCAATACCGTGTGCGGGACCGCGAGTACGATTTCGTCGGGCGGCTCGCCGATCCCTTCGATGACACGCTGGTTGATCCGCGCCCGCAATGCCTCACGCTGCGGCGCATCCTTGTAGGGGCTCTCCGCAAGCACGACCAGCCGCTCGGTGGCCTCCCCCGCCGCGGCCGCACCGAATGCCACCACGCAGCCCTTGCGCACGCCCTCGAGTGTGCCCACGGCCTGCTCGATCTCTTGCGGATAGATGTGATGTCCGCGGCGGATGATCAGATCCTTGTTGCGCCCCGTGATATAGAGTTCGCCATCGGCGAGATAGCCGAGATCTCCTGTGTCCAACCATCCGTCATGGCGTATGCGCAGGGTGGCCTCGGGATTCTCGTAGTAGCCGCGCGTTGCAGACGGTCCTGTGAACTGCACACTGCCCTCGATGCGCTCGGGCACTTCGATCCCATCGGACCCCATGATACGCACCCGGTAGCCCGGCAGCGCCCGCCCGCAGGACACCACATGCAGCGCATCGGGGGCATTGTGTGCTGCGGGCTGCGCCTGCCCCCGGCCGCTCAACGCGCTGCGCTCGACACGGTCGACCAGAGGGCCGCGATCAAGCGGCGGGAAAGTCAACCCGACCCCCGCCTCGGCCAGTCCGTAGACCGGTGTCATGGCCGTCCGCTTGAAACCGAAGGGAGCGAAGCGCTGCGCAAAACGCTCGATGGTATCCGGCACGACCGGCTCGGCGCCGTTGAAGGCGATGCGCCAACAGGACAGGTCGAGCCCCTCGAGCTCGGCAGCCGTGATGCGCTGTGCGGCGAGATCGTAGCCGAAGTTCGGCGCCGCCGAGAGCGTTGCGCGATGCTCGTGGATCGCCTGCAGCCAACGCGCCGGACGGTTCAGGAAGCGCTGCGGCGGCATCACGACGAACAGACAGCCGAAATAGAGCGATCCGAGCCAGGCGCCGATGAGGCCCATGTCGTGGTACAGCGGCAGCCAGCTCACGAAGACCTCGGATTCCTTCACGGCCATGACCGAGCCCATCGCCCGGATGTTGGCTAGCAGATCGGCATGGGTCAGGATGACGCCTTTCGGATCGCCGGTGCTGCCCGAGGTGTACTGCAGCATCGCAATCGCGTCGGCGGCGGCGCGCTGCGCTGCCGTCCAGGGCGGCGCGTGTGCGGTGAGTTCCTCGACCGAAAACACCTGCTCCAGACTGACAACCCGTGAGGCAAGCAGCCGCGCCGCGGCGCGCGCCTCCCTGAAGGTGATGAGTGCCTGCGCATCAGCGTTCTGCAGAATGCGGGTGTGCCGCCGAACGTGCTCTTCGATCTGCGCAGGCCGCAGCGGCGGGTAGATCGGCACCGGAATGGCTCCGGCGAGCAGCGTTCCGAGGAAGGCGTGGAAGTAATCTATGCTGGTCGGCAACATCAGCGCCACACGGGCGCCGCCCCTGACACCCGCCCGCTGCAGGCCGCTCGCCAGCCGGCGCGCGCCGTCGCGCAACTGCCCGTAAGTCAGTGAAGTTGCGCCATCGTCACCGAGCACCGTGAGGTGGGTCGCAGCGGGTGCTGCTTGGGCGCGCCAGTCGAGCACCTCGATGAGGGTCGCAGCCCGAAATGGCGTGCCGGCGCGCCGCGGTTGCGCGGGAACGCCCACGCCGGCGGGAGCGGCTCGCTCCTGCGCACCGCCAGGCTGCTCGAGGGCCCTCGATACGGCCTGGGCCAGATCGCCCAGCGTCTCGATCGATGCCAGAGCGGAGTCGGGCAGCTCCACCTCAAAACGGCGCCCGATCCGCAGCAGCAGCTCCGCGCGGGACATGCTGTCGAAGCCCAGATCCGCCTCGAGCCTGCTGCCGAGATCGATCCCCTCGAGCGGGGGCTCTCCGCGGTGCAGCTGTGCGTACAGCGAGCCTACGGTGCTCAGGAGCGCCTCGGACGAAAACGCAGTCCGTTCGCCCGCTGCGCCCGCGCTCGGTGCGGGATGCATTGCCATCCGAAGATCCGTTGATTGTCTCAGGCGGCGCTGGCGCAGTGTATCAGCTCATCCGGCGGCCGGACGATCCGCGCAATTGCCTATGGAGGCACCGCCCGCCCGCTCGGCAGCCATGCGCAGGACTTCGGGCGAGCAGCGCCCGATCGGCACCGCAGCCGGGTCAATGGCACGGCCTGCCGCCCCGGTCTGATCCTGCCGGATCCACGGCCGGGGCGTCCCGGCAGCGGCCCGCGCAGGAGTGTCCACGGCGCGCGTATAAATCAGGAATCCGCACTGTCCGCGTGATGCGTCTCGATACACAGCCTGTGATCGGCCAGCGTCGCGAGCACCCGGCAGTCGCGGATGCGATTGCCATGGTCGTGCATGAGCATTCTTTCGAGCTCTGTGCGCAGACTCATCAGCATCGCGACGCGGCGATTGACCGCCTCCAGCTGGCGCCGCGCGATGCCATCCGCCCGCGCACAGTCCGAGTCCTGCTCGTGCACCAGCGCCAGCAGCTCCCGGATCGCCGGCAGCGGGAAGCCGAGTTCGCGCGCATGCCGGATGAAAGTCAGTTTCTGCCGGTGCGCCGCTCCGTAGCGCCGTTGAGCCCCCGCGGTGCGCCTCGCGGGCGGCAACAGACCGATCTGTTCGTAATAGCGGATGGTCTGCACGTTGCAGCCTACGCTCCGGGCCAGCTGGCCGATGGGCATCGCGACGTCGCTCATGCTTGAAGCTCTAGTGACTGTAGGTTTTAGCATAGGGGCCCCAAGTCACTGATTCAAGGCCACTCCCGGCTTGCACCCACCGCCATGGCGCATGACCATTCGCACCCCGCCAGACACACCCACGGCCATGAACACGGTCACGGTGCCAGTGAGCGGCGGCTGCTGCTGACGCTGGGTATTCTGCTGGCCTTCACGGCCATCGAAGCCCTCGGCGGCTGGTTCGCCAACTCCATCGCGCTGCTCGCCGAGGCCGGCCACATGCTGGCCGATTCAGGCTCCCTCGTGCTCGCCATTCTGGCGATTCGGGCCAGCCGCCGGCCAGCCGACGCGAGGCACACCTACGGGTCGAGCCGCTACCAGACGCTCGCGGCCTACACCAATGGACTGATCCTGCTCGCGCTCACGGTCTGGGTGATGGCCGAGGCCGTACGACGCCTGATCACACCGCCGCCGGTCGATGGCACCTTGATGCTCATCATCGCGCTCATCGGGGGGCTCGCCAATCTCGCCGCTTTCATCACCCTATCGGACGCGAGCTCGCTCAACGAGCGCGGCGCGCGGGCCCACGTTTTGAGCGATCTGCTGGGCTCGGTGGCCGCGGCCGGTGCGGCACTGTTGATTCTGGAGCTGAACTGGAAGATCGCCGACCCCGTCCTCTCAATCATCGTTTCGCTCCTCATCCTGCGCTCCGGCTGGAAGCTGACGCACGAAGCCGGACACGTGCTGCTGCAGGGGGCGCCGCAGACCGCCGACCCGGAGGTGATCGCGCGCGATCTCGAAGCGATTCCGGGGGTCGGCGACGTGCACCATTTGCACGTGTGGTCATTGACGGGGGAGGCCCCGGTTGTGACCCTGCACGCCACCATCGAAGCGTCCGCGGATCAGCAGGCTGCCCTGCACGAGATTCTCGAGCGTCTGCGCGATCGTCATGCCATCACACACGCCACCGTGCAGCTCGAGCGCGACCAGTGCCTCGACGAGGGTGATCACCGCTGCCACGGCGCCTGATCGGACCGACCCGCCCTCTGTCGAGCCTGCCGCACATGAGTCGCGCCGCTGCCGGATCGACACCTCAAGGACCGTGGGGTACTCGCCGGGCACACCACGGCCGACGAGCGTGTGCCCACATTCGCCGCCCGTTCTTGAGCGCAACGGTAGCGGCAAGCGCGGGCACCATCGTTTCGGTGCTGGGCGGCGTGATGGCCTCGCTCGCCGCCCACCGCTGCCAAGAAGCGCCCTGCACGCTCGGTCTACTATTGA
>JAKAYU010000254.1 GCA_021809525.1 Pseudomonadota bacterium | reverse complement strand
CCGATCTCGAGGATCTGGGCCGGCACGGGCACAGCAAGGATCATCGGCCGGATTTGAAGCAAATGGTGGTGGGCGCGGTGCTCGACGGCGATGGCCGCCCGCTGTGCAGCCACATGTGGCCGGGCAACACCTCGGACGTGACGACGCTGGTGCCGGTGGTCGAGCGGATGCGCCGGCGCTTTGGGGCGCAGCGCATCTGTGCCGTGGCCGACCGGGGCATGATCAGCGCGGCCACGATGGAGCACCTGGAGAAGACCGGCTGCAGCTTCATCCTGGGCGTGCGCATGCGCCGCACGCACGAGGCGCGCGAACAGGTTCTGAAGCACCGCGGCCGATTCGAGGAAGTGCACCCGCGCAGCCCGGACTCGAAGGCACCCTCGCCCTTGAAGGTCAAGGAGGTGTGGGTCGGGGACCGGCGCTACATCGTGTGCCGCAACGAGTCCCAGGCCGAGAAGGACCGGCACGATCGCGAGGCGATCGTTCAGGCGCTCGAAGCCGCGCTCAAGCGCGGGGAGAAGAGCCTGATCGGCAACAACGGCTATCGCAAGTTCGTCATGGCCCGCGGCCCGAACTTCCAGATCGACTACGACAAGGTCGAGGAGGAGGCGCGCTACGACGGCATGTGGGTGTTGCAGACCAACACCGGATTGAGCGCGCGCGACGTGGCGATGAAGTACAAGCAGCTCTGGCAGGTCGAGGCGATCTTCCGCACGATGAAGTCGCAGCTCACCACGCGCCCGATCTTCCACAAGTGCGACGACACGATCCGCGGTCACGTGTTCTGCTCGTTCCTGGCGCTGCTGTTGCGCGATGAACTGCAGCGGCGCCTGCAGGAGCGCAAGTGGCAGCTCGAATGGGCCGATGTGCTGCGCGACCTCGACCAGCTCCAGGAGATCGAACTGCGGGTCCAGGACAAGAGCTACGTGATGCGCACCGAAACCAGGGGCGCCACGGGCAAGGTGTTCCAGGCCTGTGGGGTCGCGCTGCCGCCGACGATGAGGGCCGCCTGATTGGCGGCCCCGCACTTGTAACAACGTGACACTACGGTAAGCATTCGGTGAACCCGTAGGCCGTCTCGGGATCGAGAAAGTGCTGGACACACTTCCCGATTTCGGTTACGTTCCGGGGCATGGACGGACCGGGGAGTCGATACTTGAACGCGGGCGAAGCCGAAGTCGAGGCGACGCCGTTCTCCCGAGTCTTCGTCACGCTGTCCAGGCAGGAGCACATCGAGCTCGTGTGCGCCGCGAACTCCTGGAAGACCCTGCATCGACGTGCCGCCGAGCGTGCCGTGCAGATCGAGGCCGAGTGCGAGGTCCGACTGCGGCGAGCGCAACAGCGCGCGGACCAGCGCGAGGCCGAACTGCTGGGCGAACTCGAGAAGGCCCACGCACGGATCCGGGATTTGGAGCATCGATTCTTCGGCCGCAAGAGCGAGCGTCGCTGGGCGGTCGATGATCTGCACCGTCATGCGCCGGAACCCAAGCGACGGCGGGGTCAGCAGCGAGGCGCCAGCGGTCACGGACGCACGCGCCTGGAAGCGCTGCCGGCGCGGTTCGAGGATGTGGTCCTCGACTCGCCGGTCTGCCCGCACTGCGGCGACCCGCTGAGCCCGTTTCCGGGCACCGACGACTGCGAAGTCCTCGAGGTCGAAGTCCAGGCGTATCGGCGTGTGATCCGGCGCCGGCGGTATCGGCGCACCTGCCGGTGCCATGGGGTGGCCGGCATCATCACGGCGCCCACGCCGGACCGACTGATTGCGCGGGGAAAGTTCGGCGTCTCGGTGTGGGTCCAGGTGCTGCTGGACAAGTTCCTGTACGGCCGGCCCACCTACCGCTTGCTCCAGGATCTGGCCGACCAGGGGTTGACCCTGTCGCTGGGCTCGGTGACCGGGGGATTGCAGGCCATCGCGCCCTTGTTCGAGCCCCTGAAACCGGCACTGCTCGCGAAGCTGCGCAGCGAGCCGCACTGGCATGCCGACGAGACGCGCTGGGAGGTCTTCGCCGAGGTCGACGGCAAGGTCGGCCATCGCTGGTACCTGTGGGTGTTTGCCTCGAGCAGCGTGGCGTACTACGAGCTCGACCCGTCGCGTTCGTCGACGGTGCCGGCCGAGGTTCTTGCCGGCGCGCAAGGCGGCGTCATCAGTTGCGACCGGCACGGAGCCTACAAGAAGTTCGCCCGCCTGCACCCCGGCTTCACCCTGTCGTTTTGCTGGGTCCACCAACGCCGCGACCTGCTCAACCTGGCCAACGAGTACCCGGCGGTCGCCACCTGGGCGTTGGCCTGGGTGCGGTGCATCGGCGATCTGTTCGCGCTGCACTCCCGGCGCCGTGACGCGCCGCCCGAGAGCCTCCAGCGCGCCGGGCTGGATCGGCAACTGCGCGCGACGGTGCAGGAGATGGCGGTCAAGCGCGAAGCGGCGCTGGCCGATCCGACGCTGCCGGCTCCGGCGGCCAAGGTGCTCGAGAGCATGCGCGATCACTGGGCTGGGCTGACGACCTTCGTCGAGGACCCTCTGCTGCCGATGGAGAATAATGCCGCCGAGCGCGCCCTGCGCGGTGCGGTCGTCGGGAGAAAGAACTTCTACGGTTCTGGTAGCCGGTGGTCGGGGGAACTTGCGGCGACCCTGTTCACCGTGCTGATGACGATGCGTCGCTGGCGGATCAATCCGCGAACCTGGCTGGCGGCGTACCTGCAAGCCTGTGCGGATCACGGCAATCGTCCCCCGCCGGACCCGGCTGCGTTTCTGCCTTGGGACATGGATGCTGCGCGGCTTGCCGCAATGCGCGCCGCCGCGGTCATCGACCGTGACGACCATCATCGGGCCGGAGCCGATCCCTCGTGACGATCTATTGCGCTCGCCGCTTCAGCGCCGAGGAACTCCAAACGATCCAGGGGCTGATCGATCAGGATCCCACTCTGAAGCGCAGCCCCCTGTCGCGCAGGCTGTGCGAGTTGTTCGATTGGCGCAAGCCCAATGGCGAGCTCAAGGACATGACCTGCCGGGTTGCGCTGCTGCGCATGCAGGCCGATGGCCGGATCCGCCTGCCGCCGTCGCAGATGCCCAATCCCCGGCGCCGCCCCCGGTTCCCGCCCTCCGAGGCCACCGATGAGCAGTCGCCGCTGATCGCACCGGTGCACGAGCTGCCGCCCCTGGCCTTGCAGCCGGTGACCGCCGCCGGCGGCTCGCGTCTGTGGAACGAATACGTCGCCCGCTACCACGATCTCGGATACTCCCCGCTGGCGGGCAGCCAGATGCGATACAACATCCTGGCCGGGGACCGGCTGGTCGCCCTGATCAGCTTCGGTGCCAGCGCCTGGAAGCTCGCCGATCGCGATCGCTTCATCGGCTGGGATCCGGCGCAGCGTCGCCGCAACCTGCCGCTGGTGGTCAACAACGCCCGCTTCCTGATCCTGCCCTGGATCCAGTCCAAGGGGCTCGCTTCGAAAATCCTGTCCCTGGTCGCCCGGCAACTGCCGCTCGACTGGCAGGCGCGCTACGGACTACGCCCGGTGCTCTTCGAAACCTTCGTCGAGACCCCACGCCACCGCGGCACCTGCTACAAGGCCGCCAACTGGATCCACGTCGGGCGTACCGCCGGCCGCGGCAAGAAATCCCCCGTCCACGAGCAGATCATCCCCATCAAGGACATCTGGCTCTACCCGCTTCACAAGGACTTCCGCTCCGCCCTCGGCCAGTCATAGAACCCTACGGGTTCACCGAATGTTTACACACTACGCCCGGACGGAACGCGTAACACATTGAAAACGCGAAACTTTCGAAAAATAAGTGTAGAAGACAGGCTTGGGGCACCGCCCGAGGGGAGAAAAGAAATTGACGCTTCGCGTCGAAAACCGTACCCTACCGCCCATGAGTTCGGGGTCAAGACAGTACAGGCACGCGCCCATAGTCGAGGCCGTGATCGAATTGCGCGTTTCTCCGCCAGTCGTCCCGGCGAAGCTGCAAGACTTGGCTCAGGCGCTGACTAGCAAATTTCCTCTGCAAGCGCCGATGCAACTCACGCAATTTACGGCGGCGGTGGGCTCAATACCCGGCGCAAAGCTGCCCGACGGGAACAACGTAGTCCAGCCAACCATTTCGCAATCCGCTGTAGGCCACCGGCTCACTAACGCAGGGAAGTCACGGGTGGCGCAACTGCGACAAGACGGCTTCGCGTACAGTCATTTGGCTCCGTACTCGAAATGGTCGCCCTTTCGAGCAGAGGCACGCGAGCTGTGGACGCGCTACCGGGCGCTCTGCCCAGGCAGCAAACTCACCCGTTGCGCTCTGCGATACATTAACCGCATCGATATTCCTTCCCAAAAGGTCGAGCTGGAGGACTAAGATC
>JAKAYU010000253.1 GCA_021809525.1 Pseudomonadota bacterium | reverse complement strand
GCAGGCGCGGCCGGGAGACAAGAGCGGTGGCAGCCGTGCGGATGGCGACGCCGAGCAGCCGGGCGCGTCCGATGCGCCGGATAGCCCGGAGGAGGATCAGTGATCCTCGGGTCCCGCCTGCAGCGGTGGCGGGACGTGTGTAGCCTGCTGCGCCGCGAGGTGACCCCGTATGTCCGTGCGCGTCTGGCAGAGGTTCTGCTGCTGGTCCTATTCGGCGCGCTGATGAGCGGGCTCGCGCCCCTCGCGCTGAAGTGGACCATCGATGCTCTCGATCGAGAGGGGCACGTCCCGCTGTCGGCCGGGATCCTGATCGGCCTATATGCCTTCAGCCAGTGGCTGGCTCGATCGGGCGCGGAGGTGCGGGCTTTGCGTTACGCCCGGGCGGAGCGGCGTATCTTGCGCACGTTGAGCGAGCGCATGTTCGCGCACGTTCTGCGGCTTCCGCTGCGGTATCACCTGAGCCGCCAGACCGGAGCGGTCAGTCAGACGATTGAGAATGCGCTCGAGGGAGTGCGCATGATTCTGCGCCACCTGGTATTCACGGTGCTGCCGGTGGGCGCTGAACTGACGGTCGCCGCCGTGGTCCTCGCGCGATCCGGCCAGCTGCTCTTTCTGATGATGTTTTGCGCAGCGGCAGCCTGCTACGTTGTGCTCTTCGGGCGCTCGGCCGCGCAGATCGCAGAGTCGGCGCGGGAAGCGGCCGCCGCTCGGGTCGCGGCCGGCGCAGTCATGACCGATGGTCTGCTGAATTATGAGGCCGTAAAGTCCTTCGGCGCCGAAGGACTGATGGCAGGCAAGGTGGCTAGGGCACTGAAACGCAGCGAGCAGGCGTGGCTTGCCTTCCATCGGCGCTACACCGCCAATGGACTTGCGGTGGCCGGAGTATTCGCCCTGTTTCTAGTCGTGACGCTCGCTTGTGCGCTGCGCAGCGTACGCGCGGGACAGATGACGATTGGTGGCTTCGTCCTGGTCAACACGTACATGCTGCAGATGGTGCGCCCCGCCGAGATGCTCGGCTTCGCGGTCCAGGGGCTCTCGCATGGCTCGGCATTGCTCGATAAGACCTTGGCGCTGTTCGCTGAGCGGCCGGAGCCGGCGACGGGCGTGCGGCTGGACAGCACCGCGCGGGGGACACTCGAGTTTGAGCGCGTGAGGCTCCTCTACGGTCCGGGACGCGCCGCGCTCGATGAGGTGAGTTTCACGCTGCCGGCCGGAGCGACGCTCGGGATCGTGGGGCAGAGCGGGTCGGGGAAGTCGAGCATCGTGCGGCTGCTGCTGCGGCTGGTGGAGCCAGATGCAGGGCAGATTCGTCTCGATGGCACACCCCTGGCGGACATCGCGCCGGAGGCGCTGCGCGCCGCGATCGCGGTGGTGCCGCAGGATGTCGTGCTGTTCGACGATTCAATCGAATACAACATTGCGGTCGCCTGGCCGCAGGCGACGCACCAGGACATCGAGCGGGCGGTGCAGGTTGCGCAGCTGGAGGAGTTCATCGACCGGCTGCCCGGTGGCTACGGCACCGTCATCGGCGAGCGCGGCGTGCGGCTCTCGGGCGGCGAGCGTCAGCGCATAGCGATCGCCCGCGCTGCGCTGCGGCAGCCGCTCATCTATGTGTTCGACGAGGCGACCGCGGCGCTCGACAGCCGTACCGAGCAGGCCATTCTCCTGAACCTGCGGGCGCTGTCGCGATCGGCAACGACTCTGCTCATCGCGCATCGCCTGGCGAGTGTGGCGCATGCCGAGCGTATCGTAGTGCTGCATGCGGGACGGGTAGTCGAATCGGGCCCGCACGAGGCGTTGCTGCGTGCCCAGGGGCAGTACGCGGCGCTGTGGCGGGCGCAGCAGATGGGCGAGGCGGCCGCCTGAGGCATGCCGGGAACCGGATAAATTCGGGGGCGCATTTGTGCACGAATGCGCCACCAATCGCGCTGGGCGGCTTCGGCGCGCAGTGGTACAGATGCACGGGCCACGGCACAAACCGTGTCGAGGGCCTCGCTCTGGCAGGGGGAGGGATATGGACAGTAGCCGGGAATCTGGGAATGCGCCGCCGTACTGGCTGGCGCCGTTCGTTCACGTGAGCCTGTGTGACCGCCACGCGGTGCTGATGGACGAGCGGCGCAACTGCTACGTTGCTGTGCAGCCTGCCGAGGGGCTTGCAGGATGGGTAGCCGGATGGCCGGCGGGGGGAACTGGGGCTGCCGCACCGCAGGGCGCGCCTCCGGCCATACTGGCGCAGCTGCTTGAGCAAGGGGCCCTGGTCAGCGACCGGCGCGCAGGCTCTCCAGCGAGGCCGGTGGAGATTGCACAGCCGTGCCGCTCGCTGCTCGAGTTCGACTTCGAGGAGCACCCGGCGCCGCACGGGCGCGATTTTCGGCGCATGGCGTGGGCATGGACCATCGCGCGAGCAGCGCTGCAGTTTCGCTCCATGCACTGGGTGCTCGAGCGGATGCGCGCGCGCCGCGCGGGCCGCGAGTCATCCGAGGCGCAGTTCGATTGGACGCACGCGCAGGCGCTGGTGGGCAGATTCGTGTATCTGCGGCCGCTTTTTTACACCGCGCGAGGGGCATGTCTGCTCGACTCGCTCACCCTGCTGCTGTTCCTGCAGGCCCACGGACTGTACCCGGAGTGGGTGTTCGGAGTGCGCACAGCGCCGTTTCACGCGCACTGCTGGGTGCAGCTGGGGCCGGTCGTGTTCAACGATCTGCCGGACCACGTTCGCCAGTACTCGGCCATTCTGCGGATCTGACCATGTTCCGATACGTGGTGTTCGTCTGGAATGACGCCGAGCCCGCGGTTCGCTCGGCTGCCTCGCGACTCTGCGCCGAACCGCAGCCGCCCGAGGGACCATGGCGCACGGCCTTCAGCGCCGCCGGCCTGGAAGTGCGCTGCGCCGGCGAGCGGCCGGGCCGCGCTGTGGCGCGCCGACTCCGCGGCGGCCGCGGGGTGGTATTGGGCGAGCTGTTCGCACGGAATGCGGAGGGGATTTCCCTGGCGGTGCCCGCGCGGATCGACGCGCCGGAAAGCTACGCGATCGTCGCCTCCGGCGGCCGGCGGCTCATCGAGCGGTACTGGGGTCGCTACGTCGCCGTCCTGCGCGATCCGGCCTCGAGGGAGGTCCGCATCCTGCGGGACCCCTCGGCGGGCCTGCCGTGCTATACGCTGCGCATCGGCGAGCTTGACGTGTACTGCTCGCGAATCGAGGACGTGCGTGCCCTGCGCACCCGACCGTTCGAGCCCGACTGGGCCTACGTCACGGCCTGTCTGTGTCTGTTGCGCGAGCACAGCGCGCCGAGCGGCCTGCAGGGCGTCACACAAGTGCTCGGCGGGCAGTGCGTGCGGCACCGTGAGGCGCGAGTGACACGCAGCTACGAGTGGGATCCGCTCGCGCTCGCCGCAGCGGCTCCGGTCGATGAGCCGCAGGCGGCCGCCGAGGCGCTTGGTCGTTGCACCCGCGAGGTGGTGCGCGCCTGGGGTGCGAGCTTCCGCAGCGTGCTGCTGTCGCTCTCGGGCGGGCTCGACTCCTCGATCCTGCTCGCCTGTCTTGCGCTGCCGCCCGGACCGCGCCTCAGGTGCTTTCACTATTATCCGCCGCACACGGATCTGGACGAGCGGCGCTTTGCACGCCTCGCCGCGGCGCACGCTGGCGTCGAACTCATCGAGCGCGAGCGGCCGCTCGGGTTCGAGCTCGCAGCGCTGCTTGCCGTGCCGGCGAGCGCCGAGCCGACCAACTATCTGTTCTATCTTGAGCACAGCCGGCGCGAGGCTGCACTGGCGCGCGCGCAGGGCGCCGGGGCGCTGTTCATCGGCTACGGCGGCGATCAGCTCTTCTACGCCGAGCGTGCCGAGTGGGCGCCGGCGGAATTTCTCCGGCGGCGCGGCCTCGCGCGGCCGCTGCTCGGGGTACTGCTCGATGCGGCGCGGATGGATCAACTCTCGCTCTGGCGGGTGCTCGGCGGCATGGCGCGCGAAGTGCTGGGGCGGCGGCGCTGGAGTCCCCTCGATGAGGCCGGGCGCGCCCGAGCGCTGCTCGCTCCCGGCGTGGTGAGCGCCGCGGTGCGCGAAGCATACTGTTTGCATCCGCTTATGCATCGACAGAGCGGCGCCTCGAGCGGCAAACGCTGGCACGCGCATCAGGTCCTAGCGCCGTTTGATTTCTACGACCCGCTCGCCGTGCCGGGTGATGCCGAGCGGATCGCGCCGCTCGTCTCGCAGCCGCTCATCGAATTATGTCTGCGCATCCCGGTCGATGTGCTCACGGCGGGCGGCTGGGACCGCGCGATCGCGCGGCGCGCCTTCGGTGAGGCGCTGCCGGCTCAGATCCGCAACCGGCGCAACAAAGGCGGCATCGAGGCCCATTCCCGTCTGACTGTCGAGCGCAACCGGCCGCTGCTGCGCGAGCTAGATC
>JAKAYU010000252.1 GCA_021809525.1 Pseudomonadota bacterium | reverse complement strand
CGAGGGTTGGGTGTGAGTCTTGGAAGTGGTGCTGGGCACAGGTTCGCTCGATGGCGGGCTGGGGGCGGCATCCGGCGCCCTGCGAGAGTAGAGAATGCACCGTTGCGCAGCAAGACGCCCGTCAGGCGGCGCCTGCCCCGCTTCGCACAGAGGCTCTGGCGCGCGGCGCGGGCAAAGGGTGCGCCGGGCGCCCGCGGGCGGCGGTGAGGGGACAGCAGGTCGATGCTCGGTCCGGGCGTCCGCCGGCATGAGTGCGCTATCATATGCGCGGGCGGCTCAGGGTCGGGGAACGCTTGAGTGCTCGGGCGCCGCAAGCGGCTCGCCACTTGCCGCAGGGCGGCGCTGGGGCTGTTGTGCCTATGTTAAAGTGCCGCAGCCCATGCGTTGGTCCCCTGGCACACTTACCCCAAAAAACGCAGAGGATCAATGAACAAAACGGCGCGTAAATCCCGCACCGGCGCCCGCCGCAGCGTAACCATCAAGGACGTGGCGCGCTATGCCGGCGTCTCGCCGATGACCGTCTCGCGGGTGGTCAACGGCGGGCAGTATGTGAGCGACACCACGCGCCAGACGGTGATGCAGGCGGTCCGCCAGCTGGGCTACTCGCCGAATCTCGCCGCGCGCAATCTCGCCAGTGCGCGCGGGGAGCGTATGGGCCTGCTGTACGGCAATCCCAGCGCCTCCTACCTCAGCGAATTTCTGGTCGGCGCGCTCGATGCGGCCACCCGACACGGCGTGCAGCTGGTGCTCGAGAAGTGCGAGATGACTCCCACGGCCTCGCGCCGCGCCGTGCGGCGTCTGGTCGCAGGCGGTGTGGTTGGCGTCGTGTTGCCACCGCCGCTGTGCGAGTCGGCGGTGATCCGCACGGAGCTGCAGACCGCGCGCATGCGCATCGTGGCGGTCGCCGCGGGACGTCCGCCGGCCGATACGATGTGCGTCAGCATCGATGATTTCGCCGCGGCGCGCGAGATGACCCGCTACCTGCTCGCGCTCGGGCACACCCGCTTGGGGTTCATCAAGGGACACCCCAACCAGACCGCGAGCGAGGAGCGCTGGCGCGGCTTCACCGCGGCGGTCGAGGAGCATGGCAACCTGCCCGCGCCGCGGGTCGAGCAGGGATTCTTCACGTTCCGCTCCGGGCTCGATGCGGCGCGCAAGCTGCTCGCCAGCGAGCCGCGGCCGACGGCGATCTTCGCCAGCAACGACGACATGGCCGCAGCGGTCATGGCCGAGGCGCATCGCCACGGGCTCGAGGTGCCGAACGACCTGACGGTGGTCGGCTTCGACGACAGCCTGATCGCGGCGAACATCTGGCCGGGCCTGACCACCATCCACCAGCCGATCGCGCAAATGGCCGGCGAGGCCGTCGACATGTTGGTCGCCGCCGTGCGCGGCGGCCGGCGCGGCGCGGCCGCCGAGCCGGTGCACCGTCTGGTCGCCCATGAGCTGATCACCCGCGAGTCGGCGGCCCGGCCGAAGAGCGCCGCCGCGTGAGCCCGCCGGGCGCTTGACAAGCCCTCGCCCTCGGGGGATGGTAGCGATACCAAACGAGGGGGTTCCGATGAGCAAAGGCAATACCGGGCTCGTGGTGGCGCTCACCGCCGCCGCGACTTTGGGCGGGCTGCTGTTCGGCTATGACACGGCGGTGATCTCGGGCGTCACCAGTGCCATCACGCACAACTTCGTCGTGCCGCGCCATCTCGCCGAGGCCGACGCGAACTTCCTCTCGGGGCTGGCGATCTCCATCGCGCTGCTCGGCTGTGTCCTCGGCGCGGCCATCGCCGGTCCGCTCTCCACGCGTATCGGCCGCAAGGCCGGGCTGCTGATCGCCGGGGTGCTGTTTCTCGTCTCCTCGCTCGGGGCGGGCTACCCGGAGTTCTTCTGGAGTCTATTCGGCGCGGTCGGCTACCGGGCGTTGCCGGCGTTCCTCTTCTACCGGGTGATGGGCGGCACGGCCATCGGCATGGCCTCGATGCTCGCGCCGATGTACATCGCCGAGGTCGCGCCGCCCGAGACGCGCGGCATGCTGGTCACGTTCCAGCAGATCGCCATCGTGGTTGGCATCAACCTGGTCTATTTCGTCAACTGGTTGATCCAGTCCGGCCACAGCCATGCGTATCTGATGAACACCGCGTGGCGGCACATGCTCGCCTCGGCGGCGATTCCGGCTGCGCTGCTCATCGTGTTCATGCTGCTCGTGCCGGAAACCCCGCGCTTCCTGGTGCTGAAGGACCGCGACGAGGAGGCACTGTCGCTCCTTGAGCGGCTGGTCGGGCAGGAGAGCGCGCAGTCGACTCTACGGGAGATCAAGGCGACGCTCATCGAGCATACCCGTCCGCTGTTTTCCTTCGGTGGACTCGTGCTGCTGGTGGGGATCCTGCTGTCGGCGTTCCAGCAGCTGGTCGGCATCAACGCGGTGCTGTATTACGCGCCGCACATGTTCGAGAACATGGGCGCCTCGACGAACGAGGCGTACTGGGAGTCGGCGACCTTCGTTGGCGTGACGATGACCGCGTTCACGCTCGCGGCGACCTTCACAGTCGACAGGATCGGGCGCAAACCGCTGCTCGTGGTGGGGGCGTTCGTCATGGCCGCCGCCATGATCGTGATCGGGTTCCTCTTCGACATGCACCTGGTCAGCGCCGCCGGCCATGCGGCCGGCGGCAAGGCGAGCGGCGCGTCCTACCTCGCGATCGCGGCGGTCGTGGTGTACGTCATGGGCTTCTCGTTCTCCTGGGGGCCGGTGGTGTGGGTGATGCTCGCGGAGATCTATCCGAACTCGATCCGCGGCAAGGCCATGTCGATCGCGATCGGCGCGCAGTGGATCATGAATTTCGTTGTCTCGCTCACCTTCCCGATGCTCGACGGCAGCGCCTACCTCAACCGGCACTTCAACCACGGCTTCGCCTACTGGCTGTACAGCGCCGGGGCGATTCTGGCGGCGCTGTTCGTGCTGCGTTTCGTGCCCGAGACCAAGGGCCGCACCCTCGAGTCGATCCAGGAGCTGTGGCATCCGGCGCGCCTGCGGGGGCGCCGGGCCTCGGAGCCGGCGGCGCCCTGAGGCGCGCAGGCCGCGCGCGGCCGTCGCGCAGCGCCGATCGCGCCCGCTGCGGCCGCGGGACGGCTTTCCTCCCCGGCGCGGCGGGGTCTCGGTTACCCTTGAGGCATCGCCGTGCTGGCCGGTGGAGGCGGTTTTGCGGGTGAAGCCCGGCCATCGCCGACGTTGGGGCGTGCCCGCAGGCGCTCGATGAAGGAGACGCAATGATGCGACGCCGCGAATTCCTGCAGACCTCCGTGACCGTCGGCACCGCCGCCATGAGCTGGATGCTGCTGCCGCCGATGAGCGCACGGGCCGCCGACAACGACTGGGTCGAGGTGACACTCGCGGCCCGGCCGTACCGCTATCCGCGCGTCACCGGCGCGAACTTCACCGGGCTGGCATACAACTGCCGGGTGCCGGGACCGCTGCTGCGGGTGCGCTACGGTCAGACCTTCCGTGCCCGCTTCATCAACCACAGCGGCGGGCTGAGCACGATCCACTGGCATGGCATGATCCTGCCGAATGACATGGACGGCGTGCCGTACGTCACTCAGGCGCCGGTGCCCGACGGCGGGGAATTCATATACACCTACCAGCCTGATCCACCCGGCTTGCGCTGGTATCACTCACACGTCGGCGGTCAGGATGCGCTCGGCCTCTTCGGGGCGTTCCTCGTCGAGGACCCGCGCGAGCCGCGGGCGGACGTCGAGGCCGTGCTGGTGCTGCACGATGTGCCGGATATGCGCAGCCTGTGGAGCGCCGTCGCCGGCAAGAGCAAGGCGATGATGAACGTGCCGCCTGGGCTTAACGGCGATGGCATGCGTGCGCTGCCGGCCATGAGCGGGATGAGGCCGATGGGCGGCATGGGCGGCATGTCCGATGCCATGAAGTCCATGCCGATGGGTGACGAGGTCCAGTATCTGTCGCACTGCCTCAGCGGGGCGGCGTATCCGCGCACGCGGCCGCTCATCGTGAAAGTGGGCCAGACGGTGCGCCTGCGCATTCTGAACGCGAGCCCGACGCTGACGCACTACGTTCGTCTGGCGGGGCACAAGCTGCGGGTCACGCACAGCGACGGCAATCCGCTGCCGCGCGCCGTCACGGTCGATGCGCTGCGCATCGGGGTCGCCGAGCGTTACGACGCCTGGTTCGAGGTGACGCGGCCGGGCGCCTGGCTGCTCGAGAGCCTCATGGGCGATGTGCACGATCATCGCCAGTCGGTGCTGATCCGCACCGCCGATGCCGCCAATCATACCCCTGAGATGCCCCCCGCCTCGCTCGCCGGCGCGAAGCTGTTCACATACCAGCTCGCGGGCGAGGGCATCGCGCTGCTGCCCGGTACCCCCGATCCGTTCGGGCCGGCGAACGTGCGCAAGACGCTGCTG
>JAKAYU010000251.1 GCA_021809525.1 Pseudomonadota bacterium | reverse complement strand
TGTGTGGCGGCACCCTCGGCGCTGATCGGCGCGAGCAATTTCTTCGAGCTGGCCGTGGCGGCCGCCATCAGCCTGTTCGGGCTCGGCTCGGGCGCGGCGCTCGCCACGGTGGTCGGCGTGCTGGTCGAGGTGCCGGTCATGCTGTCGGTGGTGGCGCTGACGCGCGCGACGCGCGCTTGGTATGAGCGCGGCGGGGCGGTGCGCCGCCGCGCAGCGAACTGCACGATGAGGGAGTTACGCTGATGCGGATTCTGTTTCTGTGCGTGGCCAACTCGGCCCGCAGTCAGATGGCCGAAGGGCTGGCGCGCCAGCTGCTGCACCCGAGCGAGGTGTTGAGCGCCGGCTCGCGCCCCTCGCGCGTCAATCCCTACGCGATCGAGGCGATGCGCGAGGTCGGCATCGACATCACCGGGCATCGATCGAAGTCGGTCAGCGAGATCGATCCGGCCAGCGTCGATCTGGTGGTGACGCTGTGTGCCGAGGAGGTCTGTCCGGTGCTGCCGGGCCGGGTGCGCCGTCTGCACTGGCCGATCGATGATCCGGCGAGCGACGATCCGGCGCTCGCACCGGAGCAACTCCTGGGGCGCTTTCGCATCGCGCGGGAGGCGATCCGCGCCCGTCTGATGGCGCTGGCGGGGGAACTCACCCCGTCTTGAGGGGGGCGCCGCCGGCGGCGCGAGCGGCTGCCACGCCGCGCCAGTGGGGAAGCGATACCGCAGGAGGGTTTCGGGGCGCATCTGCGCCGAGAAGCCCGTGGCCGCGGGCGCGCGGTAGCGGCCCCGGCGTACCCCGAGCGGATCGACGAAGCGCTCGTCCATCCGGCCGCTGATCGCCACGTCATCGGCCATGGCGAGGTGCTGGACCCGTTCGCACAGTCCGCCGCCGCCCATGGATCAAATGCGCGCCATGTGACGAGACCTCTGCTACACTTAACGACAGCAGAGGAAACATCACAGTGTCCCCACCGTCCACACAACGATCTCGCGCGCTCGCGCTGCTGGGCCGGCAACCCATCCTGCGGCTCAAGGACTTTGCCGCCCGGGACGTAGGACCAGAAACGCTGGCGCGTCTGGTCCGCGAAGGAGTTGTCGTTCGGGTGGCTCGCGGTCTGTATCAACGAGCCAATGCGTCGGCCGATGCCGGACATTCCCTCGCCGAGGTCGCAGCGCTGGTACCCAAGGGTGTCATCTGTCTCACCTCAGCGCTGCAATTTCACGAACTCACGCTGCAGATGCCCTCGCAGGTCTGGATGGCTATCGACCGTACGGCCTGGCGCCCGCGGATCGAATACCCACCCGTCCGGTTCGTGCGCTTCACCGGGACGGCGCTGACCGACGGCGTCAAACGTCACCGCATCGAGGGGGTCGAGGTCGCGATCACCGATCCGGCGCGAACCATCGTGGATTGCTTCCGCTATCGCGGCAAAGTCGGGCTCGATGTGGCGCTGGAAGGTCTGCGCGAGGGCCTTCGCCGCCGCAAGGTGACCAGCGATCAACTGTGGCATCACGCGACGAAGATGCGAGTCTGGTCAATCCTGAAACCCTACGTCGAGGCGACGGCGGCCGACGCCGCGTGAGCCGCGCAAGAACGTTGGCGAGTCGGTTCGCGCCCGACTGCTGCAGCGATCGCGCGATGAGCGCACGGACTTTCAGATCTTTCTGATGCGCTACGCGCTCGAGCGGCTGTTGTACCGGCTGAGCAAATCCGCGCATCGCCAACGATTCGTGCTGAAAGGCGCCATGTTGTTCGCTACCTGGGTGGCAGCCCCCTTCCGGCCAACGCGTGATCTGGACCGCTGGGATACGGAGAGAACAGTCCTGAGGCCATCCGTGAAGCGTTCCGCGAGATTTGCGGGCAGACGGTCGCCGATGATGGTGTAGTGTTTGATGTCGCCGGAATCGAGGCCACACCAATCCGAGAAGATCTTGAGTACGGTGGTGTGCGCATCCGCACACGTGCCACGATCGCCGGCGCTCGTATTCCTATCCAGGTCGACGTCGGTTTCGGGGATGCGATCACTCCGGGTCCTATTGAGATCGATTTTCCCGTATTGCTCGATGCGCCGGCACCTCACCTGCGCGCCTATCCTATCGAGACGGTGGTCGCGGAAAAGTTCCATGCACTGGTAACCCGTGGGATCACCAACAGCCGGCTGAAGGACTTCTACGATCTGTGGCTGATCGCCGAAACCTTCGAGCTGGAGCGTGGCCCTCTGACCACAGCGATCCTCCAGACCTTCGCCCGACGCGCGACGGCGCTGCCCCAGGGAAGACCGACTGCATTCACGGAGTCCTACGCGGCGGCTTGGGATGGGCAATGGCGGGCGTTCCTGACACGCGAACGGACGGCCACGGTGCCAGTGGATCTGGCGTCAGTGCTCGCGGATCTTGAGCGATTCTTGCTCCCACTCCTCGAAGCAGCGGAAGGGGACTGGTGCTGGAAGCAACACGCTGGCTGGGTTCGGGGGATCGGCTGATGCCCCGTTGTATCTATTGCCAGCAGTACCGATCCGAGGACGGCTTCACAAAGATCGAGCACGCCATACCGCAGTCCTTCGGGCGGTTCCAGAACAACTTCGCGCTGAGGAACCTGGTCGGCGATGACTGCAATCAGTACTTCGGAAACCATCTTGAGCTGTTCCTCGGACGCGACTCCTATGAAGGGCATCTGCGATTCCGGCACAGATTGAACCTAGAAACGGCGGTTGGGAGCTGCGGGGATAGTCCCTGGAAATCAGGTTCGGTGCGATCGTATAAACCGTATTGATACATATGATGCGGAGATCGCGATGCAGACCATCAGCGCCACAGATCTGGCACGTAAGACCCGCGAGATCTTCGATGCGGTCGCTGGCAATGGAGAGACCGTGATGATCGAACGCAACCACGTCGTGATTGCCCAGATCGTACCGCCCGAGCGGACCATGACGGCTGCTCGGGCGCCTGTTGGGTTGCGGCTTATGATTGTGCCGAAGCAGGCGCAAGCCTGGATCAAAGAGAGCTACGGCGCATTTGATGAGACGGTGCGCGACCCGTGGGCGTGATCTTCGATAGCCGCATTTGGGTCGGGCTCGCCGCCGGTCACGTTGGTCACCGTGCCGTGATCGAGGCCGTCGGTGAGGACCCGTTTTTACTTCGGCAATCGCACTGGGGGAGCTGAGATTCGGAGTAGAGGCTTGCGTTGACCCGGCCGTGCGTGCACAGCGTGCCGCCTACCTGCGTCATGTGGAGAGCCGGCCGACCCTAGATGTCACGGCGCATACTGCGGCCGCCTTTGGCGTGCTTGCAGCGACCGTCAAGCTGAGCGGGCGCTCGCCCCGGCCACGCTACAACGACCTCTGGATTGCAGCCCAGGCCATTGAACACGGTTACTCGCTCCTGACGCTCAACCCCCGTGACTTCGCCGGTCTGCCGGGGGTGCGTATCCTGACGCCGGACCCGCGAGGCACAGAGCCAAGGCGGCCAAAGAAGGTCAAACACGAATGACAGCGGATCGGGGCGACACACGAGGACCGCCGTGTCACGGCGGCAGCACGGGGTGCGCGGGCTGGCCTCTTCGGTGGTTGGAGATCTTGCCATGCGAAAATGTCCGGCCGCAGCTCCGCGTATACCACGGTATCCGGTGTGATCAGCGATCTGTTCGCCTGCGTGGTGCGCCCCGGCATCGGTACGAAGCAATCGACTGCGCTCGCATCGCGCGGTCGGACTGGCATCGCGCGGCATCGAATGCCGTCGGCCGGACTCAGGGCGAACGCCCGTGGCCGAAATCACTCATCGAGCGCGCACGGTGCTGGACAATCCATCGTCAACGCACAGGCCCCCGGCAATCCACCCGCTACGCATCGACATCACCCCCGCCCCTGGTGGACAGATCCTCGGCCCCGTCGGGATGGGCTTCAGTTGGAGCCAGGGAAGTGCTCTACGTGCGTTTCGGCAGTGCGCCCGAAGTAAAGGACGCGTCGCCCGAGAAAAGAGACGATGTAGCCGGCGCAACCGGCAGCGGCGACTTTTGCGACAAAACCCTTGTACGTATACCCTGGCACCAGGCTCTGGGCTTCTTGGATAGCCTCCCTCACCACTGCGGCGTTGAACTCAGCTGCGACAGGTCCTGGTGGCTTGGCGCTCGAGAGTTCGACGCTCTCTCCGCTGGGCAGGTAATAGGCGATCATGCCGCGGCGAAAGTCTACACAGTACCCCTCGAACCCTGCCTCTATCAAAGTCGACACGATTTGCGGAAACGTCATGCTGTTTGACTCCGCTCCCGCGAGGCACGTGTGGGCAATGGCGTTCATCTGTGCGTTCATGACTGATCTCTCGGGTAGCGAGCTGTGATTCGAGTCATTCGACGGGAATGGACTTTAATCCGCGAATCCTGACAATGTCTCTGAGCACCCGCTCGATCGTGGCGCGCTCCTTGATGCTCAGGTGATCGAAG
>JAKAYU010000039.1 GCA_021809525.1 Pseudomonadota bacterium | reverse complement strand
TGTCGCTCTCCACCCGGCGGCTGAGCGCGAAGCATCCCCAACTGCGCCCCATGCGGCCATGCTCCTGCGCGAACTTGCGGCTCACGTACCAGGCGCTGTGCATGACGATGTCGCGCCGGTAGGCCGCGCCGTTGAACTGGGGATTCAGGCCGTGCAGCCGCAGCGAGTAGCCGTGCTCGCCGTAGTAGGTGCGCCCGGTCAGATACACCCCGAGGCTGCTCGCGTCCGAGCCGGGCGTGTTGGAGAAGCGCTTCGCGTACGTCCCGCCGCTGCCTTTGCCATGCGCCACGTACGTGTAGTAGAGCACCTTGCCGGTCTGCACGTCGGCGACCGCCAGGCGCCGCTTGGCCGAGGACAGGGAGTAATCGACGATCGTGACCAGCGGCTTGTCGGTGAGGTGCTTGGCCTTGAAGTGCAGGTAGGCGTCGATCGCGGTCGTGATGGCCCGGATGCTGATGTTGGGCGCCTGCGCGTGAATCAGGTCCGCCAGCTGCAGGGTGCGCTGCGCGGCGCCCATGCCGGGGTGTGCCGCAGGAGCGGCGTGCGCTGCGGGTGCCGCGGGTGCTGCGGGCCCAATGGCGCCGAGGGCGCCGAGGGCGAGGATCGCCCAGACGAGTGACCGCCGCCCGGGCGCGCGGAAGGTCGCGATGAGGTGTCCGAGTAGAGAGTTCATTCGCCGTTACTCATGGTGATGCCTGGAGCGTCCCCGCTGCGCGCCTGCGGGGAAGGACGTCTCGAGGTCCGCAGTGCCGTGCGTCCGTGCGGGCGTGGCGTGGGTGCGCGGCTCCTCGCGCCTGTGCCGGTGGCCGCCTGCGGCGGAAACACCGGTGCCTGCCCGATGATCTGCACCACCGGTCCGTCGGGCAGATCGTGGAAATGGCCGTCATCCGGATGCGGCGCGATGGCCCACTCGTAGAGTTTCCGCGCGTCTTCCAGAACGGGCCGGCGCGGATACCCATAGTATTCCTTCTGCATCTGCTCGTCGTAAAGCCCGATGCATCCATGGGAGGCGGCATAGCCCGGCACATCGCGCCCATGGATCCAGACGGCCACGCCCTGCGGGCTGATATAGAAGCGCAACGCGTAATGCATCGGGTAGGGCTTGTCGGTGTCCGCCAGGTCGTATAGCGAGGAGCTGTGCAGCCGGTCGTAGGCGCTCACCCGGAAGAGCCCGTCCGGTGTGCGACGCGCCGGGTCGGCCTCATCACCGGAGGTGATGGGGAAGGACATCAGAAGCTTACCGTAAGCATAGGCGCCGAGGAACTGTTCGGTCAGATTCACCAGGATGAATTTCGGGTCATCGGCCGCGGCCGCATAGCGCTTCGGCATGGGCGTAAAGTCGTGCACCTGCGCCAGATCGTCCGGCACCTTGATGCGCACTCCGGGATAGACGTGGCGCCGGTCGATGCGGTTGAAGCGCAGGACGTCCTGCCAATGCGAGCCGAACAGACGCGTGAGCGTGTCGCGGCGGCTGATGCGGTGGCAGGTCCAGGCGATGCCCGCATCGCTCGGATAGTGAATCGCGCAGGTATCGGGCACCGGCTCGGCGAACGCCCGCACGGCAACGGCCATCGCGAGCATGGCGAGCGCGACGCGGGCCCGGGACAACGTCCGAGCTTTCAGCGGGACTCCCCGCCGCGAAACGGACCAAAGTCCGTATTGTCCGTACGCGCCTGCAGCATCTGTACCGCCAATACTGCCCGGAGGCGGATCGCAAGGCAATCGGGTGCATTACTTGGCCTTGGCAGTGCGGGGCGCTGCTTGTACAGGCTGCGCCCCGCGATCCGCTCGGATTCGCTGCATCCGCCCGGCGCTTGGCGGGGCGCGAAGAACAAGAGACATCCTCCGCGTCGACAGCCGAGTCACGGCGCCGGCCTTCGGGATTGCAGCCGCCGCGGTGTCGTGCGGCGGGGCGGTCGGGCGCTCAGATGCGCTTGACCGAATCCCGTTCCACGAGCGAGACGTCGAACACCAAGGGCCGTCGCTCGACGGATCCGCCCGACATGTACTCCTGCAGCAGCTCGACGGCCCGCGTGCCGATTGAGACCAGCGGCTGCGCGATCGTCGTCAGGCGTGGAGTCACGATCCGCGCCCAGCTGACATCGTCGAACCCCACGATCGACACGTCGTCGGGAACACGGACACCATGTTCGCTGAGGAAACGCACCGCGCTGATGGCGATCAGATCGTTGCCGGCGACAATGAGCGTCGCGCCCTTGCGGTGCAGCAGCGCGTCGCAGGCCTCGCGCGGCAGGAGGCCGTCGAAGCCCAGCCGCACTTCCCAGGCGAGATCGATCCGGTCGGGGAATGCGCAGAGGAACCCGTGGCGCCGCTGCTCGGCGCTCGCCACGTTGCGCGGTCCCGACAGCAGGCCGATGCGCGAGTGGCCTTGCGCGAGCGCGTACTGCGCCAGCAGCTGGCCGCCCATGAAGTTGTTCGAGTGGACCACGGCGAAGCCCGGCCGCGGACGGTCGATCAGTACGACCGGCCGCTCGAAGCTGCGCAGCGGCGAGGGCAGGCGAGGCCCGACCGGGCACCAGATGATCCCGTCGACCCCATGCTGCATGAGCAGGGTCAGTCCCTCGCTCTCCTCACGGGGCGCATTCTGGCTGTCGATGAGACAGACCAGCAGCCCGAGCTTGCGGGCCCTGTTTTCCACCGCCTGCGCAAGCTGCGAGAAAAAAGGGTTGGTCAGGTCCGGCAGCACCAGGCCGACTGCGCGCGTGCGCCCCGTGCGCATCGCCTGCGCCGCGCGATGCGGACGGTAACCGAGCTGTTTGGCGGCCTTCAGCACGCGCCGCCGCATGGCGGCGCTGACGTTGCGCTTGTCATTCAAGGCGTTTGAGACGGTGGCAACCGACACACCGACCTTCGCCGCTACGTCTTTTATGGTCGTCATCGAGCGTTTGCTGCCGGCTTACAGATCTTCCCGCTGTCAAGAGCGCGCTGCGCAGTATACAGCGTCGGCGGGCGGGTGAAGGCAGTTCAACTGCACGCCCCGCAAGTCCGACGGCTCGCCGCGCCCGTGCCGGCGCGCATTGCGCCCGACAGCGATCGGCCACAGCGGCGCGCGAGCGCTGGCAGAACGCCCGGCGTGCGTGATCGGTGCGCGTCCTGCGCGCCGAGCTCGAGAGTCTCACGATGTGCAGCCGCAAATCGTGAATTCCTCAACCGCGGCGGCTGCGCGGAGTCCCGTTGCCGCACCCCGGGGTGGCGGAGCGCGACCGGGCGCGCTCCGCACGCGGCTGCGCTGTCACAAGGCGGCAAAAAATCACCGCGACAGTTAAAGCTTATAGGAACCCTGCGAATTTGCCGCGGCCAGCGGTGCCGGCCGCGCTCTACCGGAATCTCTACGACTGCGCGGTTGCGACGCAGATGTTCGCCTCGGCGGCACTGGGGATGCAGTATCAGCGCGATGTCGACAGTTTGTACAACACGGGCACGCTGGCGTGCCTGGCGCTGTCGTTCACGCATAACACGGTGACGGTGGGCGCGGATGCGATGCTCGCGAGCGCGCTGTCGCAGGAGGCCTGGTACGGCAAGGCCCAGGTGCCGATGACCGACGGGTACAGCATGGCGTGGCTCGAGCATGACGGGCGCAATCAGTACGACGGGTTCATGCAGGACGATATCGCGCTGCTCGGCGGCCGCCTGCACATCCACCCGGGCGACAAGTACAACTACATTCCGATGTGCTCGAACGATGCCGCGGGGTATTGCTACGATTTCCCAGGCGAGGGCATGAGAAGTACGTGTTCCACGAGCCGTCGCTCGGCGTGGATTAGGCGATCTCGCGCGAGTGGAACGTGCATGCCATCTTCGGCCGCACCTACAAGGCTCCCGACATCAGCGCGCCGTATCTGCTCATCGGCTCGAGCCTGCAGTCGGAACGCGTGACCGGGCAGCCGGAGTACCTCGAGAGTCGCGATGCTGGAGTGCGTTACAAGAGCGAGTGCGACAAGCCGTCCGTGATGGTGTATGACGGGCGGTTCCAGGACAGCTTCAGCTACAATCACCTCACGGTGCGGTACCACTGCGGCACGGCGAGTGCGGGGCAGTGGCGCCCGAACGTGCCGGACCGGTGCGACCAGCACCACGCGGCAGCCGGCCTACACGATCGTCGATGCCAATGTCGCGTATGCGTGGAAGCTCAATACCATGCTGCCGGAGGTGAAGATCCAGCTCCAAGCGGAAAATCCGCTCGACAACCGGAGCGTCGCGTATGGGTACATGCACAGAGAGAAGAATGCTCCGAGCTGCGAGCTCGCGCAGGACCAGCCGCCGCTGCTCGTTGGTCTGACGCTCAGGCGGCCTTCGGGTCGTAGGCCGCCGCCAGGGCGCCTCCGGGGCTGCGGCGCAGGCAGCGGAGCGGTGAGCGCGGGTGTGGCCGGGCGACGGTGCGGGCGGATAGGCTGATCGTTCCGCCGGCCGCGCAGCTCACCGGGCTGAGGGCTCGTGCCGTCGCGCGTGCGCTGCGCGGGCAGCATCGGGCGAGACGGGGCGTGAGGTGGCTCGCTCGAGCGGAAAGGGGCCGAGCCGCCATGAGTGCCGCGGTCAGGCTGTTTGCGCACGCTGGGAGGGCGGCGGGCGCGCGACACGGCGCTGCGTGGCGATGGGCCTGTCTGCACAGGCCCGCGCAAGCGGGCTCAGCGTTGCGGCTGCATGCGAAGCTGGCCGATCGGCTCGGCAGATCGCAACTCGGTGAGAGTCATACGGAAGCTGCCGAGCAGCAAAGCGGCCGCGACAGCCCAGATCAGGGCAGCCATCCAGGGAGAGGCTTTCGCGACCACCTGCGCGGGCAGCAGAAAGCTCATGAACGCCACCGCAGTCCACGCTGCCAGCCAGCCGTCGATCCGGCGCGCAGCGCGCTGCCGGCGCCCGACGAGTCGGGCCTGCACATTAGCCCATGCCACCAACGCCACGCTCGCTGCGGGTAGCCACCCGGGCATCGGGAGCGCGACCTGCGGTGCAAGGCGCCCGAGGGCCCATGCGGCGAGCATCGTGACGCCGAGGGGCAGCAGCTGCGCGGCCTGCAGCGCGAGTGTCGCACGACGCATCGTGAGCGGCAGGCACCGCCAGAGCCACAGGGAGCGGGACCATCGCTCGGCGGCGAGCGCCGACCATACGGCCGCGGCGGCGAGAAATGCCCACAGCAGCGCCTCGGCTGCGCGAGGGTATAGAAGCCTCAACAGACACGATCCACCGAGTGCCAGGCCGAGCATCCAGGCCGTTTGTGCGGATACGGCGAAGAGTATCAGGCGCCAGCCGGTCACGGCGGCCCTTGCGCTGCGCGCGCCGCGGCGCTGCAGGGCGTGGCGGGCGGGCAGCGGCGGTGCCGGCAGCGGGCGGCCGCTGCTCGCGCGCAGGAACGAGAGCACAAAGAGCGCACATCCAATCGTTATGATGACGATGCACGGGGCACGGGCCGAGCGGCCCAGAGGATAGCCGTAAAGCGCGGCGAGGAGCGGGATCGTCCAGGTCACCAGCAGGCGCGGTGCGGTGCGCGGCTCGGCCCGCATGCGCATCCTCAGGGCAAGCCAGGCCGTGTACCCGAACGCTGCGCAAACCCCGGCAAGCTGCAGCGTGACGGCAGTGCCCGATGGGACGGGCCAGCCCGCGCTGCGGTTGCTCGGCAGAGCAAGCACGAGCGCGCAGCTCAATGTAAGTGCGGGCAGCAGCGTGGTGGCCCACCAGTTGGCCAGGCTGAGCTCCTTCCGGGTGATCGGCAGCACCCGCCACGCAAGGCTGCGGGCGGGCGCCGACTGCGATTGGGCGATTGCGAGCAGCAGCACACCGGGGAGAAACTCGTGCCGGACACCCAATGCCCACACGGCGCTGGTGACGAGAAATTGCACGGCGAGGGCGGCGCACAACCAGCCGCCTGCTGCGGATCGCAGATATTGACCTAGCAGCTTGGCGATGTTGCGATTCATGGTGCAGCTCAGCGTGGCCGCCACGGCCGCCGGGTCTCGTCGGTGCGGATCAGGGCCAGAAACAACTCCTCGAGGGTCAGGTCCGTGCTGGCGAGGATTTGTACGCCCTGCTCGCGCAACGACTCCGGCGTATTGGCGCTGAGATCGAGCAGCACCCTGTTGCGGTCCTCGTGCTGCTCGAGGACCATTGCTCCGCGGATCCTCGGGCGCGCCGCCTCCGAGGTGCTGAGCTCGACCAGGCGGTAGCGAGCCAGTAGCTGGTCGATGCGGCTCGCGGCGAGCAGTTTCCCGCGATTGAGCAACGCCACATGATCGGCGATGCGTTCGATGTCCGAGAGCTGGTGTGAGGAGATCACAATGGTGTGCGACTCGTCCTCCATGAATCTCATCAGCTCGAGGAAGATCGCGCGCTTTGAGACCGGGTCGAGCCCGATCGTCGGCTCATCGAGGATCAGCAGCTCACATTCGTGCGAGAGCGCCAGTATGAGGGCAAGCTTGGTTCGTTGCCCGAAGGACAGCTCGGCAATGCGCTGGTCGCGATGGACATCGAGCAGCACCTGCAGCCGCTCGGTGCGCGAGTGCACCCAGTCGGGATAAAAACCGCGCACGAAGTCGATGGCTGTGCCGACGGTTCGCCACGCTCGGTAGTCGAGATCCGGGCTCACGAAGCCGATGCGGCGTTTGATCGCAGCCTCCCCTGAGGCGAGCGGTAGGCCCAGCAGCTCGATCGCGCCGGACTGCGGTCGGCCCGCCCCCATCAGGAGATTCAAGGTGGTGGTCTTGCCGGCGCCGTTGGGACCGATCAGCGCGTAGATTGCGCCGCGCGGAACCGTCAGGCTCAGAGGGCCGAGCGAGAAGTCCTGCCCGAAGCTCTTGCAGAGCTCTTTCAATTCCACTGCCGCGCTCATCGTTGTCCTCCATCGTGGCTCTTCACCGGTCGCGGCGAATCCGCCAGCTCCCGCTGTAGGATTTCAAGTAGCTCGCGATCCTCAAGCCCCGCCTCCCGTCCGGCACGGATCGCACTGCGCAAAGCCTCGAGCGCAACGTTGCATCGCTCGGTCCTCGAGCGCAGTGCGCCTCCGGGGGCGACGAAAGTTCCAAGTCCCTGGTGGCGCAGGATGATCCCGTCGCGCTCGAGCTCCTCGTAGGCGCGCTTGACCGTGATCAGGCTTACCGCCAGCTGGGCCGCGAGCGCACGGAACGAGGGCATCGAGCTTCCGGCCGGCATGCGGCCACTGGCGACCTCCCGGCGGATCGCCTCGACGATCTGCCGGTAGAGCGGGCCGGGCCCGCCCATCGACAGCGGCGAGAGCTCCAGGGTCGATTTCTCCTCGGGCATTGTTTCTGTATATATTAACTATATACAGTGTGCAAGCGTCCGGTTCGTGCACTGACCGAAGTCCGGGTGACTCTGGACTGGAGTACGCGGGCGCGGGCCCGGCCGGCGGAAAGGTGGAGGCCCAGCATGACCTCTGGCAGGTTCACCGGTGGCCGCGTTCTCTACCCAGGTGGCAGCGGCGGCCAAGCCTGACTGCTCGCTGGATAATTAACCTAAACTAGATTAACCTAATCTAAATTAGGTAGTGAACCATGTTCGTCGGACGTCGCACTGAGCTTTCCCTGCTGCGCGAAGAGATATCCTCTCCCCGTGCTTCGCTCGCGATCGTGTATGGCCGTCGACGCGTCGGTAAGTCCACTTTAATTCGCGAAGCTATCAAGGAACAGCCCCACGTCTTGTTCCAGGCAACGCGCGTCACCTCCTCGCTCAATCTGGAGGCATTCAAGGCAGAGATCGCCGCCCTGCTGGGCGCCGATCCACTCCTCAGTGGCCTGGGCGATTGGCTTGCAGCACTGCACTATCTTGCAGGCGCTGCGGAGCAGCGCAAGGGCCTCGTGGTAGTGCTTGATGAGTTCCCGTATCTTGTCGATGCCGATCCTGCACTGGCCTCCATTATCCAGAAGTTCTGGGATTCCGGAGCGGCTCGGACGGGACACCTAAAGCTGCTGTTGTGCGGCTCGATCATCTCCCAAATGCAGGAACTGCTCGCCGAGCGCAACCCCCTGTACGGCCGCAAGACCCTGGCGCTCGATCTCTCCCCGTTACCCCTGCGCGATGCGGCGCGATTCGTTGGGCGCTATACGGCGGAGGAGAAGCTGATGACCTTCGGCGTTTTCGGCGGCATGCCCTTCTATTTGCAATTCCTCGATCCTGGCGCGAGCCTGGATGCCAATATCGTTCGCCTGTTGCTGACTCCCACCGGCAGTCTGATCGATGAGCCGGTCATTCTCCTGCAGTCGGAGCTGCGCGAGATCTCCCGTTACGCCAGCGTATTGGCCGCGATCGCGGCAGGTTGCACCAAGCACGGTGCCATCATCGGCAGGGTTAGAGAGATCAGCGACTCCAAAGCACTCGGGCCTTACCTGGACAAGCTGGAACGGATGCGGCTGATTCGTGTCGTCAGCTCGGCGGACGCCAGCCCGCGGGAGCGGGACCGACGTTACTTCATCGCAGATCCACTGATTGCATTCTGGTATCGCTTCGTGCAGCCGAATCTGTCCAGCGTAATGCAAAGCTTCGGCTGGGACGTCTGGCGCCATCGAATCGCACCTCACCTCGATGAATACATGGGATGGGTGTTCGAAGAGATCTGCCGAGACCATGCGCGGCAGTACTCGCAGGAGCGCTTCGCTGCGCCGGCGCAGGAAATAGGCCGGATCTGGCAGTCGAACTTCGATATAGATATCGCGGGCACACTCCTTGATGGTTCGATGCTGTACGGTGAATGCAAATGGTGGGCGAAACCGGTCGGGGAGAACGTCCTCGACGAGCTCATTGAACGCGCCTCCAGGACTGAATTCGGTCGCGGCAACGATCGACGGCAGTTCGTTCTGTATGCGAGAAAAGGATTCACCGCAGCGTTGCGGAAACGTGCCGCCGCTGAGGGCGGAATCGCTCTCCATACGCCACAGAGCATGTTGCGGTCACCAGGCAAACGCAGTTCGCCCCGAGCGCGGTAGCACGGCTCGGTCAGCGGCCGCTTTGCTCAGGCGCGGTTTCGCTCTCTCGTACGGCGCCCCGAAGCATGGTGATTCGCTTACCAAACATGAGCGCCGTCTTCGGTGAAGGGAGAGGGTTTCGGGCCGTCTGGCTGCTGGAGGAGATGGGCATCCCGTACCGGCTCAGACCCGTGGACCTACTGGCTGGTATTGAAAAGGATACTGAGTTTCTCGCCATCAACCCCGCCGGCTTTATCCCCGCAATCAAGGGCGGTAGCGTCACGATGGTTGAGTCGCTTGCGATCATGGAGTACCTGATCGCCCGGTACGGCCCAACGCAGCCCGCGCCGGACCCGCGCGATCCCGCCTTCCCCGCATACCAACAGTTCCTTCACCAGGGTGAAGCGGGCCTCGCGGCCTCCATTTACTTCGTCGTGGGCGCCGGCAATTTTGCGCCGGAAGGCCGGAGGCAGAACTGGAGCGCAGGTCAAGCACGGGAGGTTTTCGATGGCCGGCTGGGGCTGGTGACGCGGCAGCTCGCGCGCTCGCCATATCTTGCCGGCGAGACTCTTGCGGCGGCCGATAATTCGGTGACTTATGCTCTGGAACTAGCCCAAAGAGCTGGCGGCGTCACTCTTGGCGAGGCGGCGCCGCGAGCCTATGTGGCTCGAACCAGCGGACGTGAAGCTTATAAGCGGGCCATGGAAACGTGTAAGTCCACAAAGGCATCGGCAATAAAAGCGGTCGCTGCTCAGGCGGCCGGTCAATGACCTTGGGAGGATTACGGCCCTCAGTGGTTCCCGTGCGTCGGCGACACCCGGTCTCTTGCTTCATGCAGGGCTCCCATCTGATTCGTCTGATCCCCTGCGCAGAGCGCGATGAAGTTCGTCGCCACGCAAGGCGGGGCCCCCGAGGTTCGGCTCTAAGGCGAGGGCACGATGATCTTCAAGCCTACAGCTCGCGCCAATTGTTGTTGGCGGACATCGAACGTCGCGAAGTGTTTAAACTCGTGCTCCAAGGCGCTCGCGATGTGCAGGATATCTAAGGATCTGCACCCAATGGAACGAGTATGCTTGCGACTAAGGTCGGCGGCTCTTTTGAGGGTAGCTCGCCACAACACATCACCCTGTTTATAGCGCCCTTGGGCAAAATCGTCGTCGAGGGCAGCCATCGCCGCATCATGGATTTCGTCGGTAATGATCCCTCGGTAAGCGGCGAGGCCGATCCCGTTGGTCAATTCGACTCGGCCATGGTGGGTGACTAGGAGAGGGTCTGCGGTCTTCCTGCGCCACTCGGCCATTGCGCGCGACTCGGGCTCCTTCAAATAGAGCTTCAGGAGCGCGCTTGGATCGACGTAGATCGAATCAGCGCTCGCCACGGTTCTCGTCGTGCAGCGCGCGGGCTTGCGTCTTGGTCATGCCCCGAGGCTGATATGAATTGAGTCGCGCCCAGTAATCGATCGGAGCTGGCGTCGCTGTGGTTTCGGGAGTGTAGAGTGTCAGGCGATACCGGGGTTTGCCCTTCTCGGTCAAAATGACCTCACCTTGCGATTCGACCAGCTTTCTGACCTCGGGGAACCGATTGCGCAGGTCGCGAATTGAGGTGCTCATAGTGATACGTGAGTGTATCACGAGCAGCTTCGGATCGCCGGACTCGGCCGGCTGGCCTATGCGCCCCAATTTGGCTTTGCCAGCGCTCAGATTTGAATTTCCCCCACACCGCCCCGATCAAGCCCTGCTAAGATGTCGCTGCGGCCCGATGAACAATAAAAGCAATGATCCGGCCGCAGTCATCCTTCGAAGGCGTCCACGGATGCCTCGGAAGTCAATCAAGAAATAGGATTTAAGTTATTGAAGAATATAGAATCATTGGTGCCCGGGAGAGGACTCGAACCTCCACGGTGTTACCCGCTAGTACCTGAAACTAGTGCGTCTACCAATTCCGCCACCCGGGCCGGGAAGGCGAGGCGGCGAAATCTACGCACCGCATCTGGAACTGTCAATTGAAAACGAAGGGAAAAGGCCGCCGCACCAAGTACGGCCGGCGCGACCGCGGCGCCGCAGGGCACGGCGCACGTGAGATGAGTCCCGCGGCGCCCGCACCGCAGCGGCGCGGCCGAGCCGGTCGCGTCCCTGCGGGCCCCTCGGGCTCGCGGCGGGCGAGCAAGGGCGGCGCCGCGCAGGCGCGGGCGGCCGCACCGCACGCCGGCGATCTCGTCGAGGGCCAAGTGAGTGCACACCGTGCCGGTTATGGCTTCCTGCGCGTCGAGGGGCTGAAGGAGAGTGTCTTTCTGCCGCCGCCGCAGATGCGCGGCGTGATGCACGGCGATCGGCTTAGCGCGCGCCTCTCGCGCGATGCCGCCAACCGGTGGCTGGGGACGGTCGAGCAGGTGCTCGAGCACGCCGTGCACGCATTCCTCGGCACCGTGGAGATCGTGGGGCGAAGCGCCTGGGTCACCGCGGCTGACCGTAAGCTGCAGCTGCGCTGTGCAGTCGCGCACGAGGCGCTTGCTGGAGCGCGCCACGGGGACTGGGTCATTGCCCGCATCACGCGCCGCGGCGCGGGCGATCAGGCCTCGCACGCGCGCATCGAGCGGCGGCTCGATCCGGACCGTCCGGTGGAACTGGCCACCGAGAGCGCGCTCGCGCGCTTCAGCCTGCCACATGAATTCCCAACCGAGGCGCTGCGCGAAGCGCGCGCCTGGGGTGATGAGGTCGATCCGGCCGAGGCGGCGCGCCGCGTAGACCTGCGCGGCCTGCCGCTCGTGACCATCGACGGGGAGGATGCGCGGGACTTCGATGATGCCGTGTACGCCGAGCGCCAGGCCGGGGGCCTGCGGCTGATCGTGGCGATTGCCGATGTCAGCCACTATGTCCGCCCCGGTACGGCGCTCGATGCCGCGGCGATCGAGCGGGGCACCTCGGTCTATTTCCCGACACGGGTCATCCCGATGCTGCCGACCGCGCTGTCGGATCATCTGTGCTCGCTCGCTCCGCGGGTGGACCGGCTGTGCTTCGCGGCCGACATGCTGCTCAGCAGCGGCGGCCTGCTCAAGAGCGCGCGCTTCTATCCGGCGGTGATGCGCTCGGCGGCGCGCCTGACCTACACGCAGGTGAACGAGGGATTGTTCGAGGGCCGGCCGGCCGCGCGCGAGGCGCTCGGGCCGCTGCTCGAGCCGTTGCAGGTGCTGCTCGAGGTGTACCGCGCGCTGCACAAGGCCCGCGCCCGGCGCGGCGCGCTCGATTTCGACGCGCCGGAAGCGCGTCTGGTGATCGATCCGGCCGAGCGCGTGCGCGCGGTCGAGCTGCATCTGCGCAACGATGCGCACCGCCTGATCGAGGAGTGCATGATCCTCGCGAACGTGGCGGTCGCCCAGGCGCTGGAGAGCTCCCGCATCCCGACGCTCTACCGCGTGCACGGCGAGCCGGAGGCCGAGAAACTCGAGCGGCTGATCTCGACCCTCGCGGCGCTTAAGATCGACGCCCATCTGCCCGAGCGGCTCGCCACGCGCGACCTGCAGGCCATTGCGCGGCGGCTGGGTCATGCCCCCGAGCGGCCCTTCATCGAGTCGCTGATCGTGCGCACCATGCCGCAGGCGGTGTATCAGCCGGTCAACATCGGACACTTCGGTCTGGCGCTGACGCATTATGCCCACTTCACCTCGCCCATCCGCCGCTATCCGGATCTGATCGTGCACCGCACCCTCAAGGCGCAGCTCGGCGTCACGGGCGATGCGGCCGTGCGCTACGGCCCCGAGGAACTCGCCGCCCTCGGCGAGAGCACCTCGAAGCTCGAGAAGCGCGCCGATGAGGCCGAGCGCTACGTCGCGACGTTCCTCAAGTGCACCTATCTGCGCGAGCGCATCGGCCAGGTGTTCCGCGGCCTGATCACCACGGTGGTGGAGTTCGGCTGTTTCGTGCAGATCCTCGATGTGGCGGTCGACGGGCTGCTGCACATCGATGCGCTGCGCGACGACGAGTATGTGCTCGAGGATCACGGCCACGCCTGGCGCGGCCGGCACAGCGCACGGCGTCTCGGCACGGGCGCGCAGGTGCGCGTGATCGTGACCGCGGTCAATCCCATCGAAGGCCTGGTGGATCTGGAACTTGCCGAAGCACCCTGACAGGGGGGGCGGGAGCGCCGCCCGCGCGGCCGTCTATGGCCTGCACGCCGTGCGCACCCTGCTCGAGCGCCACCCCGAGCGCATCCTCTCGGTCCACCTGGCCGAGCGGCGCGACGATCCGCGCGTGCGCCAGATCGAGACGCTGGCGCGCGCCGCGGGGCGGCCGGTGCAGCGCGTCGAGGCCGAGGCGCTGCGCGCGCGGCTCGGCGATGCGGCGCATCAGGGCGTGCTGGCCGAGATCGATCCGCTGCCGAGCTGGTCGGAGGCGCAGCTGCTGACAGCGCTGCAGACGGCGCGCGCCCCGCTGCTGCTTGTGCTCGACGGGGTGCAGGACCCGCACAACCTTGGGGCGTGCCTGCGGACCGCCGATGCCTGCGGGGCGCTCGCCGTCATCGTGCCGCGCGATCGCGCTGCACACGTGACCCCGGTGGTGCGCAAGGTGGCCGCCGGCGCGGCCGAGACCACTCCCGTGGCCGTGGTGACCAATCTGGCGCGCACGCTGGCGCTGCTGAAGGAGGCCGGCCTGTGGGTGATCGGGGCGGACGCCGGCGCCGAGCAGCCGGCCACCGCGGTGGATCTCACCGGCGCGGTGGCGCTGGTGCTCGGTGCCGAGGGCAGCGGGCTGCGCCAGCTGACCCGCCAGCGCTGCGACCGGCTGGTCCGCCTGCCGAGTCTCGGTGCGGTCGAGAGCCTGAACGTCTCGGTGGCGGCGGGCATGCTGCTTTATGAGGCGGTGCGTCAGCGCAGCGGCTGACGCGCGCGGCGCGTTGCGCTCGGCGCACCATTCCAGTATTCTCGCCGCCCCCTGCTGAGGGGGCCGCGCCGCCGTGGGCGCGCGGTATCTCCTTGCCGCACCTGCAGGCCTCGCGAAGGGCGGCTTCATATCCGTGAGGAGGACACATGAGGCATTACGAAATCGTCATTCTGGTTCACCCCGATCAGAGCGAGCAGGTGCCCGCCATGATCGAGCGGTACAAGGGCATGATCAGCACCGGCGGCGGCCAGGTGCACCGCCTCGAGGACTGGGGGCGCCGTCAGCTCGCCTATCCGATCGCCAAGGTTCACAAGGCGCACTACGTGCTGATGAACGTCGAGTGCGATCAGAAGACCCTCGGGGAGCTCACCGGCGCGTTCCGCTTCAGCGACGCGGTGCTGCGCCACCTCGTGGTCGCGATGGGCGCGGCGGTGACCGAGCCGTCCCCGATGGCCAAGGGCGCCGAGGAAGAGGGCGAGTCCGGCAGGGGCCGCCGCGAGCGCTCGCACGATGAGAGCGTTCCGTCCGCCGAGGCGGACGAGCAGCAGGCGTAATCCCGGGACCTGTCCCGCTACGCTATCCTCACTGAACAGCGGAATCGACTCATGAACAGCAAAGCACCCATGGGCGGCGGCGGCCGCTTCTCGCGTCGCAAGAAATTCTGCCGTTTCACGGCCGAAGGCGTGACGCAGATCGATTACAAGGATCTGGCTACCCTCAAGGGGTACGTCTCCGAGACCGGCAAGATCGTCCCGAGCCGCATCACCGGCACCAAGTCGTTCTTCCAGCGCCAGCTCGCCGTCGCGATCAAGCGCGCGCGCTACCTGGCGCTGCTGCCGTACACCGACCAGCACTGAGGCACACCCATGGAAGTCATACTGCTGCAGAAGGTTGCGAACCTCGGCAACATCGGTGAGCGGGTGAAGGTGCGCTCGGGCTTCGGGCGCAACTACCTGCTGCCCGAGGGCAAGGCGACGCTCGCCACGCCGGAGAACATCGCGCGCTTCGAGGCCCGGCGCGCCGAGCTCGAGAAGGCCGCGCGCGAGCAGCTCGCCTCCGCCGAGGAGCGGGCCACGGCGCTGAAGGATTTCAAGCTCACGATCACCGCCAAGGCGGGCACCGAAGGGAAGCTGTTCGGCTCGATCGGCACCGCCGACATCGCCGAGGCCTGCACCGCCCAGGGGATCAAGATCGAGCGCAGTGAGGTGCGCCTGCCGACCGGGCCGCTGCGCATGGTCGGGGAGCACAGCGTGAGCTTGCACCTGCACGCCGACATCGACGTGCCGGTGACCGTCTTGATCGTCGCCGAAGAGTAACTGCGGACCGGCCGGTCGGGCGGTGGCGGCCTTCCCCAAAGCGCACGGCGAGATCCCGGCGCCGCCGCACTCGATCGAGGCCGAGCAGGCAGTGCTCGGCGGCCTGATGCTCGATGCGAGCGCCTGGGATCAGGTCGCCGATGCCGTCACGGAGGAGGATTTCTACCGCCCGGATCACCGGCTGATCTTCACGGCGATCGGCGAGCTGGCCGGCAACGGCCGGCCGTGCGACGTGGTGACGGTGAGCGAGCAGCTCGAGCGCATCGGCAAGCTCGAGCAGGCCGGCGGGCTGGCCTACTTGAGCTCCCTCGCCCGCGACACGCCGACGGCGGCGAACGTGCGCGCCTATGCCGATATCGTGCGCGAGCGCTCGCTGCTGCGCCAGCTGATCCGCGCCGGCACGGAGATCGCCGCGGCGGTCTTCAACAGCAACAAGGGCGAGACGGCGCGCGAGCTGGTCGATGCGGCCGAGCAGCGCGTGTTCGCGATCGCCGAGGCGGGCACGCGCGGCCGCCAGGGCGCCGTGGCGGTCAAGACGCTGCTGCCGCAGGTGATCGATCAGATCGACGAGTGGCACAGCAACCCCGATGCGCTGCGCGGACTGCCCACGGGCTTTGCCGACTTCGACAAGATGACCGGCGGGCTGCGCCCCGGGGACCTGGTGATCGTGGCCGGGCGTCCCTCGATGGGCAAATCCACCCTCGCAGTCAACATGGCCGAGTACGCCGCGGTGCATCCGAGCACGCGCGCCTCGGTGGCGATCTTCAGCCTGGAGATGCCCTCCGAGCAGGTCATCACGCGCATGCTCGCCTCGGTGGGCGGCGTGCCGCTCGCCAATCTGCGCAGCGGGCGGATTTCCGATGAGGACTGGGTGCGCATCACGAGCGCGACCAACCAGCTCTCGGAGGCGAAGATCTTCGTCGACGAGACCCCCGCGCTCACCCCGACCGAGCTGCGCGCGCGCGCGCGGCGCATCAAGCGCGAGCACGGGCTGGATCTGATCCTGGTCGACTACCTGCAGCTGATGCAGGTGCCGGGCACGAAGGAGAACCGCGCCACGGAGATCGGCGAGATCTCCCGCGGCCTGAAGGTGCTGGCCAAGGAGCTGTCCGTGCCGGTCATTGCGCTCTCGCAGCTGAACCGCGCGGTCGAGCAGCGTGAGAACAAGAAGCCGGTGATGTCGGATCTGCGCGAGTGCGTCACGGGCGACACGCTCGTCTGGTTGACCGATGGGCGGCGAGTGCCGATCGAGAGTCTGGTCGGGACCGAGCCTGAGGTCTGGGCCGTTGACGAGCGCGAGCGCATCGTCGCGGCGCGCTCGGACAAGGTCTGGCGAGTCGGCCGACGCGCCGTACTCGGCGTTCAGCTCGCCAGCGGCCGCTCGATCCGGGTCACCGCGGAGCATCGACTGCTCACCGGGAAGGGTTGGTGCCGAGCCCACGAGATCGTGACGGGCGAGCGCGTGGCGCTCGCCCGGCGCGTGCCCGCGCCCGCTCAGCCGCTGCGCTGGCCGGAGCACTGGCTGGTGCTGCTCGGGCATCTGATCGGGGATGGCAGTTACCTCGTGCATCAGCCGCTGCGCTACACGACGGCATCGCAAGCCAACAGCGAGGCAGTCCGCGCGGCTGCCGAGGCATTCGGCTCGCGCGTGACGCGCTTCGCGGGCCGGGGGCAGTGGCACCAACTTCTGATCAGCGGCAACGGCAACCGCTGGCACCCCGCCGGCGTCGGCGGCTGGCTGAAGGAGCTCGGCATCTTCGGCCAGCGCTCGCACGAGAAGCGTCTTCCCCCTGCAGTGTTCGCGCTCCCCGACGAGCAGATTGCTCTGCTGCTGCGCCACCTGTGGGCCACGGACGGCGCGATCACGACGCCGCGCGCCGGGACGCGCTCGGGGCGGCGCGTCTACTTCTCGACGTGTAGCCCGGGTCTTGCCGAAGATGTGGCCGCACTGCTGCTGCGGCTCGGAATCGTCGCGCGGCTGCGCCGGGTCGTGGGGCGGGAGGGAACGCGTCCGATGTCGACCGTGGATGTCAGCGGTGCGGAATTCCAGCGCCGCTTCCTCGAGACGGTGGGCGGGTTCGGGCCGCGTGCGAGCGGCGCGGCCGCTTTGGCGCAATGGCTGACTGAGGCGCAGGGCAACACCAACGTCGATGCGCTCCCGCTCGAGACCTTCGCAGCGGTCCGTGCCGCAATGCGCGCACAGGGGATCAGCACACGCGCGATGGCGCGGATGCGCGGGACGCGCTACGGCGGGAGCAGTCACTTCCAATTCGCGCCGAGCCGCGCGCTGCTCGCCGACTATGCCGAGCGGCTCTCGGTCCCGCAGCTGCAGGAGCGGGCGTGCTCCGATCTGTTCTGGGACCGTGTGGTCGGCATCGTGCCGCTCGGCGAGGCGGAGGTGTTCGACCTGACCGTGCCAGGCCCTGCGAGCTGGCTGTCGGACGGCGTGGTGAGTCACAATTCGGGAGCGATTGAGCAGGATGCCGACATGATCCTCCTGATCTACCGCGAGGAAGTCTACGACAAGAACACGACCAAGAAGGGCATCGCCGAGATCGACCTCGTCAAGCATCGCAACGGCGAGATCGGCACCTTCCTGCTGACCTTCCAGGGTCAGTACACGCGCTTTGCCAACTACGCCCCCGATGCCTATGCCGAGGGCGTACTGAGGTGAGCCGTCTGATCCGCGCCGTCATCGACGGCGCTGCGATGCGCCACAACGTCGAGGTGATCCGCGCGCGCGCCCCCGGGGCGCGCGTGATGGCCGTGGTCAAGGCCAACGCCTATGGCCACGGACTGGTGCAGACCGCGCTCGCGCTGGCGGGTGTGGATGCCTTCGCGGTGGCGCGCCTGGAGGAGGGCGTGCGTCTGCGTGAACGGGGGGTGCGCGCGCCCATCGTGCTGCTCGAGGGTGTGTTCACGCGCGAGCAGCTGCGCGCGGCGAGTCACTTCGAGCTCGAGCTCGTGGTGCACGATCAACTGCAGGTCGAGCTGCTCGGCGCCGCGCCGGACACGCACCGCCAGGGGCTGTGGGTGAAGATCGACACGGGCATGAATCGCCTGGGCTTTCGCCCCGAGGCCTTCGGTGCTGCCTACGAGCGGCTGCGCTCGCTGCGCCCGGCGCCCGGCGAGATCCGCCTGATGACCCATCTCGCCGCGGCTGACGAGGCGGACGGGCGGATGACTCGTGAGCAGCTCGAGCGCTTCGCGGCGGCAACGCGCGGCATACCGGGGGAGCGCAGCATCGCGAACTCCGCGGGCATCTTCGGCGCGGTGCGTGTCGGCGGGCAGTGGGTGCGCCCGGGGCTCGCGCTCTACGGCGCCTCGCCGCTGCCGCAGCGCACGGCCGCGGAGCTCGGCTTGCGTGCGGCGATGCGCCTCGAGACTTCAGTGATCGCGGTGCGGCATGTGCCGCGTGGGGAGACGGTGGGCTATGGCGCCACCTGGCGGGCCGAGCGCGATGCGCGCATCGCCATCGTGGCGGCCGGCTACGGCGACGGGGTGCCGCGCAGCCTGCCGAACGGCACGCCGGTGCTGCTCGCCGGCCGGCGCGTCCCACTCGTCGGGCGGGTCTCGATGGACATGATTGCGGTCGATGTCAGCGCGCTCGATGCGGTCGGCGTGGGCACGCCGGTTGAGCTGTGGGGCGAGCGGCTGCCGGTGGAGGAGGTGGCGCGCGCGGCCGGCACCATCGCCTACGAGCTGCTCTGCGGGGTCAGCGAGCGCGTGCCGCTCGAGCTCGCCTGATCAGCTGCCGCTGAGAAAGAATCCCATCTTCACGCCGGCGAGCTGAATCACGTCGTTGTCCCGCAGCAGCGTCGGCTGCGCGCCGATCGGCGCACCGTTGATCACCGGGAAGCGGTCCGGCTGGTCGCTGTCGACGTGCACGATGTAGTACCCGTCGGCGCGGCGCGTGATGGCCGCGACCTGCACGCCGGGGCGTCCGAGGGTGGTGAGCGTCTTGGTCAGTTCGAGCTCCCGTCCGGCGAACGCTCCGGAGAGCACCTGCAGCTTGGCGGTCTTGGGCGTTGCCGCCGGCGCCGCCGGCTTGCTGCCGTTGGCCGCCGCGACCGCCTCGGCCGCCGCGCGCAGCGCCTGCATCGGCCGCGCCGAGGGCTGGATCACCATGGTCTTCTCGAACTCATCCTGCTGCTCGTCATCTTCCATGAAGCGCAGCTGGTGGTGCCCGACGGTGATCACATCGCCGTGCTGCAGGGCGTGCTTCTTGATCAGCTTGCCGTTGACGTACGTCCCATTGGTGCTGTTCAAGTCCTCGAGGAACGAGTCGTTGAGGATGTTGATGATCAGCGAATGGTGGCCGCTGACGGCCGCGTTGTCGATGCGGATGTCGTTGTCGGGAAGCCGGCCGACGGTGTAACGCTCCTTGTTCATGTTGTATTCGGCCATTACCTGGCCGTCCAGGCTCAAGATCAACCTAGCCATGCTACTCTCCCGCCCCCGCTGTCAGCTGAACCATTTGCGGATCCTGTCGAGCACCCGCGTGTTCGCCGGGAATGCGTCCACCACGTGCGCCATCAGTACCGAGATGTTGTCCCGGCCCCCGTTATCGTTGGCCAACTGAATCAATTGTTTGGCAACGGTATCAAGATTAGCACTAAAAGTGTTTATCGTTAAATGGATGTCATCATCCTCGATCATGTCCGAGAGGCCGTCCGAGCAGAGCATGTAGATCTCGCCCTTCTGCACGGGGACCTCGCGGATCTCGACTTCGACGCTCGGCTCGACGCCGAGGGCGCGGGTGACGTAGTTCTTGTTCGCCGCCCGCTGCGCCTCCTCGGCCGAGTACAGGCCGCGGTCGACGAGCTCCTGCAGCAGCGAGTGATCCATGGTGATGCGCTCGAACTTCGTGCCGTGCGCGCGGTACATGCGCGAGTCGCCGACGTGGGCGACGGTCACCTTGTTGTCGAAGAACAGCGCTGCGACCACCGTCGTGCCCATGCCTTCGCACTGCGCCTGGGTATGAGCGGTCTGATAGATGATCTTGTTGGCGCGGTGGATCGCATCGCGCAGGATGATGCTGGTGCGCGACAGCCCCGATTCGGCATCGACCGCGCGCAGGTTCTCCCGCTGCATGTGCTCGCGCACCATGTTGACGATGGTCTTCACGGCGAGCCCGCTCGCGACCTCGCCCGCCTTGTACCCGCCCATGCCGTCGGCGAGCACCAGCAGGCCGATCTCGGCATCGCCGGCGATGGTGTCTTCGTTGTGCTCGCGCACCTTGCCGGTATCGGTGTGCCCGACGACGCGCAGTTTGTTCTTCAAACCCATGCAGCGCCCTCAGGCGGTACGTAGCGCATTGATTTTGTTGATGATCACGGCCAGCTCATCCCCGATCCCAGCCCGGATAAGCTAGCATTGCGCGCGGTCGAGTCCGAGTGCCCGGTCACAAAAGCCGGCGCTGCCGCACATTTCGGTCCGCATCCTAGCATTCCACCAGACCCGCGAGCGTACCCATGCCCCGTCCGAGCTCCGTTTATCGCTGCAGCGCGTGCGGCCAGGAGACCCCCAAATGGCAGGGCAGCTGCCCGGCCTGCGGGGAATGGAACGTGCTCGAGCGCCAGAGCGTGCCCCGCTCGGCCGCGCGCCGCGCGCCGCTCGCGGTGACGGCCGCGCCGCTGCCCCTGCAGGCCGCCGACGGGCAGGTGCGCCGCCTCGGCAGCGGCCTGGCGGAGCTCGACCGGGTCTTGGGCGGGGGCATCGTCCCGGGCTCCGTCACGCTGCTCGGGGGCGATCCGGGCATCGGCAAGTCGACCCTGCTGCTGCAGGTGGCCGCGCACGCCGCCGCCCTCGCCCCGGTGCTCTATGCCACCGGCGAGGAGTCCCATGCGCAGGTGGCGCTGCGCGCGCGCCGCCTGGGCCTTGCCCCGCAGGCGCTCGAGGTGCTGCCCGAGACGCGCCTGGAGAGCATCCTCGAGCGCGCCGCCGAGCGTGCCGCGGCGCTGCTGGTGATCGACTCGATCCAGACGGCCGAGTCCGGCGCGCTGGAGAGCGCCCCGGGGGCGGTCGCGCAGCTCAAGGAGTGCGCCGCCGCGCTCGTACGCTTCGCCAAGCGCACCGCCACCGCGGTGTTTCTGATCGGGCACCTCACCAAGGACGGCTCGATCGCCGGCCCCCGCGTGCTCGAGCACCTGGTGGACACGGTGCTGTATTTCGAGAGCGAGACGGCGAGCCGCTACCGCATCGTGCGCGCCACCAAGAATCGCTTCGGGGCGGTCAACGAGCTCGGCTTTTTCGCCATG
>JAKAYU010000250.1 GCA_021809525.1 Pseudomonadota bacterium | reverse complement strand
CTGCACGAGCCGCAGTTTGAGATGGTGGTCTCGATCATCAAGTGCGTGCTTGATCGGTGCGTGGCCGGCGGCTTTGGCGAGACCGAGCGTGCGCGCGGCGAGGCAAGCGCGCCGGCGCGCAGAGGAGAAGTCGTCAAGTTCGGCCGCGGGAACGACGCCTTTCCAGATTGAACAATAGCCCCATGTTGCCACGGTAACTTGTCCGGGACGCCGCACGGGTAAAAAATAAAAACTCATTGGATGACCGTACAAGAGGTTGGACGCACATGCTGCTGCTCGTAGATCAGGACAACGTTCTCGCCGACTTCACCCGGGTGATCTACACGGAGATGTGCGCGCGAGGCCATCGCGAGCTCGCCCCTCCCCCGGCAAAACAATCGACCTATCCGCTCGAGGATCACTACCCGCCGGAGCTTCTCGGGGAGCTGAAGGCGATCTACACCGCCGAGGGGTTCTTTCGCAGTCTGCCTCCAATCGAGGGGGCGGTACAGGCCGTCAAGGAGATGGTGAGCGAAGGAATAGATGTGCGCATCTGTACGCACCCAATCCAGGCCTATCGCAACTGCGTCGGAGAGAAGTACGAGTGGGTCGAGCGGCATCTTGGGGCCGCTTTCACCACACGGATGATTCTCACACGCGACAAAACCATCGTCACGGCCGATGGATTGATCGATGACAATCCGGACATCACAGGATCGCGTACGCCGATCTGGCGGCACATTGTGTTCGACCAGCCGTACAACCGTGCGGTGGCCGGGCTGCGGCTGAAGGGCTGGAACAACTGGCGCGCGGTGCTCGGGCCGATGGTTTTGGGCGTGTCGCGGCGCGTGAGCTGGACAGACAGAATTCTCGGAGCCGGATTTTGAGCCCGGTCGACACAACGCATGCTCTGGTGTTGATCGCGATCATCCCGACAAGTCTCGTGTTGACGGTCCGATTTTTCGCCGAGCGGACCGCTCGACGGATTGTCGCGGCCGATGCCTTGCTGGTCGCTGCGGCGGCGTGGGTTCTGTGGAACGCGGGGTTTCGTGCGAAGACGGTCTATGACCTTCTCGGATGTGCGGCGATTCTGGCGGCGACACTGCTTACGGTCGTCGTGCGATGGCTGCGGGCGCGCAATGCCACTGGATCTAATCGTAGCGAGGGGCCATGAGCGGCCGTATGACGGTCGTGTTCGACGATGGTGGCCGCTCGGCCGCTGGATTCGAGGGCCGGACCGGGGACTGCGTCACCCGTTCGATTGCGATAGCGGCGGACCTACCCTACCGAGAGGTGTATGAGGTGCTGTCCACGGGCTGCCGCGCACAACGTGTCACGAGACGCACTCGTCGGCGGGCGAGCGCGAGAAATGGGGTGAACACGAATCGCAAGTGGTTCCGTGAGTATATGGCGGCGCTTGGATTTCAGTGGGTGCCGACGATACGCATCGGTAGCGGCTGCCGGGTACACCTTGCCGAGGGGGAGTTGCCCGCCGGGCGGCTCATCGTTGCGCTCAGCAGGCACTACACCGCCGTAATCGACGGCGTGATCCACGACACGCACGATCCGCAGCGCGAGGTGCACTGTATCACGCCGAATCTCGGCCAGCATCTCAGGCCCGGGGAGTGGGTGAACGCGAACGGCGTGTGCTCAATCCGCAGGCGGTGCGTGTACGGGTACTGGGTGAGGGGTGGCGGGGCGCGGCAGGAGTAGCCCCTCCCGCATGTTATCGACGTAAGCCATACGGGATTTCAACATGAAAAGAACGACATCCGGTCTCCTCGCAGCAGGCATCTGCGCTTTCCTCATCGCACTCTCAGGGGTGCCGCAGGCGAGCGCTCAAGGCTGCCGTCGCGATTACGCGGTGAAAGGCAGCGGGGGTTCCGGCAAGACCTTCAGCACCTGGGTCACAGAGGCTACCTCGCCGCCGCAGGATGCGTACCTGCGCCTCTATCACGAGGTGTGGAAGGAGGAGTGGCGGGATGAGCGCGGCAGCCCGCAGACGTTCCAGATCTCGGCGGTGAACTCGGCCTCACCCCGTGGCCGGCCGCAGCGGTTGCTGATCGACGTCAGCCCGCAGGGGCAGGGTTCTCGGATTTTCGTGTCCTTTCGCATCCTGCCTGGCGATTACGCCTCGAACTCGGTCACCCGGCGCGAGATGTGCGGCATGATCGCGGATGCGTTTCGCGGACCCGCCCGCTGGCTCCCGCCGGCGCAGCCCGCGCCGAGCATCGCGGTGGCCCCTGCATCAGGGTCGACCCAGCAAGATGTGAACGCTCCGGCGAGCGCGAAGGCGCCCGGGCCGGATGTAATGAAATTTTCTGTCGCCGATGTTCGTCTCGGTATGAGCTATCCGCAGGCCGTCAAAGCTCTTGCGGGTTTCCTGCACGTGAAGCCTGCGGCGATCCGCCGCGACTGGGTTGACCGGATTGCACCGGGCGTGCCAAGTGACATTTACGCGCATGTCGGGCACAACGAGTACACCGTCATGTTCGCGCATCGGCTTCCGGTATCAAAGCGCGATCCGGCCGTCGTGGACTTCGTCGAGTACAACCTGTTGCCCTGGACAGCTGAGAACGCGCGGGCGATGCGACAGGCAGCCCTCAAGAAATACGGCCCGCCGACGACGGTGAACGTCGGGGAGGATTGGTGCTCGAAATCGTTCAGCGGTGTGTGTGCATCGAATATCCCTACGCTTCACTGCTGCATGGGCCTGGCAGGGGTGCCGGATACACACGTGGGCGCGGGCCTGGTGCTGTCTGATCCGGAGTACACCGCGGCATGGCTTCAGTACCTGAATAGGAAAGCGTCTTCGAAGCCCTCTTTCTGAGCGTAGGGGATAGCCTGATGGCGTTGGCGCAGGAATGAACATGTGGGGCACTGATATGCGGCGGTGGAGCAAGACGCGCGAACGGGGTATGCGCGACTGGGTGTTGCGCAGGGGGGTGCTCTGGTGGGGCGTGCCGATGTACTTCATCATGGGAGCTGCGCATGTCCTCACGCAGCCGCACCGATGGGTCCCTGCTGCGCTCATCGGGGTGCCTGTCTGGCTCGGTGCGGGGGTGCTGTTTGGCGCATTGACCTGGTGGACGACGGAGTGGCGGTACCGGCGATACCTGCGCAAGGCGGGTGAGCGCTGAGCACCGCCGGGCGTCGCAACGGGCGGCATTTTGCACTGCACGCATGTGTCTGGGCTCTGAGGCGCTGGGCAAAATGAACCCGGGTGTGCTCGGCAAGATCAGTCCGCCTTTGTGACAAGATCTGGCCCACGGCTCAGCGCAACATGAATCGTGGTCAGCGGTTCCGATGCCCCAGTGACGTTGCGTCGTGGCTCTTTTCGCAATGCGGTCTTGGCACATGAAGGTGCCAAGATGCGCCGCACGGACGGGCGGCGCAGGAGGGAGAGCGCCGATTCGCGGCGTATGCGATGAACAACATGAGACATCGCCCGAAAGCAGCGACCGCGGGTAGCACGCTGATCGTCGCGAGGTGGGCTCGGGCCCCGAGCCGATGTGACTACGCTGCGAGGCGAGGAACTTTGCTGACGTCGACCTTTCGCGAAGCGTGCCACGCGTCGTAGGCGGCCTGCATGCGCAGCCACACGTCCGGACCATCCCCGAAAGCCGCGCCGAAACGGACCGCGACCTCGGCAGAGACCGGCTTGCGCTCGCGCAGGATGTCATACAGGTGCTGGCGGGACATGCCGAGCGCATCCGCGATCGCCGTCTTGGGCAGCTTCAGCGCCGGCAGGATATCTTCGCGCAGCAGCGCACCGGGATGGGTAGGGCAGCGCTTCGGATTCCGTTTTGCAATGATTTCGGCCATAGCAGTTCTCCAGCTAATGGTATTGCTCCAGGTCCACACGCAGCGCGTCCCCGCCTTCAAACTCGAAGGTCAGGCACCAGGGTCCATTGACGTGCACAGAGTAACGCTGGGGCTTGCCATGCAGGGGGTGGAAATCAAAGCCTGGCACATCCATCTGCTTCACCGCCGTGGCGACATCCAATCTGTCCAGCCTGCGCAAGATGCGCTCGTGCAGCCTGCCGTCGATTTTCCGGCTTGATCCACTGGACCACAGTTCCGCAAGTGCCTTGTTCCTGAAGCTCTTCAGCACGGAGGCAGTGTAAGCGGATAGCGGACTCTTGTCAAGCAATAGCTTACACGCGCTGATTTTTGATCAGCCAATTTTGGCCGTGCTCCTCCGCCGAGGGATGGATTCGACCAGACTTGGACTTGAGATGCCCAGGAGCCCACGGTCTCTTCCCGTCGGATGTCTCGTCAGCTCCCACGCAATTGTCAGGTCCAGGGGGCCACTTTTCGCAAGCAGAGGCGGGCTCATTCTGGATAGCGCCTCAGGTCTGGGCTCACTGTCGTCCAAATTAGCGGGGAGACGTTGAGCCCTCCCGTGTAAGCTGGAGTGACTACCAAATCGCTTCGGCCGACAACGAAAAGGCTCAACGTGAACCGATTTTGCAGCTTGTTCAGT
>JAKAYU010000249.1 GCA_021809525.1 Pseudomonadota bacterium | reverse complement strand
TCCTTGATCAGAGCTGGTATTACCCCGGCGCCACGACGGCCGTCGTGTTCACCGCTGCGGTACTGTTGCATGGCAGCGGCACCAGCAGCGCACCGATGCGCTTGCCGGGACGCCGGCAGGGAGGCGAGCATGATTGATCTTGCGTTACATCATACCCGCGCGGGCTATCGAGTCTTTCCCCTCTTGCCGGACCGGAAAGTGCCGGCAATTGCGAAGCGCGACGGCGGCAACGGGTGTCTCGATGCGACAACAAACATAGAGACAATCGAACGTTGGTGGCGCGCGTATCCGAACGCGAATGTTGGAATTGCTACCGGACGCGGCTTGCTCGTGATCGACGTTGATCCTCGAAAGACTGAAAAATGGCTGCAATCGCTGCACGAGCTGGCGCTCCCTCAGACCTTCACCGTGCGCACGTGGTCGGGCGGATGGCATCTGTACCTCGCAATGCCACCGACATGCAAAATAACTATCGGCACGGACCTGCTCCCCGGTATCGACTGGAGAGGAGCCCATGGTTATGTCGTCGCGGCCGGCAGTGTCGTCAGCGGCGCTCTTTATACGGTTGCGAAAAATCTGCCAATTGCCGCCGCTCCGCGCTCACTCCTGGAGCGCATCGAGGCGACTCGCAAAACGCGGAAAATCGAGCGCGACCAGGACGGACACATGGTCATTCCCGACTCGCGCCGCAATGACACGTTGATGCGCGTCGGATCGGCTCTCCGGCGCTGGGGCGTCGATTACAACGCCATTCTCGAATCCTTGCGCGCCGTCAACATCGATCACTGCGACCCGCCGCTCGAGGACGCCGAACTGCGGCACATCGCGGGCTCAGTGAGCCGATACAAACCGAACGAACCGAAGGGGGCCGCGTGAGCGCAGACCCGAAAGACTTGCCGGCGATGCCCGCCGCACCGCCTGCCGAGGCTGATATTCCGGCCGGAACATCCGACGATGAACTGGCGCTCAAATTCAGTTCGCGCCATGCCGATGATCTGCGGTATGTGGCGGCCTGGGATCGCTGGTTGATTTGGGACGGCCAGCGATGGGCGCACGATGAGCGAAAGCGAGTCTGGGACTTCTCTCGCGCTCTGTGCCGGGATGTTCTCGCCGAGCGCCTCTCGGCCGAAGTTCTGACGGAGGCTCAGGAGAAACGCCTGCGCGAGCGCCTGGGTTCAGCGGCTACCGTTTACGCTGTCGTGCGGCTCGCCGGCAGCGACCGGCGGCACGCGATCAGCGCGAGTGACCTGGACGCCGACCCATGGGCACTCAATACCCCGGGCGGCATCATGGACCTGCGGACCGGCCTGCTGCATCCCCATGCCCCGGCGAAGCTGCACACGAAGATCACGGCCGCCACGCCCGGCGGCGACTGCCCCCTGTTTCTGAAGACGCTCGAGCACGCGCAGCCGGATCAGGCGGTGCGCGACTACCTGCAGCGCCTCGCCGGCTACGGCATGACTGGCTCATCTCGCGAGCATGTGCTCCCCTTCTGGCACGGAGGAGGTCGCAACGGGAAGGGCACCATCGCCCACGCCATCCGCCGAGCGCTCGGGGACTATGGCCTCGAGATCGCGCCTGAGATCCTGATGGAGTCGAAGAACGACCGCCATCCGACCGAGCTTGCCGACCTGCGCGGCGCGCGCTTCGTGGTCGCGTCCGAGATCGACACCGGGCGCCGCTGGAATGAATCCCGGGTCAAGCGTTTGACTGGTGGCGATCCGATCCGGGCGCGATACATGGGGAAAGATTTCTTCGAGTTCGAGCCGAGCCATACCCTCACCGTGTTCGCCAATACGAAACCGGGGTTGCGCTCGGTCGACGAGGCCATCCGTCGGCGCCTCCAATTGCTCGAATGGTCCGTAACGATCCCCGCGGGGCAGGAGGACACGACCCTGCCAGAGCGCCTCCAAGCCGAATACGGCGGCATTCTCGCGTGGGCCCTGCAAGGCTGCCTGGACTGGCAAGCCGGCGGCCTGAAACCGCCTGCGGCCGTTACAGCGGCCACGTCAACCTATCTCGCGGGCGAGGACATGTTGCAAGCGTGGCTCGACGAATGCTGCCAGCGCTCCGGACAGATCGGTCTTGCTGCCGCTCACCGCTCCTACCGCGATTGGGCTGAACGCAACGGCGCCGTCGTGCTCGGACGCAACACCTTCGGCGACCAGCTCGAGGCCCACGGCTTCAGGCGCGACACGCTGTCTCATGGTCGCACAGTAGCGTTTGCCGGCCTCTCGCTCGCCAGCGCGGAGCCGGAGAGGTGGTACGAACAATGAGCCATCTTGCCCCCCTTGCTGACTTTGGTGACTTTGGTGACTTTTACCTGGTTCCCCCGTATACGCGCGCGCGCACGCGCCCGCGCGCGCCTAACGGTACTTACAGGAGAAAGTCTCCAAAGTCTCCATGCAGGCTATCCAACGTCGCAAACCTCGCAACCCGGGTCCAAAAAACAGCGCCCCCGCTCCCCGCGCCCGCGCCGACCCGCTGGCCTGCCCGCGCCTGCCGCCTTGCCACCATGAAATGGTCAGTGTATAGTGTCTCTCAACGCTCGTTCAGAGACTCAATACATGGTGCCGCCAAAGTCCAAGTTTGTGACTTACTACCGCGTGAGCACGGTGCAGCAGGGCCGCTCGGGCCTCGGCCTCGAGGCGCAGAAGGCGGCCGTTGGTGCCCACCTGCGGCAGCATGGTGGCGTAGAGCTCGCCTCGTTCGTCGAGGTGGAATCCGGCAAATTGAACCAGCGCCCGCAATTGCAGGCAGCGCTGTTGCGCTGCCGGCAGACCCGCGCGACGCTACTGGTGGCGAAGCTGGATCGCCTCAGCCGCAACGCCGCGTTTCTCATGAACCTGCGCGACAGCGGCGTCAAATTCCAGGCGGTCGATCTTCCCGAGGCCAATACGCTCACCGTCGGCCTGCTGGCCGTGCTCGCGCAGCACGAGCGCGAAGTGATCGGCCAACGCACCAGGGCGGCATTGCAGGCGCGCAAGGCGCGGGGGCTTCCGCTGGGCACACCGCGAGACTTGTCGGCATATCAACCCGCAGCAGCGGCCAAGGGGCGCTCTGTCATCGTTGCCAAGGCGCGCGAGTATGCTCGGCTGATCGCCCCGGAGATTGCCGCCGCGCGCGCTGTCGGCTGCACATCACTGCGGCAGATCGCTGCCTATCTCAACGACCGCAACGTCACCACGCCGCGCGGCAAGCTCTGGACCGCCGCGGCCGTGCGCAACGCTCTCGCGCGTATCGACTGACCCCCCCGGCGCTGCCTCCCGGCGCCGCCTTCGCCCGCTGCCCGCACCCTGACACTGCCGCGGCGCTCGCCGCTCCTGGCGCGTTATATCGCGTCCTGCGGGGTGTCGCATGATCGACCTTGAGATCATCGCCGCCCATGCCGACCTTCTGCGGCTCCTCGATCAGCCCGGCGAAGCCGGTGGCATCGTCGACATCGCCGCCCGGCTCGATCACCTTCTCGCTGACCCCGCGCTGACCGATCCCGGCCTGCGCGACCTGCTCGAACGTGCACGTTTCGACCTGGAACACGGCTGGACTGCGGCGGCCTACGACGCATTAGGTCGCGCGCTGCGGCTGCTCGATCCCGACCCCGACCTCGGCACTGATGCCGGCGCCCATCGCCACCCCGAGCGCGCTGTACTACGCGCTGCTGCCGTGGAACTTGCCGCCCGTGGCCTGACCCCCCTGGACATCGCAACGGCACTGAAGCTCTCAGAGCGCGCTGTGCGTGACCTATTCCGTACCCAAGGAGGCTTTCATGCCTCGTAATCGAATCGCGGCCGCCCGGGGCGCCCGCACACGCGAACTAATCCGGCAAATCCTGCTCGAGCATTCGCGGGCGCACCCGCTGGGCCGCCAGTTGACGGCAAAACAAATCCAGTGGCACCTGAAGGGTCGCGGCGTATACCTCGCGCCAAGCACGGTTGCCTGGCACGTCAACCGCATCAGACTGGCGGCCGACCTCGAGGCGCTCGATGCGGAGTTACGTTGGAATCCTTCCAATTTATCTGACACAACCCCGACACTATGATGGTGCGGCATGGTGCGTCGTTTTCACGCACCTAGGACAAATGACCACAATCAGCAAAAAGGCCGTAGCTAATGGCGCGCCGCAAGCAATGCACGGTCTGTAACTCTGCGGAGCGCGCCCACGTCGAGCTCCTGCTCGCGAAGGGCGATTCGTTCGCCGCTGTCGCGCGCCGATTCAATCTCTCGCATGACGCCGTCGCGCGCCACTGGAAACGCCACTGCCCCGAAGAAATCCGAGAGGCGCTCAAGCCGAGCGCTCGCGCCATAGTCGCCCGACTCGAACTCGGCGCGCAGGTCGCGGAAGAAGGCGTATCGACCCTTGAGCATCTGCGCAGCGCGCGTGCGCTGCTCTGGCAGTTGCTCACTGAAGAACGGGCGGCAGGCCATACCTCTCTCGCGGTCATGGCAGCGACCCAGTACACCAAAGTCTGCTCATTGATCGCCCGAATCACCGGCGAGTGGGCGGAAAGTAGATCGGA
>JAKAYU010000248.1 GCA_021809525.1 Pseudomonadota bacterium | reverse complement strand
CGGCGCGCAGGGGCTGCTCCCCGGCACGGGGCCCGGGTGGCCGAGAACAGGGAGTCAGAGACGCTGGGCTTTCTCATGTTCAAGAAAACAACCTCACCTTCTCCTGTCGCATCATCTTCTGCGGGGACCCCCGAGCATGGGCATAACCCCTATCTCGATGCGCGGCGCGAATGGGATGAGCGTTATGGGGATGCGCTCGCGCGCGCGACGAACTGGCGACGGGCGGCGTTTGCTGCGCTCGCCGTGGCACTCGTGGCCGTAGTGGGCATCGCGCACATCGGCGCGCAGAGCAAGATCGAGCCCTACGTCATCGCCTTGGGAAGCATGGGCTCGCCGATCGCCTTCGGCATGCCTTCGGCCGCATCTCCGACCGATCAACGCATCGTCGAAGCCGAGACAGCCGAGTGGCTGTGGAACGCACGGACGCAACTCGGCGACCAAGCGGCGCAGAACATGCTTTTGAGCCGCGTCTTTGCGATGACCGATACCGCGACCGCGAACTACCTCAACACCTGGTATGCCGCGCATTCTCCTTTCACCGGCGCGACAGTGAAGGTCGATTTCACGAGTTTCCTGCCCCTGGGGGCGTTGACCAACGGCCTCGGCACCTATGAGGCGACCTGGATCCAAGCGCGCTCACAGGCGAACAGCAGCCAGACCACCTCATCGGAATGGAAGGCGGACGTAACCGTCGCGCGTAACCCGAAGATTGCCGACAACCCACAGATCATGCTCGCCAATCCGCTCGGGCTCTACATCAAGTCCGTCACGTGGACTCGCATCATCGGTTCCTCGGGTGTTGCCTCCAGCGATTCCGCGAATGGAAATGCGTCCTCCGCCGGGTCCTCGCAACCCTGAAAGGCAGAGCATCGATGAGCGAGAAAGACCTGTACACCGAACTCGATGGTTCGTCTGCCGGCAAAGCGCCCGCGGCCGGCACCGTCGGCGGTGCGCCGAAGCTGCGCGCCGCACCTGTGAGCGGCGGAAAGCGGCTCTCGAAAAAGAGCCGTGTCGTGCTGATGGCGATCGGCATTGGGCTCGTCGGCCTCATTCTGGTCGGAATCCTAACCGCTGGGAGTAAGCCGACGGGAAAGCCCGTGCAACCCTACACCAGCGGCGGTGGCAACGTCGGCGTGGTGAGGCCCGCCACGGCCATCATGATCGCCCATGCCCGTGCCGAGGAGCAGTCCGCGCTCGCGCGGCGACTCACGCAGGCGGCGCGTCCGGCGAGCGCGACCTCAACGACGGGGCTTGGTCCCGGCACTTCCTCGAGCGGCACGGCGGCGAATGGCGCAAGCCCATCTGCCTCCGCCGGTGCCGCCGGGAAGAGCTCATCGCCTTTTGCGGCCGGGGCCGAGCCCGGTCCCGGCGGGCCGCAGGCTCAGACTCCGCAGGCGCAATACGCCGCCTGGGTGCAGCGGCAAAAGTATCAGCGTCTCGAGAACGCGCAGGCGACCGCGCGGGCCGCGCTCACCGCCAAGCCGCTCGATGGCGGCGGGGCGGGCGGCGCGAAGGGCACCGCTGGGACCGCGGGGGGCACGAGTTCCGCGAGCGGTGCCGCCGGGGCACTGGATCATGCTTTGAACGGCGCGCGTTCGTTGCTCGATATGCAACGCGCGCTCCTCGGGCACAAATCCGCGGGCGCGAGCACGAACGCGAACGAATCGTTCCTGCACCGGCGCGCGGAGGCCGGCGGCTATTTGCCGGATGCCGAGATTCCCGCGCTCGGCCGGCATGAACTCGTCGCAGGCTCGGTGATCCCGGCCGTGCTCGTCACGGCTATCAACTCAAACCTCCCGGGCACCGTCACGGCCGAGGTGCGCCAGGCCGTCTACGACAGCTTCCACCCCGATGTGGTGCTGATCCCGCAGGGCACGCGCCTCGTCGGGGAGTATTCCTCAAACGTCGGGTACGGACAGAGTCGCGTGCTCGTGGCGTGGGATGAGCTGATTCTGCCGAATGGGTCCACGGTGGATCTGAAGCGCATGGAAGGGGTCAACGGTCAGGGGCAAGCCGGGTTGCGTGATCTCGTCCACAACCATTACCTGCGCACGTTCGGGTCAGCCATTCTCATGAGTGCTCTCGGGGTGGCGGCGCAACTGTCGCAGCCGCAAAGCTCGAGTGTTCTTCAGTCGCAGAATGCCGGGCAGACCGCCGCCGGGGCGGCGGCGGATTCAATCAACCAGGTCGCCGCGCAACTGCTCGAACGCAATCTCAACGTGGCCCCGACGCTCATCATTCGTCCCGGCTTCACCTTCAACGTCATGGTCAACAAGACCATGATCCTTTCCGCTTACGACGCGCGCGATTAGGAGCTTTCCAGTGAAAATCACCGTCCCCATGCCGGGCACGACATCGGCGACCGCCTGTCTCCTGTTGACCATTGCGGCCTTCGTCCAGGCCAGCGCCGCCGTCCCCGCGCCATCCGCACGACCCGAAGTGCATTCGGCGGCAAGTCCAGTGATGCTGATGTCCATCACGCCGCCCGCTGGTTCGCGCACCACGGCGCGAGTGACACTGCGGCTGTCAGGACCGGCGCCGGCGGCGCGCTCCTTTGTCATGCGTCACCCGTCACGGCTCGTCGTTGATCTTCCGGACACGATGCTCGCCCTGCCGTCAGACCGAATCGAGTCCCACGCGGGGTTCGTAAAAACGATTGTCGCGGTCCACTCCGGGAGCCGTACGCGGCTCGTATTCACGCTCGCCCAACCGATGACGTACGCGATTTCCCGGAGCGGTCAGGAGGAGCGGATCACACTCACTGCGGCGGCTCCGCCACCGTACATTCCCCCGTCACCACGGATGTCCTCATCCCCTTTGAAACTGCGCGCGCACGCAGTCTTTCAGCCCAGTGTAGGCGCCGGGAGAGTCGATTCGGGAAAGCGATTGAAGCTGGTAGGCACCGCACACTCGTCGGTACCGAGTCAGGCGATTGCCGCGCATACGAGCTCATCGCCGATCAACGCCGACACCCTGGCGGCGGCGAGCGCCGAGTGGGGAGCGGCGGGAATCGCCCCGGCATTGCTCGGGGGCGATGGAGAAGTGCTCTACGCCTACGGGGAGAACCGCCCCACGGTGACCTGTGCGCCATTGCACCTGTGCGTCATCAACCTGATGGCGGGCGATCGCATCGTGAACATCGCGATCGGTGATTCGGTGCGCTGGCTCGCCCAGGCGATCCATGCAGGCGGACAAGACAGTGTCGTGTTGAAGCCCGTCGAGGCGGGATTGACCACGAACCTGATGATTGCGGCCGAAAGCGCGCATGGGAAGGGACATCTCTACTACCTCACGTTGGTGAGCGATTCCAAGGGCTACATCCCGATGGTGGGCTTTTACAACCCGAACTCTCCGCAGAGTGGTGCTTCATCGCCGAGCTCGGAGAGTCCGCCGCCCGTGGCACCAGCCGTGCCCGCAGCCCCTGCCGTCGCGGATTCCGGGGCGATCGGGCAGCGTGTCGCGAGGATGAACCCTACGCAAATTGACTTTGGGTATGTGTGCCACCCGGATGGGCATTTCTGGCAGGGAGCGCAGCGGCGTCGTGCGCGAGCTTTCCTGCCCGAGCGGGTGTTCGCGTACAAAGGCCACACGTACATACAGATGCCCCCTGGCATCGTCTATCACGATCTGCCGGCGATCTTCGGGCTCGAAGGCAAGACGTATTTGCTCAACAGCCGCTTCAAGAACGGCTACTACATCGTCGACAGCTTGCCCTCGCAACTGCGGCTCATTGATGGGGTGGGCAGCGATGCGGCCAGCGTGACGTGCCGACATACCAACGGTTGATTCTGAGGTTATTTCACCATGCATCATCATATTCAGACCCGCCGGTCGCACGCGGTCACTCTGGCGAGTATTGCCCTTCTGGCCTGCGCGGGCAGCTATCAGGCGCACGCATCGGCGCGCTGCGTCGCGCCGCTATGGACCGCGGTTGCTGACATCGTGCCGGCGCCCTATGCGGTGCGCGTCGCACCGGGGATTGATCCGCATACGGTGCTCGCCTGGCACTCGCCGCCGAGCAAGGGATGTCGGGTATCGGCCGATGTGGAGCACGACTGGCCGGCGGCCGAGACGCCATGGGCGGCTCGCTTGCGTACGGCGGCATCTTCCGCGGGGCTTGCGGTGATCGTAGGCCCGGCGACCGAACGGGTGCAGATCTTCCCTGGGCTTGCTCACGTTCACGGGGCGCGCGGTGCCCAACGGGCCCGGGCGGCGGAGAAGGGGAAACCAGCTCCCATCAGTCCGCAGTTCGCCATGCCGCCCATCGCTCACCATTTTCCGCCGAGATCGACTCCGGCCATGCACATCACGGCCTCCGCAGTCGCAGCCTCTCACGACAAGGCTGCCAGCGGTCCTCGGGATCCGTGGCAGGTGTGGCAAATCGCCGCCGGTGAGCGGATGCGCGCGGCGCTCATGACGTGGGCGAAGCGCTCCAATTGGACGGTCGAGTGGTATGCCTCCGACTGGCGTGCTCCCGTCGCGGTGGAGATCACCGCCAAGAGCTTCCTCGCCGCAGCACAGGAGTG
>JAKAYU010000038.1 GCA_021809525.1 Pseudomonadota bacterium | reverse complement strand
GATCTGGTCTGTCACGCGATGGTGCACGGCGGGCCGTTTCCGGCAACCTCCGACGGACGCAGCACTTCGGTCGGTACTCTGGCCATCGAGAGATTTCTGCGCCCGGTGTGTTACCAGGGGTTTCCGGACGCGTTGCTGCCCGAGGAGCTGCGCGCCGCGCAGCTGCCACGCTGGCCGCACCGCTTCGACGGCGAGCTGCGGCTCGGCAGACCGGACTGAACCGTGCGGGCGCGCGCCCCGCGCAAGGTGGCGCGCGCTCACAGCGGCTGCGGCATCACACACTGCGCCATGCTGCGTGCCAGCGAGTTGCGCAGCGGCAGCAGGAACGCGTCGGCGCTGATTTCGAACTCATCGCCCGGCTCGGCGCGGACCTGATCGGTGAACGACAGGGTCGCCGTGCCGAAGAAATGCACGTGCAGGTCGCCCGGCCGGCGGAAGTTGGCGTATTTGAAATGATGGTGCTCGAGGTTGGCGATGGAGTGCGACATGTTCGCCTCGCCGGTCAGGAACGGCTTCTCCCACAACAGACGCCCGTTGCGGTAGATGCGGCTCATGCCGCGCACGTCCGCCGGCAGCGCGCCGGTGAGCAGTTCGGCGCCGAGTGCCACCGGGCGGAGCTTGGAGTGCGCGAGCCACAGATAGTTGTGCCGCTCGGTGATGTGGTCGGAGAATTCGTTGGCGAGACAGAAGCCGAGCCGCCGGGGTGCGCCCGCCGGATCGATCAGATAGATGCCGGCGATTTCCGGCTCCTCGCCCCCGTCGAGCGCAAATGCCGGTGAGATCAGCGGCGCGCCGCTCGGCACCACACTCGAGCCGTCGCCCTTGTAGAACCACTCCGGCTGCGCGCCGACGGCTCCCGGAGCCGGCTTGCCGCCCGCGAGGCCCTCGCGGAAGATGCGCATCGAGTCGGTCTGGCCGGCCTCGGTCTTGGCGAGCGCGTGCATCTTGTCGCGGCTCTCGGCCGAGCCGAGATGCGTCAGCCCCGTGCCGGTCAGGTACAGGTGGGCCGGGTCCGGATGTTCGATCGGCGGCAACAGCCGCGCGCGGGCAAGTGCTACCCGCCGTCCCGTGCGCCGGCGCTCGACTGCCTGCGCGAGGCTCGTGCCCTCGGCAATGGCCGCGGTGGCGAGCGCATAGATGCTCGGGGCATCCGCGAGCCGCTCGGCGTGCCCGGCGTCCGCCAGAGCGCCGACGCAGCGCTGCCCTTCCGCTTCGATCTGCACGAGACGCAACGACATGGACACTCCTGCCTGACTTAAGCCTGATGGCCGGCACAAATCATAGTGCAAGGCGTCGCAATATGTCTGAGTAAATGGCAGCGCTTGACAGCCGGCCGGGCCGCTCCTTATTGTCTGATTAATGGGGGAGCCGTGACGCCGCACCGCGTGCTCAGGGCAGAGCCTCCCGATCCGGAGCCCTTTGCATGGCAGTCATGATTGGCGGCGATACAGGCGTTGCGCAGGCGCAGGCGGACACGCCGCAGAAGTACACGGCAGCCCTCGTGGTGCTCGCGACCGTGTTCTTCATGTGGGGGTTCGCCACCGTCCTGAACGATATCCTCATCCCGCACCTGAAGTCCGCCTTCCGGTTGGACTACGCGCAGGTCCTGCTCATTCAGTTCGTGTTCTTCCTCGCCTATCTGGTCATGGCCATGCCCTCGGCGAAGATCCTCGAGCGCACCGGCTACAAGCTCGCGGTGGTCGTCGGCCTGCTCGGCATGGCGGTGAGCGCCGCCGGGTTCATCCCTGCGGCCATGCTCGAGTCTTTCGGACTGTTCCTGGTCGCGCTGTTCCTGCTTGCCGCCTCGATCACGCTGCTGCAGGTGGCCGCCAACCCGTACGTGGCGGTGATCGGCCCACCGCAGACCGCCTCCAGCCGGCTCAATCTGGTGCAGGCGTTCAACTCCGCCGGGACGATGCTCGCCCCCCTGTTCGGCAGTCTGCTGATTCTCGACCACAGCGGCGGCGCTGCCCGCAGCGCCGCGCATCACCTCACGGCCGCGCAGCACGCCGCAGGGGTGCACACCGTCGAGCTGCCCTACGCGATCATCGCGGCGGTGCTGCTGGCGCTGGCGCTACTGGTGTGGCGGGTGCAGCTGCCGGACCTCGGCAAGGATACGCGGCGCGCAGCGCGTGCCGAGCGCGCCGGACAGAGCCTCTGGCGGCACCGCAACCTGGTGTTCGGGGTGCCGGCGATCGCGTTGTATCTGATCTGCGAGGTCGGCATCGGCTCGACGCTGGTGAACTTCATGTCACAACCCTCGATCGGCGCGATGTCGCACGCGCGCGCCGCCGATTACCTCACGCTCTACTGGGGCGGGGCAATGGCCGGGCGGTTCGTCGGCTCGTGGTTTCTGCGCTGGATGCGCCCGCAGCGGGTGCTGGCGACCGTGACGATCGGGGCGCTCGTGCTGGTCGGCGTCGCGATCCTCTCCACCGGTCATGTGGCCATGTGGAGCCTGCTCGCGGTGGGACTGTGCAATTCGATCATGTTCCCGACGATCTTCACCCTCGGCATCCGCGGCCTCGGGCCCCTGACCGAAGAGGGCTCGGGGCTGCTCATCATGGCGATTGCCGGCGGCGCGCTCGCGGAACTGCAGGGCGTGCTGGCCGATACGATCGGCCTGCACTGGTCGTACATTCTGCCGTGGGTCTGCTACGGCTACGTTCTCTTCTATGCGCTGTGGGGATACCGCGCTACCGGCGCCGTGCAGGACGAGCAGTTGCTCGCCTCCTGAGCGGCTGCCTGCCGCGCGATCCGCCGCCGGTGGTGTCAAGCAGCGCAAGACGCACCAGATCCGTCATCGCCGCGCGTGCGGCCGCCGGATCGCGCCGCTCCACCGCTTCGTAGACCCGCAGATGATCGGGCAACGGATCGCGGCTGAGAGGCGCGGCGCGCTGTTTGAATATCGTGGTCCAGGTGACGGCGGCGGCGATGCCGCTCGAGAGCGAGGCGAGAAACGGGTTGCCGGAGGCAGCCAGCAACGCGGTGTGAAACGCCCGGTCTGCTTGCCGCCCCGCCTCGATGGCGAGCGACCGCGTAGCCATGTTCTCGAGCGCCTGGCGCATCGCGCGCAGCTGCTCCTTGCTGCGGCGCGTCGCGGCGAGCGCAGCCGCGGCCGGCTCGACGATGGTGCGCAGCTCGAACAGCGCGTTCAGCAGGCGCGCATCCGGCGTGGTGCTGAAGATCCACGACACGACGTCCGGATCGAGCAGGTGCCACCTGCCGGGATCGCTGACCCGGGTGCCGAGCTTGGGACGCGACTCGACGAGACCCTTGGCGGCGAGGATGCGCAGCGCCTCGCGGTAGGCGGTCCGGGAGACCTTCAGCTGCTCACTGGCGGCGATCTCCCCGTCCAACACGCCCCCGGGGGCCAGCCGCCCCGATACGATGCGTACGCCGAGATCACGCGCGATGGTTCCGTGCAGCCGCAGGGCCTTCCTGCCCGGGGCGCTGGCGGACGAAGCGGGCGTCCTCGGTCGCATCGGTGGCCTACTCTTGGGTGGGTTGACGGCGGCCAGTATAACGCTCCATGGCCGCGGCACATGGCGAATCGGCATGGCCGCAGGTCGCTCGCCACCCAACAGCGTGGGCGGCTTGACGCTGGCGGCACCCCGACTCATGATATTTATAATATTTAATGCCGCACGCGTGGCGGGAAGTCGAGTCCCATGAGCCAACTGGTCGAACAGCTGCGCGCCGCGCTCGGCGCGGACGCCGTGCTGCACGGCGCGGCCGCGATCGAGGCGCGCGACGCCGCACAAACTCATGGCCTCGCGGTCGATTTGGGCGCTCCGCTGGCGGTGCTGCGGCCGCGCTCGACGGCCGAAGTCGCGCTCATCCTGCAGAACGCACATGCGGCCGGTCAGGCGGTGGTGCCCTGGGGCGGGTGCACGGGACTGGTGGACGGGGCGCACGCCGACGGCGCGCTCGCCCTGTCGCTCGAGCGCATGAACGCGATCGAGCAGATCGATCCGATCAATCGTGTGATGCGCGTACAGGCCGGTTGCATCCTGCAAAGGGCCTGCGAGGCCGCGGAAGCGCACGGCCTGCTCCTGCCGCTCGATCTCGGCGCGCGCGGCTCGGCCACACTCGGGGGAACCATCGCCACCAACGCGGGCGGCAACCGCGTGCTGCGGTGGGGAATGATGCGGGATATGGTCCTTGGGCTCGAGGCGGTGCTCGCGGACGGCACGGTGATCAACGGCCTGAACACGCTGATCAAGAACAATGCCGGCTATGATCTGAAGCAGCTGTTCATCGGATCGGAAGGCACCCTCGGCGTCGTGACGCGCGCCGTGCTGCGGCTGCGCCCCAAGCCGTTGAGTGAAAACCTCGCGCTCCTCGCGGTCGAAGCATTCGAGCACCTGCCGCGCCTGCTGCAGCGTCTGGAGCGCGAGTTAGGAGGCTCGCTATCGTCTTTCGAAGTGATGTGGGCGGAGTTCTATCGTCTGGTGACGACGACGCCTGCGGCGGGCCGACCGGTTTTGCCGCATGGTCACGCGTTCTACGTGCTGGTCGAGACGCGCGGTGTGAACCCGGGCGCCGATCAGGAGCATTTCGAGAACGTGCTCGCCGGAGCCCTCGAAGCGGGCGAGGTATCCGATGCCGTCATCGCCAAATCGGACACCGAGCGCAAGGCCATGTGGAGCCTGCGCGACGACGTGTCGCAGGTTACGCGCGAGGGACCGGTCGCGGCGTTCGATGTGAGCCTCAAGATCGACGAGATGCCAGGGTACCTCGAGGAGGTGCGGGGCGCGCTCGCCGCCCGCTGGGGAAGCGGGTGCCGCTTCGTGGTATGGGGCCACCTCGGCGATGGAAATCTGCACGTGATGGTCGGGGTCCAGGACGGCTCGCCGCAGACGCATCAGGAGATCGCGGAGCACGTCTACGGACCGCTGCGCAAGCGTCCCGGCTCGTCCGTCTCCGGAGAGCACGGCATCGGCCTGCAGAAGCGCGATTATCTGTCGTGCTCGCGCACCGCGGAGGAAATCGCGCTGATGCGCACACTGAAGGCAGCCCTCGATCCGTACAACATCCTCAATCCGGGCAAGGTGCTCGGCGCGGCGGCCTGAGGGCGCAGCCGCCGTTTCAGCTTCCGCCCGTTGCCCCTGAGGTGTGCAGCAGGTGCGGCCCGAGATCGCTCACCGAGCGGCAGCCGAGCTGCCCGAGCACCCGGTCAAGCTCGACGGTGAGCATCTCGATCGCGCGGCGCACACCGGGCTCGCCAGCCGCGGCGAGTCCATAGAGCGTGGCGCGGCCGATCATCACCGCATCGGCGCCGAGCGCGAGCGCCTTGGCGATATCCGTGCCGCGGCGAAAGCCGCTGTCGATCAGCACGGTCATGCGATCGCCGGCCGCGGCGGCAATCTGCGCGAGCATCTCGATGGGCGCGACACAGTAATCGAGCTGACGGCCGCCATGGTTGGTGAGCACGACGCCGTCGCAGCCGAGCTGCGCAGCGCGGCGCGCATCGGCGACGCTGAGTACACCTTTGATGAACAGCTTGCGCGGCCAGTGATCGCGGATCCATGCGATGTCGTCCCACGTGATGGTGGGCGCGAACATCTGCGGGATGATGGTGCTGCCGCCGACCGCGCTGGCGGCCCCGGGAGGCAGGAAGGTCTCGATGTTGCGAAAGCGCGGGATGCCGCGGCGCAGCAGCACTTGTGTCAGCCAGCGCGGGTGGCGCAACGTGTCGATCGCTGCGCGCAACCGCGGATGCCCGGGACTGCGGTAATTGCGCTTGTCCCATTCTCGGTTCCCGAACACATTGGCGTCACTGGTAAACAGCAGCGCCTCGTAGCCGCTGGCGGCCGCCCTGTGCATGATGTTTTCGGCGATCGCACGGTTGCGCATGACGTACAGCTGCATCCACAGGCGACCCCCGGCATATTTGGCTACATCCTCCAGCAGCGTCGTCGAGACCGTGCTCAGGGTGTATGGAATGCCGGCGGCGGCGGCGGCACGGGCGAGGGCGATGTCGCCGTCCGGATGCAGCATGCCGTTCAGCCCCGTCGGAGCGATGGCGAGTGGCGCGCTGCACGGCGCGCCGAGCAACTCGATCGCGAGAGTGCGGCCCTCGGTGTCGATGAGCGTCGGCGGAACGAAGCGCAGCGCCGCGAAGGCCTCGCGGTTGCGGCCGAGCGTCGCCTCGTCCTCGGCGCCGCCTTCCACGTACTCGAACGCGAAACCCGGCACGCGGCGGCGCGCCACCTCGCGCAGATCGGCTATGTTCAGGGCTGCGCTGAGATCCCGCCCGCTGAAGGGCTGGCGTTTGCAGGGCATGTGCGGAGGCTCCGGTGAGGTTCAGTTCGGGACGGACGCGAGCGGCGGCTCACAGGCTCCAACCGCCGTCGATCACGTGGATCTGGCCAGTTGTATAGGTGGCGCCGGCGAGGTAGACCACCAGATCGGCGATTTCCTGCGCGCGGCCGATCCGGCCGATCGGCTGGCGTGCGACAAAAGCGGCGCGCGTGCGCTCGTAGTCCCCCTGGGCGCGCAGCCGCCCCTCGAGCGAGGGCGTCTCCACGGTGCCCGGACAGATCGCGTTGCAGCGGATGCCGCGGCCGACGAAATCCGCGGCCACGGACTTGGTCAGCCCGATCACGGCCGCCTTGGTCGTTCCGTACACGCAGCGCACCGGCACGCCTTTGACGCTGCTCGCCACGGAGGCCATGTTGATGATGCAGCCGTCGCCGCGCTCGAGCATTCCGGGCAGGATGGCGCGAATCGTGCGGAACATCGCCTTGACGTTCAGCTCGTAGGCGAAATCAAGCTGCTCATCGGTGCTCTCGAGAATCGTGCCGTGGTGCACGCAGCCGGCGCAGTTGAAGAGAATGTCGACGCTGCCGGCCCGCGCCACCGCAGCAGCGACACTCTTGTCGTCGCGAACGTCCATCCGGCAGGTCTCGATGCCATGCCCGGTGAGCGAGGCGAGTCCGGCCTCGTCGATGTCGGTGGCGAGGACGCGTGCACCCGCCACAGCAAGCGCCAGCGCGCTCGCGCGCCCGATGCCCTGCGCGGCGGCGGTCACCAACGCCTGCTTGCCATTCAAACTGATTGCGGTACTGGACATGTCTGCTCTGGAGTCTTCGACGTCATGATTGGGGAACGGGGGTCGCCGGCGCCTCGTTGGACTGGTAGCACGCCTCGACCAGCGCCATCGTGTGCCAGGCGTCTTCGACGGAAGTGCGCAGCACTTCGTCCTCGCCGCTGGCGTAGCGCTGAACGTTGGACATCGTGCCGATGAACGCGTCGGGAAACCAGGCGCCGTCGAGCGGTACGGCCTGCCAGGCGCCGCCGCGCGGGGCGATCCACAGCTCATCGGGCTCGCCGCGCGGATAGTCGAGCAGCAGACCGAGCTTCACCAGCGCCGCGCCGCGTTCCCCCTCGAGACGGAAAGTGGCGTCCTGGAACCGGCGGCCGAAGTCATGGTGGTGATTGATCGAGAGCGTCACGCGCAGCTCCGGGCCGTAGTCGAGGATCGCCGAGGTGCGTGTCTGCGCCAGTTCGCTGCCCGGGTAATGGTAGGTCCGGGCGAGGACCCCGCGCGGCTCGCCGGCGAGCGCCCGTATGGTGTCGAGGTAATGAATCGAGTGTGAGACGATCTCGACACGCGGATTGGGAATCAGATGGGGGAACAGCTCCCAGGGCGTCACGAGACTGAGGTGCACTTCGATGTCGATGAGCCGCCCGAGCAGCCCGCGCTCGCCCGCGGCCGCGATGGCCTCCATCATCGGCGCGAAGCGCAGTTGGAAGTTGACCGCGGCCGCCAGGCGCCGCTCGCGACAGACCGCGCGAATGGCGGTGGCCTGCGCCAAGTCGAGTCCGAGGGGCTTCTGGATCAGCACCGCCGCCCCGGGCGGCAGGGCCGCGAGGATGGCGCGATGCGCCACCGGCGGGGCAGCCACGTCGAACAGGCACCCCTCGACGGCGGCCGCTTCCGCCAGCGAGCGGTACACCTGCCCGATCCCCCAGCGCTGCGCGGTGGCCCGCGCTCTGTCCGTATCGACGTCGAACACGCCCGCCACCGGGAAACCGGCTTTGCGGTACGCCGGCAGGTGCGCATCGTTGACGATGCCGCCGGTACCGATGATCACGATGGGCCGGGGGGCGCTCGGCAGGGGATGCCGCTGGCGCAGCCCGGATGCGTTCCACTCGGTCATTGCAGGATGGCCTCGAGCCGCTTTTGCGCCTCACACAGCAGCAGCCGGCTCGGCTCCTCGGTGTCAAGTGCGCGCGCGAGCAGCTCGTCGATCACATGCGAGACCTCGGCGAGGCGCGGATGCAAAGGCAGCTCCCGGGCGTGCTCGTGCAGGGCGTCGAGCTTGTGATAGAAAGGAACGAGCCGGTTCACCTGCGCGTCCGCCCAGGTGGAGCGGCGCACGCCGATGGCGCCCTCGAGCGTCGTGAGTTTATCCATCGGCGCGCTGGCCAGGTGGCGCAGGAAGGACCAGGCGAGATCCTTCTGCCGCGCGCCACAGGCGAGCGCGATGACCCAGAAGACGTTCAGCGAGACGCTGCGCCCGCCGGGCCCCATCGGCAGCGGCGCGACCTCGACGCGGCCCCTGACCCGGCTTTCGCTCCAGGTCTCGGCGAGCGCTGCGAACCCGAACCAGTTGGCCATCAGCGCCACCTTCCCCGCGCAGAACAGCAGGCCCGCCTTGACGCTGTCGAGGCTGCGGGCGCCGGGCGCGATCGCCGCCTCATCGCGCGCGAGGTGGCGCAGGAAATCGAGCGCGCTCTCAGCCTGCGGCGAGCGCAGCTGCGGCCGGGCGCCCGGGCCAAACGGCTCACCGCCGCGCGACCAGACGTGAATGCAGAAATCGTAGAAGCCGTTGTGGCCGTCGGGAAACAGCGCGAGCGCGGTGCCGTAGAGCTCCCGCTCCGGCGCGTGCAACCGCCGGGCGGTGGCGTGGAAGGCCTCCCAGGTGTCCGGCACGGGCAGACCGGACGCCTGCAGCAGGTCCTTGCGGTAGATGAGGCACTCCGGCCCGTCGTGATACGGCAGCCCCCAGAGGCCGCCCGCGAAATCGGCAAGGCGCACCAGCGAGGGGCTCCAGGCGGTTGGAAAATCCGGGATCGGCGCGTGCGCGAGGTGGGTGCGCAGATTCTCGATCAATCCGCTCGATTGCGCCTCGGCAAGCCAGTCGCTCGAGAGGAAGGCCAGATCTAGCGACCCGTCGCCGAGACCGCCCCGCTCGAGGAGCCGCGCATGCAGGTCGTTGAGCTCCAGCGGCTCGAGTTCCAGTTCGAGCGGCTCGCCGTCCTCGCGCGCAAACGCGGCGAACTGCCGCCGCAGCGCGTTCTCGAACGGATCAAACTTGCGGACCGCTATGCGGATTCGTCGCACCGCGCTCCTCCTCTTCGGGCTTCAGCCCCGCGTGCACCGCAATCACGTCGGCGCAGGCCTTCAGCGCCGGCAGCATGGTCTCGAGGCTCGGGCCGCTCTTCTCCTTCAGCGTCGCGATGGTGAGGGCCGCCTTGATGGAGGAGCCCGGCGAGCCGACGGGGACCCCGATATCCAGCCCGCCGACGAATCGCTCGCCTTCCGATCGCTCGTAGCCGCGCGCGCGGATTGCCGCGAGACGCTTGAGAAACTGCGCGCGCGCGGCGGGCTTCTCGCGCCGCCATTCCAGGTCGTGCGTCAGCAGCTCCTCGCAGTCCTGCGGCTGCATGTTCGCCAGCAGCACGCGGCCCGAGGTGGTGTGCATGGGGGAGTGCTGCGAGCCGACCTCGACCGACAGTCGAAAGGGCTTGGGGCTCTCCTCCTGCGCCAGCACCAGCACCCGCTCGCGGTGCAGCACCGAGAGGTGGCAGGACTCGCGCAGATCCTCGGCGAGTCCGCGCATCAGCGGGTGGGCGGCCTTCAGCAGCACCTCGTAGGGAGAGTGGGTGCGCGACAGTTCGAACAGCTTGAGCGTCAGCGAATACGCGCCCGTGGTCGGCTCGCGCCGCAGGTAGCCGCGGCTCTCCAGGCAGGCGAGCATGCGGAAGATCTCCCCGGCCTGGCGGTTCAGCGCGCGGGCGAGCTGCGCCTGCGTCAGCGGCACGGCCTGCTCGGAAAGGTACTCCAGAACGTCGAGGCCCTTCTCGAGCGCCGGCACGGAGTACTTGGTGCGGCGTTCCTCGAGACTGAGCAGCCTATCGTGTGTCATGCAACCTCCTTTCAGCTCAGAGGACGGCTGGCTGGGATTGTGCCTGATGGACGTGCGGCGCGCCGGGCGGCGGGGCGCTCGGCTCTCCGCGCGGCGCGCGGCGCCGGCCGCCGACGGTGTAAATCGCAGCCGCGGCGATCAGCACCGTACCCTCGATCAGACCCTGGTAATTCGCGCCGAGGTTCAGCACGTTGAATCCGTTGGTGAGCGTGTACAGCACCAGCGCCCCGGCGACGGTCTTCAGCACGCTGCCGGCGCCGCCGAAGAGCGACGTGCCGCCGAGGATCGCCGCCGCGATCACGGTCAACTCCTCGCCCTGCAACGCGGTGGGGTTCATGGCGCCGAACCGCGAGGCGTACAGGACACCGGCGAAGCCGGCCGCGAGGCCCGAGAGGACGAAGGCGCCGAGCTTGTAGCCGCGCACGTTGATGCCGGCAAGCCGGGCGGCCTCGGGATTGCCGCCCACGGCATAGATGCGCCGGCCGACCGTGGTGAAGTGCAGCACCAGCCAGACCGCCAGCGTAAATCCCGTCATGTACAGAATTGGCAGAGGCAGGCCGGCAGTGCGCCCGCTCTCGAAGCCGGTCATGGCGGTGAGCGCGGCGGGCGTGCCGACCATCAGGGAGCGCCCGTTGGTCACCACCAGCACCAGACCGCGGCTCGCGGTGAGCGTGCCGAGCGTGACGATGAAGGCGTTGATGCCGACCAGCTCAACCATCGCGCCGTTGAGCAGTCCGAGCGCACCAGCGGTGGCGAGCGAGAGCATCATCGCGGGCCAGAAGCCCACGTGATCGATCACCAGGATGTTGACGGCCGCGGCGAGCGCCGCCACCGACGCGACCGACAGATCGAAGTTGCCGGTGATCAGCACCACGGTCATCGCCACCCCCATGATGGCGACCGGCGCGGTCTGGTAGAGAATGTTGACGAGATTGACGGGGCTGAGATAGCTCGGCCGGCCGAGCGCCGCGGTGAGCACCGTCAGCACGGCCACCAGCAGCGCCAGCGCGTAATACACGCCCGCCTCGCGCAGGCCCAACATCTGTCGCATCCTCCCCCCCGAACCTCTCACTGTGTATGCACCTGCCGCGTCTCGCCGCCGCCGGGCGCGGCCCCGGCGGCGAGCCGGATGAGCTCCTCCTCGCCGGTTCCTGTGGCCGTGCGCTCCGCCACGATCGCCCCCTCGCGCATCACGAGGATGCGATCGGCTTCCTGAAGCAGCAGCTTCAGCTCGGAGTCGACCAGGATGACCGCCACCCCCGTGGCGGTGAGCGCACGCATCTGATCGAGGATCTCGGCCTTCGCGCCGACGTCGATGCCGGCCGTCGGCTCATCGAGCAGCAGCAGCCGCGTCGGGCCACACAGCCAGCGGGCAATGCTCACCTTCTGGGCATTGCCGCCCGACAGATCGCCGACCCCGGCATCGAGATCGCGCGTCTTGATCTCGAGCCGCCGCACGGCATCGCCTGCGGCCTCGCGCTCGAGTCGCGCGCGGGGAAACATACCCCAGCGCGAGAAGCGCGCCAGATGGGCCAGCGTCACGTTCTGCCACAGAGGCAGCGCCGGGAACAGTGCCTGCGCGGCACGGTCTTCCGGCACCAGGGCGATGCCGGCGCGCACCGCGGCGATCGGCGAGTGTGGGACGGATCGGCCGTGCACGCGCACCTCACCGCGTGCGCTGCGGTCGGCGCCGAAGATGGCGTGCAGCAGCTCGCTGCGCCCCGAGCCCAGGAATCCGGCAATGCCGAGGACTTCGCCTGCGCGCACGCTGAACGTGCACGGCGCGAGACATCCGGGTGAGTGCAGGCCGACGATGTCCGCAACGACTCTTGCCTCGGCGCGCACGGCCTGTCTGGCCGTGCGGTGAACCTGCCGTCCGGCTATGGCGGCGGCGAGCGCGCCTTCATCGACGGCAGCGGTTGCCGCGCTCAATACCGCGGCTCCGTCACGCAATACCGTCAGTGCGTCCGTGAGCGCCAGCACCTCGTCGAGATAGTGGGTTACGAGCAGCACCGCACGCCCCTCGGCAGCGAGCCGGCGGATCGCGCGATGCACGATCTGCCGCTCGGGCGCCGCGAGCGAGGCGGTCGGCTCGTCCATCACGATCAGCCGCGCGTCGGCGGCGAGTGCCTGCAGGATGCCGACCATCTGCCGCTCGCCGATGGCGAGTGTCCCGACCGGGACATCGCGCGGCAGGTGATAGCCGATCGAGTCCATCAGCCGCGCGAGCCGCGCGGGCGCATCGCGCCCGCGGCGCGCCCAGCCGGCCTGAGCGAGAAACACGTTCTCCAGGACCGAGAGAGTGGCGACGAGGGGAATCTGCTGGTGCAGCGTGGCGATGCCCGCAGCGCGCGCGTCGGCCGGATTCGACCAGCGCACCGCTTGGCCGCGCCAGAGCATCGTGCCCCCGCTCGCGCTCGTTGCCCCGCAGAGAATGCGGATCAGCGTCGATTTGCCCGCGCCGTTGGCGCCGAGCAGGCCGTGAACGGTCCCCGTGCGCACCGCCAGATCCACCCCGCGCAGCGCGGCGGTGCCGTTGGGATAGATCTTCGCCAGATGCTCGAGGAACAGCAGCGGTTGCGTGGCGCTCGGCATGTCCGCTCACCACTGCGGGTGGCAGTCGCGGACATTTGCGCGAGTGATGCCGGGCGTTCGGTAGGTAATGAAGGCTGCGTGCAGCGGCTTCTTGCCCGTCACGTCCTCGTAGAGCGCCTCGAAGGCGAGCGCGCCGAGCTCCAGGGGCCGGTAGCAGACCGTGCCGTCGATGCGGCCGGCCTCGAGCGAGAGGATCGCGAGCCGCGAGCCGCCGATGCCGATCAGCTTCGCGTGCGAACCGGCCGAGCGCACCGCGCGCGCGCAGCCGACGGCCATGTCGTCCGCTTCGCTGAAGAACAGATCGACGTGGGGGTGGGCCTCGAGGATGTTCTGGCAAGCGACGTCGGCGTCTTCCGTGCGCCAATTGCCGGGCTGCTGTGCGACGATCCGATAGCGCACGTGCGTCTCGCGCAGCCCCTGCTCGAAGCCGCGCTCGCGCTGCAGCACTTCCGGAAAGCCGGGCGCACCCTGGATGATCGCAATGCGCGCGATGTGGTCCCGCGGCAGCAGTTGCGCGGCGAGGCGCCCGGCCTCGCGGCCGGCAGCGGTCTCGTCCTGGGTAACCAGGGCAACGAGCTTCGGATAGACCTCGCGCAGCGGCCGCCGGTGCGGATTGCCGACCTGCGAGCCGACCGCCACGATCGGTATGCCGGCCCGCGCGATGCGGTTCACCCAGCTCTCGGCGATGACCGCATCGAGTGGCATGAGCACGATGCCGTTGACGCGCTCGGCGATGAGATCCTGCAGATCGTTCGCCTGTTTCTGCACGCGGTTCTGCGCATCGAGCACGATGGCCTGGACGCCCGCGCGGGCGGCCGCCTGGCGGAAGCCCCGGGCGATCGCTGCGGCGAACGGATAGCTGAGCCCCGCGCTCGAGAATCCGAAGCGCAGGGGCGCCGCCGTGGCTGCGCGTGCGAGCAGCGCACCGCACAGCGCCGCCGCAATGGCCGTGGCGCGCGCGCTCTTCACGGCTGCGGGCCGCCCCGTCTCATGCGAGCGCCTCGCGCCGCTCGACCAGATACAGGTGCTCGCAGACGAGCACGATCTCGCCGTGCTGGTTGGCGATTTCGACCTGCTCCACGATGATGCCGTGGGTTTTGCGCTTGGGATGGCCGCGCCGTTCGCTGATGCGCGCGGTCACCGTGAGCGTGTCGCCGATGAACACCGGGCGAATGAACCGCACGCGGTCGTACCCGTAGGACATGGATCGCGGGTTGATGGTGGAGGCCGTCATGCCGATGCCCATGCTCAGCACCAGCGTGCCATGGGCGATGCGCCGCTTGAAGGGCTGCTGCGCACACCACTCCGCATCCATGTGGTGCGGGAAGAAATCCCCGGTCTGACCGGCATGGGTCACGACGTCCGCCTCGGTGACGGTGCGGCCGAAGGTGCGCCGTTCGGTGCCGATGCCATAGTCCTCGAAGAACTGCTCGACGATCATGTCGATTCTCCCGGTGCGTCGAGTTCGAAGCGGCGCAGAACCTCCGCGGTGTCGCGGCCAAGTGCCGGCGCTCCGCGCGGGTGGGTGAGGATCTGTCCATCGATGCGGATCGGGCAGCGAGTCGTGGTGAGAGTTCCGTGTTCGCCGTCGTGGATCTGCTGTGTCAGCTCGAGCGCGGCGAAGCCCTCGCTCTCGAGCAGTTGCGGCCACGTGAACACCTCGGCGCACCAGATGTCGGCCGGCTCGAGGATGGCCAGCCAGTGCGCCGTGGTCTGCGTGGCGAGGTGGGCAGCGAGGATGGACTTGATCGCGGCCCGTTCGGTGAACCAGCGCGCCGGATCGGTGTAGGTGCGAAGCGGCTCGCAGCCGATCAGCGCCCCGAGCCGGTCGATGGGCGTCATCGCCACCGCCAGATACCCATCGGCGGTCCGGTAAAGGCCGTAGGGCGCGCCGATGTACACACTGGCATTGTTGACCGCATCGCGCGCCGGCTGCTGGCCGTCGCCGTTGAGAAACGCGGTGAACTGCTCGAACTGCATGTCGATGGCAGATTCGAACAGGCTCACCTCGACCCGGCCGCCCCGGCCCGTGCGCCCGCGCCGCACGAGCAGCCCAAGCACGCCCTGGCACAGATGCGCGCCGGCCATGAGGTCGGCGATCGACACGCCCATGGGCACCGGCCCCTGGGTTGCATCACCCGACAGCCACGCCAGGCCCGACATCGCCTGCACCAGCAGGTCCTGGCCTGGCTTCTTGCGCCAGGGCCCCTCGGTGCCGTAGCCGGTGATGGCCGCGTAGATCAGCCGCGGGTTCAGCTGCGCCACCGTCGCGTAATCCAGGCCGAGGCGCTCCATCACGCCCGGGCGGAAATTATGGACCATCACGTCCGCGCGCCGGATCAGCGCCTTGACCCGCTCCAGGTCGGCCGGGTCCTTCAGATCCGCGGCAAGACTCTCCTTGTTGCGGTTGATGGTGTGAAAGAGCGCGCTGTCCCCGCCGAAGGACTGATCGGCGAGATAGAGGCGGCGGGAAAGATCCCCCCCCTGTGGACGCTCCACCTTGATGACCTCGGCACCGAGATCCGCCAGCCGCAGGCAACAGGAGGGCCCGGCTAGGAACTGGCTGAAATCCAGTACCAACACCCCCTCCAGCGGTCGCTCCGCGGTCGTCGTCGGCGCGCCGCGGTCCGCGTGCACTGTCTTCAACCCGGCTCCTCGCGTATAGTTTGCAGATAAATGCTATGTTCGTTGACAAACCATGTCAACCGGACTGTCGCGCGGGGCCGCGGGACGGACGAGGGGAACGAGAAATGCGCAAAGACCGGTCGATTCTGCTGCGGGGCATGACCTGGGACCATCCGCGCGGCTACGGGCCGCTGGCAGCGTGTGCGGCAGCGTGGCTCGCGCGGACCGGTGTGCGGATCGAATGGGAGCGGCGCTCGCTGCAGGATTTCGAGTCTTTTCCCGTGGCCGAGCTGGCCACGCGGTACGACCTCATCGTGATCGATCATCCGCACGTCGGGCAGGTGACCCGTGAGGGATGCCTCAGGCCGCTCGATGAGCCCATCGCCCCGGATGCGCTCGGAGCTTCGCTCGCGAGCTACCGGTGGGACGGGCAGCTATGGGCGCTGCCGATCGACGCGGCCGCCCAGGTCCAGGCCTGGCGGGCGGACCGCCTGGCCGCGCCGCCCCCGGACTGGGCGGCCGTGCTCGCGCTGGCGGCCGAGGGCGCCGTGGTGTGCCCGCTGCGTCCGCCGCATAATCTGATGGCGCTGTTCACTCTGTGCGGACTGGCCGGCCATCCGGCCCGCACGCACGGCGGGGAGCTGTTCGAGCCATTGGCCGGCCGCGAAGCCTATGAACGTCTGCGTGAACTCGCGGCCCACCTCGATGCGGGCTGCAGCGCCGAGGATCCGATCGCGGTGCTCGAGCGGATGGCCGAGCCGGATTCCCCGGTGCTGTGCGCTCCGCTCATCTACGGGTACGTCAGTTACTCCAGGCTCGAGCCCCCCCGAGCGCGCATCGCGTTTGCGGATCTCGCGCCGCTGTCCCGCGGCGGCTCGTGCGCCGGCTCGGCACTCGGCGGCACCGGCATCGCCGTCTCGGCGTTTTCCGCCGAACCCGACGCCGCGGCCGCCTTCGCCCGCTGGGTGGCCGGGGCCGAAGCGCAGTGCGGGCCGTACCTCGCCGGCGGCGGTCAGCCGGCGCACCGCGCCGCCTGGAGCAATGCGCTCGCCAACCAGGCCACGCTCGATTTCTTCCGCAATACGCGCGCGACGCTCGAGGGTGCCTGGGTGCGCCCGCGTCACGACGGCTACATGGCCTTCCAGGACCGCGCCGCTCGGCGCCTGCAGCAGGCGCTCGAGACCCGCGAGTCCGCCGCCGCGGCCGTCGCGGCGCTCAATCGACTGTATTTCGAGGTGTCACCATGAACCGAGCCACTTCACGCCGCATGTTCCTGCAATCGGCCGCGATGGCGGCGGGACTCGGGGTCATCGGCACGCGTGCACGCTGGGCACGAGCGCGCCCGGCGCCGGCGGCGCCCGGGGCGGGCCGCAGCGCTCTCATCGAGCCGCTACACGAATTCGACTATGGCGACGTTGGGCTCACGGGCGGTCCGCTGAAGGCGCAGTACGACTTCATTCATGCGCACTACCTCGCCCTCGACAACGACCGGCTGCTGCAGGTCTACCGGGAGCACGCCGGCCTGCCCGCGCCCGGCATCGACATGGGCGGCTGGTACGGCGCGGGGGGATTCATTCCGGGCCACGCTCTCGGCCAATACATCTCCGGCATCGCGCGCATCGGCCGCTGCACCGGCGATGAGGCGTGCCGCTCGAAGGTGCACGAACTGGTGCACGGCTTCGGCCGCGCGCTCGATGCCAACCCGGTCCCCTATGCCGGCGAGGGCGCTTGGAAGATGTGGCCCGCCTATGTGCTCGACAAGCACATGATCGGCTTGATCGACGCGTACCGCCTGAGCGGCGTGCGCCCGGCGCGCTCGCTGATCCCGCGCGTGATCCACGGCGCGCTGCCGTTCATCTCGCCGGTCAGTCGCGACCGGATCGGCGTGAAGAACCCGCCCTATGATGAAACCTACATCGTCTCGGAGAACCTGTTCACCGCCGCGCACCTGACCGGCGAGCGCAGCGTGCGTGATCTGGCGGTGAAATACCTGCTCAACAAGCCGTATTTCGATCCGCTGGCGCGCGGCGAGAACGTGCTGGCCGGCCGCCAGGCCTACAGCCACGTCATGGCGCTCAGCTCGGCGGCCATGGCCTACCTCGAGCTCGGCGAGCCGCGCTACCGCGATGCCATCGTCAACGGCTGGAAGTTCCTCGAGGCGCAAAGCTATGCGACCGGCGGCTGGGGGCCGAACGAGCTGCTGATCGCCCCCGGCACCGGCGCGCTGTATTCCAGCCTCACCGGCACCGAGAATCATTTCGAGACGCCGTGCGGGACGTACGCGACCATGAAGCTCGCCCGCTACCTGCTGCGCTTCACCGGCGATGCACGCTACGGCGATGGGCTCGAGCGGATCATGTGGAACGGGCTGCTCGCGGTGCGCCCGCCGGACTCCAACGGCAACTCGCCGTACTACTCGAGCTATCACCCCGACGCCAAGAAAGTCTTCTACCCGCAGAAGTGGCCGTGCTGCTCGGGCACGCTCGTCCAGGGCGTGGCCGACTACGTGCGCAACGTCTATTTCCACGCGCCGGGCGCCCTCTACGTGAACCTGTTTGTGCCGTCGCGGGTCCGCTGGCGCACCGGCGCTCGCGCGGTCACGCTCACGCAGCACACCGATTACCCGGCCGGCGAGTCGGTGACACTGCTCATCGAAACGGCCGCGCCGGCGACCTTCACGCTCATGATCCGCATGCCCGGCTGGCTCGGCGCGCCGCCCGAGATCCGCGTCAACGGCGCGCGCGTGCGGGGCGCGGCCGAGGCGGGCACGTTCGCCGCCGTGCGGCGCACCTGGCGCGACGGCGACCGCGTGGAGCTGCACCTGCCGCAGGCCTGGCGCACCCAGGCGGTCGACCGCTCTCATCCCTGCACCGTCGCGCTGCTGCGCGGGCCACTCGTGTACAGCGCGCTGAACTTCGCCGGTCCCGGCACGCCCGTCCCGCGGCTCGCTGTCGCCGGCCTCACGCCGGTCGCGGGCGTGGCCGAGTCCTACCGGCAGATGGACGGTGGCCAGCAGATCCTCTTCGTGCCGCTCTACAAGGTCCTCAACGAGTCCTACAATGTCTACTTCCAACGCACCTGAGGGCGCGCGCGTCTTCGCGCGCTACTGGATCGAAACGGCCCGGCCGCTGGAGGAAGCGGCGGCCCAGATGGCCGGCGAGCAGTCGACCGGCACGTTCGTGCGGGTCGCCGGGGAGACCGATGTTCTGCGCGAGCGGTTTGCCGCACGCATCGAGGCGCTCCGGCCGGCGGGGGAGACGAACGCGCCATCGCTCCCCGGAGCATGGCGGCCCAAAGGCGGCCCGGGCGTGTGGCGCACCGCCGAGGTCACTCTCTCCTGGCCGCTGCACAATTTCGGACCATCGCTGCCGAACCTGCTCGCCACCGTCGCCGGCAACCTCTGGGAGCTCAGGGCATTCTCCGGGATGCGGCTGCTCGACCTGACGCTGCCGCCGGAATTTCTCTGCGCGTACCCGGGCCCGCAGTTCGGCGCGCCCGGCACGCGCGCCGCTGCCGGCGTGCACGGGCGGCCGCTCATCGGCACCATCATCAAACCCAGCGTCGGTCTGTCGCCCGAAGCCACGGCGGCGCGCGTTGCCGAACTCGCCGCGGCGGGCGTGGATTTCATCAAGGACGACGAGCTGCAGGCGGATGGGCCGCACTGCCCGTTCGAGGCACGCTTCAGCGCGGTGATGCGTGTACTGCGCGAGCATGCACAGCGCACCGGACAGCAAGTCCTGTACGCGGTCAACATCACCGGCGAGATCGATCAGATGCTGCGCCGCCATGAGCGCGTCGTGGCCGAGGGCGGCAACTGCGTCATGGTGAGCCTGCACAGCATCGGCTTGCCCGCCCTCACCGTGCTGCGCGCGCACTGTCAGGTGCCGATCCACGGCCACCGCAACGGCTGGGGCCTGCTCGGCCGCTCTCCGGCGATCGGCGTGAGCTTCCCGGCCTGGCAGAAACTTTGGCGGCTGGCGGGCATCGACCACGTACACGTCAATGGACTCGACAACAAATTCTGCGAGAGCAACGAGTCGGTCATCGCTTCGGCGCGCGAGTGTCTCACGCCGATGTTCGCGCCGCCTGCGCGCGGCTGCCAGATCATGCCGGTGTTCTCCTCGGGGCAGACGGCGTTGCAGGTGCCTCGCACCTGGCAGGCGCTGCGCTCTGTCGAGCTCATCCATGCCTGCGGGGGCGGGATCATCGGCCACCCCGGCGGCGCGGCCGCCGGGGTGCGCAGCCTGCGTCAGGCTTGGGAGGCGGCGCTCGCCAACATCCCGCTGGCCGAATACGCGCGCGAGCACCGCGAGCTCGCCGAGGCGATCGCAACCTTTGGCAGCTGAGGAGCGCCGAGTGGATCGAGCTCTGTACGCCTACTACGGCGATGACTTTACCGGCTCGACCGACGTGCTCGAGGTGTTGGCATCGGCCGGCGTGCGCAGCGTGCTGTTCATCGGGCCGCCGCAAGAGCGGCACGTGCGGCGCTTTTCCGGCTGTCAGGCATTCGGCATCGCAGGCGACAGTCGCAGCCGCACGCCCCAGTGGATGAGCGCGCATCTGCCGGCGCTGCTCGCGCGGCTCGGGGGCTTCGGTGTGCCGATCACGCACTACAAGACATGCTCCACGTTCGACAGCTCGCCGCAGATCGGCTCGATCGGCCGGGCGCTCGAGCTCGGCCGCGAGACGCTGGGCGGTCAGTTCATTCCGATCGTGGTAGCCGCGCCGCACCTCGGCCGTTACGTGGCCTTCGGCAATCTGTTCGCCTCCGCCGCAGGCACCGTGCACCGCATCGATCGGCATCCGACGATGCGCTCGCATCCGGTCACGCCCATGCATGAGGCGGATCTGCGCCGGCACCTCGCCCGCCAGACCGCGATGCCGATCGGACTGATCGATCTGCCGACGCTGGCGCGGAATGCGGCCGCCGAGGCGCTCGCCGGGTGTGTGGCCGCGGGCGATCAGGCGGTGTTGTTCGACGGGGTCGGCGCAGCGGATCTTCAGCAGACCGGTCGGCTGCTGTGGGAGAGCGCCTGCTCGCAGGCGTTGTTCTGCGCAGGCAGTTCCGGTCTGCCGTATGCCCTGCTCGCTCCGTGGCGGGACGCGGGGCTGATTCCGGCGCGGCTCGAAACGCCGCCGCGCAGTCGGCCCGTCGATACGCTGCTGGTCGTGAGCGGCAGCTGCTCGCCGGTGACCGAACGGCAGATACGCGCCGCGCTACGCGCCGGCTATCACGGCATCGCGCTCGATCCGACGGCTCTGCTCAGCGCCGCGCACGGCCGCGAGGCTGGCGAACTGTTGGTGCAGCAAGCGGTCGGCAGCCTGCGGGACGGGCGCAGCACGGTCGTATACAGCGCGCTCGGGCCGCTGAGCGCGGGCGCATCTGCCTCGGGCGAGGCGCTCGGCCGGCGCATGGGCGAGCTGCTCTCGCGCATCCTCGCAGAATCGCCCGTGCCGCGCGTGCTGCTCGCCGGCGGGGATACCTCGAGCCACGCGGTCGCGCAGTTGGGTTTGTACGCCCTCACCTGGGCGGGGAGTCTCGAACCGGGTGCGCCGCTGTGCCGGGCGCATGCCGAGGGGCACACGGGCCTTGAGGGCCTGGAGCTGGTCCTCAAGGGTGGTCAGGTCGGCAGCGAGGAGTTCTTCGAGCGCGTGCGGCTCGGGCGCTGACACGGCGGCGCCCGTCGAGGCGCGAGCCCGACCTGGGCCGCATTTGCAGGCCGGCCCCCTTTCGCTATGCTCGCGCCTGGAAAAGAGCAGAGCGCGACGCCGCATGAGCTTTGTGAGACCGCCGGACTTGCCAGTGACGCTTGACGCGTGAGCGCACGGCCATGACGGAGCACGCCTCTGCGCAGGGGCTCATACCGGTCATCCGCTTCGGCGCGCTCGGCGACATGATCGTGACACTGCCCCTGCTGCGCTGCCTGCGGGAGCGGCACGGTCGCCCGTGCCTGGTGATCGGCACGGGCGGATGGCCGGAGCCGGTATGCCGGGGTAATCCGGATGTGGGCGGTGTGATTTCCCTCAGCCGCCACCTGCCCGCGCCGTTCGACCCGGCGTGGTGGGCGGCGGTGGCGGCGCTGCGGCGCTGCAGGAGCGGGCCGGTCTACGAGCTGTGCGAGAGACCCCGCGCACGGGAAGCCGAGCGGCTGCTCGCGGTCGGCGGCGTCGAGCGCCAGAGGCGCATATCGCTGCGCGATGAGCTGCCGCGGCCGGGGGAGCACTCGATCGAGCGGATGCTGCGCGCCGGTGGATGCCCCGCGGATGCGCCGGCATCGGCGGCACCGCACCTCGCGGTGCTCGAGCCCGAGCGCATTGCGCGGGATCGCTGGCTCGATGCGCACGGCTGGCGCGGCAGGCCTCTCATCCTGGTGCAGAG
>JAKAYU010000247.1 GCA_021809525.1 Pseudomonadota bacterium | reverse complement strand
TACCACCGTCGAGGTACCCTGGTGGAACGGGATGCGCCTGCGTCTGACAGCCGGATGAACCGCCTCGCTCTTAGCGAAACTGCAGCACGTGGAAATCCAGGCTAGCCAAGCCGCAGATATGACCGTGACCCTTGCGCTGTTGATTTGTAAAGGTAGGCACGTTCGAGCACGCAATCCGTGACAGAGACCTACGGGGGGAATTGATAGGGAGCACGCTCTATGAGCCGCTCGCCCGGTTGGGCGGAGATGACATGAGCCGAGCGAAGCGTTCGTCCCACGCAATCTGCAGGCCGGTCTGGCGGCGGTTGTCTCGCCATGCGCACGCGCATCCCGCGACCGAGCCATGCTCCGCAGTTATTTCCGTGTGTTCGCCGCCAAGAGGAATTCGAGGCGAGGGTCGGCTGTACGAGCGGCCACTTCGATGATTTCATGTTCGACGAGACCGCCTGTCGCAAACGGATCTTGCGCAAGGCGTCGCTCGAGTTCGCCGCGGCTCACGCCATGGGCGAGGATGAACCCACCCGTGCGGGGAACCTGCGGACCGGACAGCACAGGATGATCCCGTCATGGTAGCCCTGCTGCAGCCAGCCCTGGTGCCTTGCGAACGCGGCGTCGATCGCGCTCAGCGGTGCTTTGTAATGAACGATGACGATGAACATCGTGATGATCCTCGGCAATTGCCTGATGGCGGGACGGCGAGAAGCGCGCTCCCGGGGCGTCATCTGCGTGCATCGTTCTCACGAGCTCCCGAAAAGAGCCTCGGGCGCTCGTCCGATAGACTGGGCAGAGTCATGCAGGATCATAGCGACCGTCCCGGACATTCACCTTGTGCCGATTGAGGCGCACGGAACTCCATTGGCACGCCCGCGTCGCAAAGCTGTGGCCAGCCTGAATTCCTGCCGCCCGGCTCATCGCCGCGCGGCAGGTTACGATGGATCTACTGACAGGTTCCGCTCGTCACCGGGCAGGGCGGATACGCCGGCTGCTTCGGGAACGCGGGTATCCAGGACGGCCGGGGCGGCACCATCACCGGTTCGCGCTTGATTTCCTTCAGCAGTACGTTGACCGCGGCCTCGATCTGCGTGTCGCGATTGTGCCGGGCGAGCAGTCCGGGATTCACGTGCACCGGAATGGACGGCACGACACCGATGTTCTCCACGACCCACTTGGAGTCCGTGCCGTACATGGCGATTTCGGAGACGACCTGCTGGCCGCCGTCGAGCAGCGTGAACTGATTGTCATAGCCGCGCACGCCGGCCCAAGTGCGCGATCCGATGGTCGGGCCCAGGTGGTACTGCTGGAAGCGGTACGCAAAGATGTCTCCATCCGAGGCCGAGCCGTGATTGATCAGCGCCGCCATGTGGCCGATGTACGCGTTCTCCGGGCTCTGGTAGTGGGCGCCGTGACGATTGACCCAGGCGGCCACCATCTTCTGCGTGAGCTGGTTGAAGAGAATGGTGTCGATGAAGCCGCCGAGGTTCCAGCGGTCGTCGATGATCAGCCCCGGTTTGTTGATCTGGCTGTAAAACTGCCGCACGAACTCGTGCAGTCCCGTCGCCTCCATGTCATTGAGATAGATGTAGCCGATCTTGCCGTCGGAGAGCTTGTTCACCTCGCGCCGGTTGTTATTGATCCAATGAAGCAGGTGGAGCTTGCCGCTGTTGACGATCGGTCTGACCAGAATGGTCCAGGGCTTCCCGTGCGGCGTGGCTGCGACCGTGAGGCTGACCGTCTGCCCGAGCGTGCCTTGCAGCAGGGCGTACGGGTTGGTCGGTGCGCGCAGCGGCGTGCCGTTGATCGCCAGCACGTAATCGCCTTCCTTCACCTTCAGGCCCGGCTGGGCGAGCGGCGCATAGTACCCGGGCAAGGTGTTGTCGCCATGGAGGATGCGCTTGAGGTAATAGCGTCCGGCGGCCGCATTCAGCGCGAATTCCACGCCGAGACCGGCTGTCGGCTGCGGGGGCGTCTTCCAGCCCATGGCGCCGCCGAAGATGTACATGTGGCTCTCGCCAAGGGAGCCGATCATGTTCGCCATGATGTAGTTGAGGTCCTCGCGGTCCTGCACCAGAGGCAGCAGTGCGCGGTAGTGCCGGCCGATCGTCGCCCATTTCTGTTGGATGAGCTTGGGGTTGACGAAGTAGTCGCGGACGTTGCGCCAAGCTTCATTGAAGATTTCGGCCCACTCCGCGCGCGGATCGACCTGCATCTGCATGTGCGCGGTGTTCAGCGTCTTAACCTTGGCTTGCGGGCTGAACGCCGCCGGACGCAGCACCCACTTGCCATGGAACTGATACAGGAGGGTCGACCCATCGGCCGACAGCGCGAAGCCGTTGCCGATGCCCTGCGCCAGCGTGAGCGACTTGCGCTTAGCGAGGCTATAGGCGCGCAGCTGCGGCACCTCGCCCGGAATGGCCCCCCCGAGCACCGGCACGGGCGCCGTGGCGTAGTAGACGACCCCCTTGGCCTGCGCAACCTGAGTGATGTTGGCTGCCGGCACCGGGACCCGCACTGCGCGCTCGATGAGTCCGGCGAAGTCGATTTTGACCGGGTGGACCTTTGACCGGGTCTTCTTCCCGTCCTTGCCCGTGCTCTTGCCCTTGTGCTTGGGTGCGCCTTTCTTGTGCTTCGGCTTGTGCGAGCCTGCGGTCGGGTGCTGCGTGCGCGGCGCGAAGGGCGAGGGCGTGTCTGTCTGCAGCGTCGTCACGTACAGCCCGTCCGGCACGACGCCCGAGGCGCTGAAGTTGTAGCTGGACAGTACCGGGTTGACCAGGCGCGCGGAGACGAAGAACAGATACTTGCCGTTGTGCGAGAACGCCGGATGGCTGTCGCTGAAGTTCCCACGGCTGATTTGATGCAGCGCGCCGCTGCTGACATTGAAGATAAACAGCGCGCGCAGGTGATTCGGCAGGTGCTTGGAGAATGCCAGCCAGCGGCTGTCCGGCGAGAACGCCGCGTCCTGGAATGCGCCCACGATCATCTGCCGGTCCGTATCCACCTCCTTGCGCTCGCCGGTCTTGGTGTTCACTACCCACAGCTGCTGGCTCGAGTTCGTATAGGTCAGCCAGTGACTGTCGGGGCTCCAGACCAGCGGGCCCGCGTAGGTGATGTCACCCTTGCCCGTCAGGGCGCGTGGCGCGCCGTGGCCGTCCGCCGGGCGCACCATGACCTGGCTGTCCAGGCCGTCATCGCGGATATACGCGATCCATTTGCCGTTCGGGGACCACGCGGGATCTTTGTCGTTGCTTGCGATGCGGGTGCTGAGGTCCGTCGTGTGGCCGTAATCGACCGGGACCGTGAAGAGTGCGCCCCGTGCGCTGAACACGGCGAGCTTGCCGTCTGGCGCGACGTCCGCGGCGCGGATCATCTTTGCTGCAGCGTACTCGTACGGCAGGGTCTTCGCCCCCGTGAGCGGCACGGTGACCGGTACCTGCTTGACCTTATGCGTCGCGAACGAATACACATACAGGCGGCCGCCGTCGGACAGGGCGATGCCCGTGTTGCCGGCGTTCGGCCAGTCGATGTCATAAACCGGGAAATGTGTGATCTGCCGCAGGGCGCCGGTCCTGAGGTTCTTCGCCCACAGGTTCAGTACGCCCGCAGGTCCGCGGTCCGACGCGAAGTACAGCGTGTGGCCGACCCACATCGGGAACGTATCCTCGCCCTTCCAATGGGTCAGTTGCGAACTCTTGCCGGTGGCCAGCTCGTAGGTATAGATGTTGTCGGCCTGTCCGCCGAAATAGTGCTTGCGGTGGAACGTGCGCAGGATGCGCGAGAGCTTGTTGTACGCGACCGCGGTGCCGTCCGTGTTGAACGACAGCGGACCGGTCCATGGCATCGGCAGGGCGGTCGGCAGGCCGCCGGTGATCGGCACCTCGAACGCGCGCTCGATCTGCGGATTGAAGCTCTCCCGGCGCGACAGGAACACCACGTCGCGGCTGTCGGGGGTCCATCCGACGACGATGTTGTCGGGCATGGTCTCGATACGGCCGTTCATGGGTGCGTTGACCGACCGCCAGGTAAGCTGCTTGACCGGACCGCCGTCGATCGATACCACGTACACGTCGGTGTTGCCTCGGTACCAGCCCGTGAAAGCGACCCACTGGCCGTTCGGCGATATCACCGGGTGGGAGTCGTAGCCGGAATCGCCCGTGAGCCGCACCGCCTCGCCGCCCTCGACGGGAACCCTCCAGAGCGCGCCGCCGGCCTCGAAGACCACGGTGTCGCCGTGGATGCTGGGATAGCGGATCAATGCCTGCACGGGGCCGGGTGTGGCCTGTGCGAGTGCGGCGTGCGAAAACAGCAAGAGTGACAGCACGGCGCTGAACGCGCCGGAAATTCTCTTCAACGTCATTGAGCAATCCTCGGCTGCGGCCCCAACAGCAAACGGGCCCGGTCAATGGGCCCTGTCGATTGGAATTGATTGGTGGGGAGATTCTGCGCGCATGCCCGGTGGGTGGCAAGTGCTGCCCGCAGGACTGCATGGCGGTGGACCACGGGCCCGCCGGGCCAGACGGTACACTTTCGTGTTGGAACTTATGTGCCGAT
>JAKAYU010000246.1 GCA_021809525.1 Pseudomonadota bacterium | reverse complement strand
GATCTCGAGGTTGACGTCGAGGTCGCGGTCGGTGATCAGCTCGATATTGTTGAAGCCGATGAGGCTGCGGTCCGCGGCGAGCAGCGCGCCGTAGCGGGGCCCGTTCACGTTCACCAGAGGTGGGCCGGCCTGCCCGAGCGTCTTCCACACCACCCCGCCCCAGCCCGCCTGGAAAGCGCGCTCGACGTTGTAGGCCTTGTCGGTCGGCGGGGCGGACGCCAGCCAGAACGGGTTGGGACTGCGGATGCCGCAGAAGTCGATGTCCAATCGGGCCATGGGATTCTCCCGGATCACTCGTTGCGCGGTGCGCGGCCGCTGCGCAGCTGATGATCGATATCGCGCGCGGCGCGCAGACCCTGCGCCACCGCATCGACGGTGAGATCCTGCCCCTCGGCGATGCAGTCTCCGCCCGCCCATACGCCGGCAATGCTGGTACGGCCGGCCTGATCTACGGCGATGCGCCCATCGCGCAGCGCGAAGCCGCATTCGCTCAACAGCGGATTGCCGAGGCGCTGCCCGATCGCCTTGAGCACCATATCGGCCTCGAGGGTTTCCTCCTCGCCGGTGGCCTCGAGCCGGCCGGCGGCGAGCCGCTGGCGGGCGAAGCGCACCGCGCGCACGCTGCCGTCCTCGCCGAGCACCTCCATGGGCGCGAGCCAGTGCAGGATGCGCACCCCGCGCATGCGCGCGAGGTCCTGCTCGTGTTGCGAGGCGGGCATCTGCTGCGGACCGCGGCGGTAGACGATGTCGACGCGCTGCGCGCCGAGCAGCTTCGCCTGCACGGCTGCATCCACCGCGGTCATGCCGCCGCCGATCACCAGCACACGCCGGCCGACCGGCACGCAGGCCGGATCGGGTGCCTGGCGCAGCATGCTGATGAACTCCACCGCATCGTGCACTCCGGCGAGGGTCTCGCCGGCCACTCCCAGGCGATGCGTGTCGGCGAGGCCCAGGCCGAGAAACACCGCGGCATATTGCCGCCGCAGCGCTGCAAGCTGCTCGGCGTCGGCGAGAACCCAGCCGCATCGCAGCGTGATGCCGCCGATTCCGAGCAACCATTCGACTTCGCGCTGAGCGTAGCCGCCGGCGGTCTTGTAGGTGGCCACCCCGTACTCGTTGAGTCCGCCGGGCTTCGGCTTCGCATCGAAAAGCGCGACCTCGTGCCCGGCGCGCGCCAAGGCGTGCGCGCAGGCGAGCCCGGCGGGGCCCGCCCCGACGACCGCCACTTGCCGGCCGCTCGCCGGCGCGCGCGTAAACAGCTGTGTGTGCGGGCTGGCGAGCAATGCATCAACCGCGAAGCGCTGCAGGCGGCCAATCGCCACCGGCCGGCCCTGCTGCGCCGTGCGCACGCAGACCTGCTCGCAGAGCACCTCCGTCGGGCAGTCGCGCGCGCAGAATCCGCCGAGCGGATTGGACTCGAGGATCGTCGCGGCCGCCCCGCGCACGTTGTCCTCGGCGATGCGCCTGATGAAGGAAGGCACATCGATGCGGGTCGGACAGGCCTGCGTGCAGGGTGCATCGAAACAGTACAGGCAGCGGCTTGCCTCCAACACCGCCTGCCCGGCCGTGAGCGGCGGCACGTGGTCGGCGAAATGCTCGGCATATTCTTCGGCCGGCAGCCGCCCCGCGCGAATGTCCGGTTTGTATGTCCCGCTCACCCGATTCCCCCGCGGCATCGACACTGCAGACGAGCATGCACAAATTTGACCATCTGGTCAATCGCAGGCGGGGTGCACTCCCCGCCGCCCGGCTCCGCCCGCCGAGCCGGCAGGAAGATCCGCGGCCAAAGCCGGACAGGCATCATTCGGCCTGGCGGACGTACTGCGCAGCCGGGACGCGCGTGCCGCCGGTGAGCCACATTCCCGCGGCGTAGGCGACCGCGGCAAGCCCCAGGGCGACGAACCAGGCGTAGCTGTAGAGGCTTTTGAACAACGGCATGAGATGCGGCAAAGCGCTCGGGAGGGATGCGTGCACGAACCCCGGCAGGCAGGGCAGTATGCCGAGCACAAAGGCGCTCACCGCGGTCAGGTTCCAGCCGCCCCGGTAATAATAACGGCCCTGCTCGCGGTACAGTCCCTGCACGTCGATTGCCCGGCGGCGTACGTGGTAGTAGTCCACGATCAGGATGCCAGCCACTGCCCCGAGCAGGGCGGAGTAGCCGACCAGCCACGTGAATATGTAGCCGTGCGTGCTCGAGAGGATCTTCCACGGCATCATCGCCACGGCGATGACCGCCGTGATATAGCCTCCGGTCCTGTAGCTGATGCGTTTGGGCGACAGCGAGGAGAAGTCGAAGGCCGGCCCGACGAGGTTCGCCGCGAGATTCACGCTGACCGTATCGATGAGCAGCACGAGCAGCGCGAGCAGCACGGCTGCGCCCTTCATGCGCCCGGCAAGCGTCACCGGGTCCCAGATCGCCTTGCCATAGATGACGACCGTCGCCGAGGTCACGAACACTGCGAGCGCCGCAAGCATCCCCATGGGAGCCGGCAGTCCGATGGCCTGGCCTACCACCTGATCGCGCTGCGAGCGGGCAAAGCGGGTGAAGTCCGGAATGTTCAGCGCCAAGGTCGACCAGAAGCCAATCATCGCGGTAAGCGACGGCCAGAACACCGAATAGAACCGCCCGGCGCGGGGGCCGCCGGGAGCGAACTCGGAAGACCTGTGCACGAGCGGCCCGAAACCGCCCGCCGCGTGATATGCCCAGAGGAGCAGCATGACGCAGATTACGAGCTTTATCGGCGCAGTGTACGTCTCGAGCCGGCGGATCGACTCGATACCGTGCACGATGAAATAAAACTGTATCAGCCAGAAGACGAGGAAACATGCGCCCTGACCCGCATCGATGCCGAGCAGCGGCACCGTCGGCCCGGCGAGCCGGTGACCGACAAGCACGCCGAGCAATGCATAGATCATCAGCCCGCCGAACCAGCTCTGGATGCCGTACCAGCCGCACGCCACCAAAGCACGCAACATGGCCGGTAAGCGTGCGCCGGTCGTGCCGAACGAGCAGCGCGCGAGCACCGCGTACGGAATGCCGTATTTCGCCCCCGGCTGCCCGATCAGCAGCATCGGCACCAGGACGATGAGGTTGCCGAGCGTCACCGTAACGATGGCCTGGTACCCCGACATCCCCTCGCTTACCAGGCCCGCCGCCAGCGTGTAGGCCGGCACGCACATCACCATGCCAAGCCACAGAGCGCCGTAGTGATACCAGCACCACGTGCGCCTGTGCGCCGGGGTGGGGGCGAGATCCCGATTCCACAGACCCGCCGCTTCCTCGTGCACCGCGCTCATAGGGGTGACCCGTTACGTGCAGCTGCTATGGCACAGCCGGCTCGCACCGGACCGTCATCGCTCGGGGCTGGCGAGCCGGCAGTCTTCCCATCATAGCGCGGGCTCCCCACGGAATCCTCAGGCGCAAGCCAACGTCTCATGAACGATCGGCGGCGGGCTGACGGGCTGGTCGGCGAGCTTCGTCGCCGCGCGCAGGGCTGCCGCGGCCGCACGCAGCTGCTCGACCGTGCGTGCATGCACCGTCGCCAGAGGCTGTCCCTGGCCGACACGAGCGCCGATACCAGCCACATCGCTCAAGCCGACGGCCAAATCGAGCCTCTCTCCCGCGACTCGCCGGCCGCCCCCCAACGCGATCAGCACATTGCCGAGCGCGCGTGCATCGACACTGGCGATGTAACCTTGTGCAAGCGGCAGAACCGGTTCGATGACCGGCGCCTGCGGCAGATAGCGCCCTGGGTTCGCGCACAGGTCGTGCGGCCCGCCGAGCTCGGCGATCATCCGCCCGAACCGCTCGGCGGCCTCGCCCGAGCGGACAACGGCCTCGGCGCGCCGGCGCGCCTCGGCGTGATCGGCCGCGAGCTTTCCGAGGACCAGCATCTCCGCCGCCAGCGCGAGCACCACCTCCTTCAGGCGCGGCTCCTGCGGGCCGCCGCTCAAGAATGCGATAGCCTCGGCGATCTCGAGCGCATTGCCTACGTTGCGGCCGAGCCCCTGCGACATATCGGTGATGAGCGCACGGGTCTGCAGGCCGGCCGCCGCGGCGACGCCAATGATGCTGCGGGCGAGCGCGCGCGCCTCCTCCAGTGTCTGCATGAACGCGCCGGAGCCGGTCTTGACGTCCATCACCAGCGCATCGAGACCTGCGGCGATCTTCTTCGAGAGAATCGACGCGGTGATAAGCGGGACGGACTCGACCGTCGCCGTGACATCCCGGATCGCATACAGGCGCCGGTCCGCCGGGGCCAGATCGTCGGTCTGTCCGATGATCGCGCAGCCGACCGAGCCGACCACCCGGCGGAATTCCTCCACCGCCGGCATCGAGCGGTACCCCGGAATGGCATCGAGTTTATCGAGCGTGCCGCCGGTGTGCCCGAGGCCGCGCCCGGAGATCATGGGCACGAAGCAGCCGCAGGCAGCGGCGATCGGCGCGAGCAGGAAACTCACCTTGTCCCCGACCCCGCCGGTGGAATGCTTGTCGATCACCGGGCCGCGCTCGCGCAGCTCGTCCCAGCCGAGCCGCACGCCGGAGTTGGCATTGCC
>JAKAYU010000245.1 GCA_021809525.1 Pseudomonadota bacterium | reverse complement strand
CGCGGCGGCGCAGATCGCCTGCAGCAGATGGGTCTTGCCTGCGCCAGAGGGACCACAGAACCACGTCAGGCCCGCCTCGCCGTCCGCCGCGCGCCGCGCGTGCGCCAGCGCCTCGGCATTGCGTGCCGGTAGAAAGCTCTCGAACACGGCTCGATCCGCGAGGCGCACCCCGAGCGGCAGCTGCTGCATCGGTCCGCCTCAGGCCGCCCGCGGCGGGCTCGTCCAGGCGCGGCGGGTGAAGGTCACGAGGTAATCGAGCCCCGAGAGCACCGTGGTGAGGAACACGATGAGCGCGAAGGCGCGCAGCTCATCGAGAAGCGGCAGCCGGGAGGCCGCCACGAACATCACGCCGGCCAGATACAGCAGCTGCGCCGCGGTGTTGATTTTGCTGATCACCGTCGGCCGGCCGCGCAGCGGACCGATCCACACGCGGTAGATGAGCGCGCCGAGCGCGATCATCACGTCGCGAGCCACCGCCGCGGCCGTCACCCACCAGGGCACGAGGCCGAGCCACGCGGACTCCACGAACACCACCACCAGCAGCAGCTTGTCGGCGGCCGGATCCAACACCCTGCCGAGCTCCGAGACCCAGTTGAAGCGCTTGGCGAGAAAGCCGTCAAGCCCGTCGGAGACGGCCGCGACCACGAACAGTGCCAGGGCCAGCTGGAAGCGTCCCTGATCAAGCGCGCTCGCCACCGGCCAGATCAACGCCAGCCGGATCAGACAGATCAGGTTGGGGATGTGGCGCACGGCTCAGGGCATGCTCGCCGCTGGATCCGCCGCGGGTGCTGGGTTGGGCTGCCCCGCGGAGGATGCGCCGGGGGCGCTCGGGGTCGAAGGTGCAGGGCTCGCCGGCGGCGGCGGGAGGTACTGATAGGTCAGCATGCCGGCCGTCGCGAGCGGCTTGAAGCGCGGAGAGAGCGCGAGCACGCGCTGCAGCGCCGATGCGCCGCCACGGGCCCACAGGTCAAAGACCACCGCGGTTGCGTCCACGCGCACCACGGAGCTGTGGCCAACACCCGGCGCCGCCGCGAGCATGGTCTCGACCCGCGCGTAGTCATCGAGCGTCTTGAGCCCTTCGATGCGCACCCGCGTGGCGACGGTGCCGTCGGCCGGTGAAGCCTCGAGGGGCGGCGCCAGCAGGTCCACCGTCGCGTCGATGCCCGTGGTGACCGTACCGGTGAATTGGCGGGTGATGAAAGGGGTCACGAGCGTCCAGTGCCAGACATCGCTCGGCGCCGCAGCTGCCGAGCCGTCTGCGCCCTGCGGGGCGTCCGCGGCCGACTGGGCCGCGGCGGCCGCCGGCGCAGAGGAACTCGCACCTGCCGCAGAAGCGCTCAGCGGCACAGTGAGATCCCGGCCGATGAGCAGCTGCTCGGCGCCGAGGTTGTGCACCATCGTCAGCAACGTCTCCGACGGCAGCAGCTCACCGTCCGCCGCGCGCACCGTGAGCGGCACGATGCTGATCGGCAGCCCACGCGTTTCGGCGGCCTGCTGCACGGCTGCGGCATCGGTGGCCTGCTCGGTCTGCCCGGGCGCGGGACTGAGCACGATCAGCGTGAAGGGTCGAGCGGCATTCCACAGGTTGCGCCCCGCGGCACTGATCGCCTGCTCGAGCGCGCCGGCCTTGAATGTCACCTCGAGCGCCCCGGCGGGGCCCTGCTGATAGCCCTGCACGTATTGCGCGGCGTTCGCCACCAGGGTGGCGAGTTCGGGATCATCGGCCGCGCTGGCGTGCCCGGTAGCCCGCACCAGCACCGCACGCATCGCCTGCGCGAGCGCCGCGGGCGTCTGAGCCGCCAAACCTACGGTGAACACGGGCACTTCGCGGCTTGCCAGGCACACCGCCGGGAGCGCGGCACATGCCAGCAGCATCAACAGGCGCCGTACGCGGCGCAATACGGTGGTCATGCGAACAAGCATTCGATCCTGGTGTTTGTACCGCGCCACGGCGCCGGACGGAATGTACAATACCATAGGCGAATCGGCCGCACGGCGGCAGATCCATCCTGATGAAGCGACCCCATGAGTGAACCGAAATTCCCGCGCGGCATGACCTATCGCGATGCCGGTGTCGACATCGATGCCGGCGATGAGCTCGTCGAGCGCATCAAGCCCCATGTTGCGCGCACGCGCCGCCCGGAAGTGCTCGCCGGCATCGGCGGCTTCGGCGCCATGGTGGAGATTCCCGCCGGCTACCGCCGGCCGGTGCTGGTGTCCGGCACCGACGGGGTCGGCACCAAGCTGCGCCTGGCGATCGACACCGGCCGGCATGACACCATTGGCATCGATCTGGTGGCGATGTGCGTCAACGACATCCTCGTGCAGGGCGCCGAGCCGCTGTTCTTCCTCGACTACTACGCCACCGGGAAGCTGCGGGTCGAGGTCGCCGAGGCGGTGGTGCGCGGCATCGCGGCCGGCTGCGCGCAGGCCGGCTGCGCGCTGGTCGGAGGGGAAACCGCCGAGATGCCGGGCATGTACCATGGTGAAGATTACGATCTGGCTGGATTCTGCGTCGGCGTGGTGGAAAAGGCCGCGATCATCGACGGACGGGACACCCGGGCCGGCGATGCGGTCATCGGCCTCGCCTCCTCCGGAGCCCACTCGAACGGCTATTCGCTGATCCGCAAGCTGCTGGCCGCGAGTGGTGCGGATCGGCACACCACGCTCGCGGGCAAGCCGCTCTACGAGTGGCTGCTCGCCCCGACGCGTATTTACGTCAAACCCCTGCTCGCGCTGCTGCGCGCCGTGCCGGTGCGGGGGCTTGCGCACATCACCGGCGGCGGCCTGACGGACAACATTCCGCGCGTACTGCCGGACGGTCTCGAAGCGGTGCTGAAGCGGCGCAACTGGCCCGAGGATCCGCTGTTCAGCTGGCTGCAGCACACCGGCCGCATCGATCCAGCCGAGATGTACCGCACCTTCAACTGCGGCATCGGCATGGTGGTCATCGTGCCGGCCGGGCACGAGACCGCCGCCCTGGAATTTCTCGCCGCGCAGGGCGAAGATGCGCGCCTGATCGGCGAAATTCGCGCCGGCACGCGCGGCGTCGTGATCGAATGAGCGCACCGCGCGCGCTGCGACTCGGGATCCTGATCTCGGGCCGCGGCTCGAACATGGCGGCCATCGCGCGCCAGTGCCGCGAAGGACGCATTGCCGCGCAGGTCGCCGCGGTCATTTCCGAGCGGCCCGAGGCCGCCGGCCTCGCCACCGCTCGGGACTATGGCATCCCGGCGCGGGCGATCGCCTGGCCGGGCGCAGCGCATCGGACTGAGTTCGAACGCGAGGCCGCCGCGGTGCTCGATGCGGCCGGGGCGGAGCTGATCGTGCTCGCCGGCTTCATGCGCATCCTCTCGGGGCAGTTCGTTGCTGCCCGCGCCGGCGCCATCCTCAATATCCATCCCTCGCTGCTGCCGAAGTATCCAGGGCTGCATACGCACCGCCGCGTGCTCGCTGCCGGTGATCCGGTGCACGGCGCAACCGTGCACTTCGTAACTGCCGAACTCGACGGCGGTCCCCGGGTGCTGCAGTCTAGGATTGCGGTGCGCCCCGGCGAGACGGAAGAGACGCTCTCAGCGCGCGTTCAGGCGACCGAGCACATCATCTACCCGAAGGTGATCGGCTGGCGCGCCGACGGGCGCCTCGAGTGGCGCGGGGAGCGCCCTTGGCTCGACGGTCAGCCGCTCATGCAGCCGCTGCTCGAGGATTTCGATGCGTAACACACCTTCCATGCCGATCCGTGCCGCCACCGCGCTGCTGATGCTGTTCACCGGCGTGGCGCTGTGCCCGGCTGGCACCGAGCCGGCGGCCCCTGCGGCGCTGAAGCCGCCGACCTTCGTGGCCACCTACTCGGTGGCGTGGCACGGCATCACCGCCGGAGAGTCCACCCTGACGCTCGCCGCGACGGCCCCCGGGCAGTACCGCTACAGCTCCGTGGATCACGCCCGCGGACTGTTCCGGCTGTTTCTGCGCCACGCGATCACCCAGGAGAGCCGCTTCCGGCTCGTGGACGGGCAGATTCAGCCGATCTCGTTCCGCTCGCAGGGCGGCGGCCCGCCGGAGAACGTGCGCTTCGACTGGAGGAGCGGGCGCGTCACCGGCACCGCCAAGCACAAGCAGATCGATTTGAAGCTCGAGCCCGGCACCCAGGATCCAGGCTCGGTGCAGATATCCCTGATGCTGGGGTTCCTCGCCGGGCATCCGCCAGCGAGCTTCTGGATGCTCAACACCGACGTGATCAACCAGTTCGAGTTCGTGCGCCGGGGCGAGGCGACGCTCGACACGCCGCTCGGCCGGCTGCACACCCTGATCTACACCAGCCACCACGCCGGCGCGCGCCGCACCACCTACATGTGGCTCGCCCCGTCGCTCGATTACCTGCCGGTGCGCCTCGAGCAGCACAGCGGCGACAGTACGCTGTTCTCGCTCAACATCCTGCGCTTCCAGCGCACCTGAGCGGCCGGAGCGGCGAGCTCAGGTCTTCGGCAGCGTCACGCCGCGCTGGCCCTGGTACTTGCCGCCGCGATCCTTGTAGGAGGTGGAGCAGACCTCGTCCGATTCGAAGAACAGCA
>JAKAYU010000037.1 GCA_021809525.1 Pseudomonadota bacterium | reverse complement strand
AGATCCCGCCCGGCCTGCATGCGGGCGGCGAGCCAGTCCGAGTGGAAGAACCCGCTGTTGACGAAGTAATGGCACTCGATGCGGGCGAAGGCTTCCGCGTAGCGCCCGTTGGCGAACTTCGCGACATAGTCCGCCGAGGTGCGCAGGTAGCTCGTCGCACCCTCCCAGCTCGACCAGGCCTGTGCGGCCTGGGCGCGCACGCCCGGATCCGCGCTCGTCAGGCGCGCGTAGTACGCTCGCATCATGTCGGTGCGCTCGGCCAGCGGAATCGGCTCGACGTAGCGTTCCCACAGGTCCGGAAACAGCGCCGCGGCGCCGCCGGGGTTCTGATAGAACCACTCGAGCTCCCAGCGGCGCAGCAGGAAGATGCCGCGCAGCACCAGCTCGGTCACGCGCGCCGGGTGCGTCTCGGCGTAGGCGAGCGCGAGCGTCGAGCCCCACGAGCCGCCGAAGACCAGCCAGCGGTGGATGCCGAGGTGCTCGCGCAGCCGCTCGATGTCCTCGATCAGGTGCCAGGTGGTGTTCTCCGCCAGCTCCGCATGCGGGCGGCTCTTGCCGCAGCCGCGCTGGTCGATGAGCACGATGCGGTAATGCGCCGGATCGAAGAAGCGACGCATCTTCGGATCGGTGCCGCCGCCGGGGCCTCCGTGCAGGAACAGCGCGGGCTTGCCCTGGGGATTGCCGCTTTCCTCGAAGTAGATCTCGTGCAGCTCGGAGACGCGCAGCCGGCCCGTGCGGTACGGCTTGATCGGCGGATACAGCCGGCGCCGTGCGCCGGCGGCTCGTGCAGGACTCGTCATGTTTTCAGCCTAGCAGATCGGCGCGGCGATGCCCACGAACGGCCGGCGGCGCCGGCCGTGCCCCGGTTATAATGCGTGCTGCGATCCCCAGCGGCGGACCCGCTTGAAACTCACTCCCGACGACCTCGACGCGCACCTCGCGCAAAAGCTGCTGCCGGCGTACCTGATCAGCGGCGAGGAGCCGCTCATCGTCTCTGAGGCCGCCGATGCGGTGCGCGCACGGGCGCGCGCTGCGGGCTGCAGCGAGCGGGAAGTGCATTTCATCGAACGGGCAGCGGACTGGGCGGACGTGAGTGCCTCGGCGGGCACGCTGTCGCTGTTCGGCTCGCGGCGGCTGCTCGAGGTGCGCCTCGGGAGCGCGCGTCCCGGCGCCGCCGGCGCAGCGGTGCTCGCCACGCTGATCGAGCGTGCTGATCCTGACACGGTGCTGCTGATTCTGGCGCCGCGCCTGGATCGGGACGCACAGTCGGCCAAATGGGTCCAGGCGGCGGTGGCACACGGGGCCTGGGTGCCGGTCTGGCCGGTCGAGGCGGCAAAGTTCCCTGCCTGGCTGCGCGCGCGCAGCCGGCGGCTCGGACTGACGCTCGATACCCGAGCGCTCGAGCTGCTCGCGGCGCGGACCGAGGGCAATCTGCTCGCGGCGCACCAGGAGCTCGAGAAACTTCGGCTGCTCGCGCCGGACGGCCGGCCCGATGCCGGCGCGGCGCTCGCCGGCCTCGCCGACAGCGCCCGCTTCGACGTGTTCCGTCTTTCGGAGGCGGCGCTGGCGGGCGATGCGGGCCGGGCCCTGCGGGTACTGGCGGGGCTGCGCGCCGAGGGCATCGAGCCTACCCTGGTGCTGTGGGCCCTGATCAAGGCGCTGCGCGATCTGTCCGGGGCGCTGCTCCGCCCTGGGGGGGGTGGTGCTCGCGGCTGGCAGCGGCCCAATGTGGCGCTCGAGGCGGCGGTGCGGCGGGCACGCCGGCTCTCGCTGCGCAGCCTGATGGTGCGCGCCGCGCGCGCCGATCGCATGATCAAGGGGCGTCTCGGCGGCGATCCGTGGGACGAGATGGCCCTCCTCGCCACGGATCTGTGTGCGCGGCCGGCATTGTCAGCGCCGAAATCCATGTTCAAATAGCGCCCGAATCGCCGTGCCGCGGGCACGGCCGGATCCACGGAAATCATGCAACCCATCGGACTGTTCGGCGGTACGTTCGACCCGATCCACTACGGCCATCTGCGCACGGCGTTTGAGCTGTGGCAGCTGCTGCGCCTGGCGGAAGTGCGCTTTCTGCCCGCGGGCAATCCGCCGCATCGCGAGCAGCCGCTCGCCAGCGCCGAGCTGCGGCTGCGCATGGTGCGCGCCGCGGTCGCCGGTGAGCCGGCGTTCACGGTCGATGACCGCGAGACGCGCCGCAGCGGAGTGTCGTATTCGGTGGACACGCTGGCGGAGCTGCGCGCCGAGCATCCGCATCGCTCGCTGTGTCTGCTGCTCGGCATGGACGCGTTCCTCGGCCTGCCGCACTGGCATCGCTGGCGGGAGCTGCTCGAACTGGCCCATATCGTCGTCGCCCACCGGCCGGGCTGGAAGGCCCCGACCATGGGCCCGCTCGGCGAGGTGATGGTGGACCACGGAACAGGCTCGATCCGCGAGCTGCACGAGAAGACCGCCGGCCGCATCTACGTCCATGCAGTCACGCAGCTCGAGATCTCCTCGACCGAGCTGCGCCAGCTCATCGTCGCGGGTCGCGATCCGCGCTATCTGGTGCCGGATGAGGTGCGGCGCATTCTGCTCGATACGCAGTGCTATTCTCTGCACACATGAGCACCCGAACCGCTGTCCGCCGCGGCAAGACCCCCCGCTCCCGGGCGAAAGGCGCCTCGGCCCTGTTGCGCATCGTGCAGGCGGCGCTCGAGGACATGAAGGCTGTCAATGTCAAGGTGATCGACGTGCGGGGGCTGACCGACGTGGCGGACAGCCTGGTGATCGCCTCCGGCACCTCCGACCGGCATGTCCGCTCGATCGCCGAGCGGGTCATCGAGCAGGCCAAGGCGAGCGGCGTGCGCCCGCTCGGCACCGAGGGTGAGCGTGAAGGCGAGTGGGTGCTGGTCGACCTGCGGGACATCATCGTGCACGTGATGCTGCCGCGGGTGCGCGAGTTCTACGCGCTCGAGCGGCTGTGGGAGGCCGGAGCGGCGCCCGAGGCGCCCGCGCACGTGGCGCAGCATTCCTAGTGACGGCCGAGCGGCGCAAGCGATGCGCGTGCGGCTGATCGCGGTCGGGACCCGTCCGCCATCCTGGGTCAGCCAGGGATACGAAGATTACGCCCGGCGGCTCGGCCCGCGCCTGAAGCTCACGCTGGTCGCGATCGAGCCGGGGCGGCGCGCCGCCCATCAGGATCCGCGTCGGGCTGTCGAGGCCGAAGGGCGCAAGATCCTCTCCACCGTGCACCCCGGGGAGTTCGTGGTCGCCCTCGATGAGCACGGCACCGCGATGGATACCCAGGGGTTCTCGGACTGGCTCGCCGCCCGCATGCAGGCCGGGCGGGATCTGGCCTTCCTCGTCGGCGGTCCGGATGGATTTGCGCCGGAGGTTCGGGCCCGCGCCGATCTGCTGCTGTCGCTGTCCCGGCTGACGCTGCCGCACGCCCTGGTGCGGGTCGTGCTGGCCGAACAGCTTTACCGGGCGCTTAGCATCCTCGCCCATCACCCGTATCATCGCGCGTAATGAGCCTCGAACCCGGCACCCCCGTCATTTGCCTCGCCTCCGCCTCGCCGCGGCGGCGCGACTTGCTCTGGCAGATCGGCGTGCCGCACACGGCCACGGCCGCGAGCGTCGATGAGGATGCCCTGCCGGGGGAGTCGGCGCAGGACTACGTCGAGCGCCTGGCCGTCGAGAAGGCGATGACGGTGCGCAGCCGCGGCGAGCGCCTGCCGGTGCTGGCGGCCGATACCGCCGTGGTCCTCGAGGGCGCCGTCTACGGCAAGCCCGTCGACCGCGCCGATGCGCTCGCCATGCTGAGCAGGCTCTCCGGCCGCGTGCATCAGGTGCTGACGGCGGTGGCGCTCGCCACCGAGCGCAGCGTCGAGGTGCGCGTGAGTGCCACCTCGGTGCGTTTCCGGGACCTGACGCTGGCGGAGCGCGAGGCGTACTGGCAGACCGGCGAGCCGCGGGACAAGGCGGGTGGCTACGCCATTCAGGGCTTCGGCGGAGTGTTCGTCGAGTCGCTCTGCGGCAGCTACTCCGGCGTGGTGGGGCTGCCGCTCGCGGAAACCGCGCAGCTGCTGCGCACGGCGGGTATCGGCTATTGGCGGGGAAACCGCGCTTGAGGGAGATTCTGGTCAACGTTGGGCCGCGTGAGACACGTGCCGCGCTCATCGAAGACGGAATCGTTCAGGAGATTTTCATCGAGCGCGCCAGCCGCCGCCGGCTGGTGAGCAATCTGTACAAAGGGCGCGTCATGCGCGTGCTGCCGGGGATGCAGGCGGCGTTCATCGACATCGGACTTGAGCGTACCGCGTTCCTGCACGTCGATGACATCGTCAGCCCCCCGCTCGAGGAGGCGGAGCTCTCGCCGGCCGGCGAGCGCGGAGAGATCGATGTGCGCCGGCTGGTCAGCCCGGGCGATGAACTCCTCGTGCAGGTGATCAAGGATCCGATCGGCACCAAGGGGGCGCGCCTGACGACGTTCGTCACGCTGCCGGCGCGCTACCTGGTGTACCTGCCGGAAGGCGACGGCATCGGTGTGTCGAGCAAGATCGAGGAGGAGGAGGAGCGGACGCGGCTGAAGACGCTGGTCGCCGGACTGCAGCCGCCTGCCGGCGGCTACATCCTGCGCACTGCCGCGCAGGGCGTCACCGCCGAGGGGCTGCGCGAGGACATGCAGTACCTGCAGCGGCTCTGGCAGCACGTGCGCCGGCGCGCCGCCGAGACGGGCGCCGGCACGGTGGTGCACGAGGACCTGCCGCTCGCGCTGCGCCTGCTGCGCGATGAGCTTTCTCGCGGTGTTGGCGCCGTGCGGGTCGACTCGGCCGAGACGCTCGCGCGCATGAGCGCGTTCGCCGCCGAGTTCATGCCGGGCGTGGACGCGCACCTGGAGCTCTACAGCGCCGCGCGGCCGATTTTCGATCTGCACGGTGTGGAGCAGGAGATCAGCCGGGCGCTCGAGCGCAGGGTGATGCTCAAGTCCGGCGGCCACCTAGTGATCGATCAGACCGAGGCGATGACCACGATCGATGTGAATACCGGCGGCTACGTCGGGCATCGCAATCTGGAGGAAACCAGCTTCCGCACCAACCTCGAGGCCGCCGAGGCGATCGGGCGGCAGTTGCGCCTGCGCAATCTCGGCGGCATCATCATCATCGATTTCATCGACATGCATGCCGAGTCCCATCGCCGGCAGATCCTGGCGGCGCTCGAGCGATCGCTGGCCGATGACCGTGCCCAGACCCGCATCGTGAGCCTCTCGCCGCTCGGACTGGTGGAAATGACCCGCAAGCGCACGCGGGAGAGCCTGGCGCACCTGCTGTGCGAGCCCTGTCCGGCCTGCGAAGGGCGCGGGTTCGTCAAGACCGCCGAGACGGTCTGTCACGAGATCTTCCGCGAACTGCTGCGTCAGGAGCGCGCCGGCGGCGGAGAGCTGCTGGTGCTGGCGCACCAGGCCGTGGTGGACCGGCTGCTCGATGCCGAATCCACGGCGCTCGGCGCGCTGCAATGTTCCGTCGGGCGCACCGTGCGACTGCAGGTGGAGGCGCTTTACGGGATCGATCAGTTCGACGTCGTGGCGCTCTGAGGCGTCCCCGAGTCGGAGGGAGTAGGCTGTCCGCATGACCGTGGTGGCCGCCATTCAGATGACTTCCGGCCCGGAGGTGGCCGCCAATCTCGAGGATGCGCGCGTGCTGCTCGAGGAGGCCGCGGCGCGCGATGCGCAGCTCGCGGTGCTGCCGGAGAACTTCGCGTTCATGGGGCGCAGCGACGCCGAGCGGCGCCGCATCCAGGAGGCCGACGGCGGCGGCCCCATCCAGGATTTCCTCGCGGACACGGCCCGCCGGCTCGGGCTGTGGATCGTGGGCGGCACCGTGCCGCTCGGCGGGGCGCCCGACGGGCGCGTTGCGCCGGCCTGTCTGGTGTACGATGCCCTCGGCGAGCGGCGCGCGCGTTACGACAAGATTCACCTGTTCGACGTGCAGCTGCCCGGCCGCGCCGAGAGCTACCGCGAGTCCGCGCATTTCGCGCCAGGACGCGAGCCGGTGGTGCTCGATACGCCCGCCGGACGGCTGGGGCTGTCAGTCTGCTACGATGTACGCTTTCCGGAGCTGTACCGGGTGCTGAGCGCACGCGGCGCGCAGCTGTTCACCGTGCCGGCTGCCTTTACCGCTGCCACGGGACGCGCGCACTGGGAAGTGCTGCTGCGCGCGCGGGCCATCGAGAACCTGTGCGCAGTCATCGCCCCGGGGCAGTCGGGACTGCACCCCAACGGCCGCGAGACCTACGGCGATACGCTCATCGCAGATCACTGGGGCCGGGTGCTCGCCCGGCTCTCGCATGGGCGAGGCTGCATCACGGCCGACATCGACCTCGAGGCCGAGCGGCGCGACCGGCAGAGCTTTCCGGCACTCGAGCACCGCGTGCTCGGCTGACCAACCGCCCGCACATTATCGGAAGCCGTACATGACCGAACCGACCCGCACCGATTCGCTGACGCTCGCCCGCGATCTGATCCTGCGCCCGAGCGGCCTCGATGGCCGTCTCGAGCAGGTCTTCGGCGAGGTGCTCACCCATTCGGTGGACTTCGCGGACGTGTATTTCGAGCTCTCGCGCCAGGAGTCCTGGTCCCTCGAGGACGGCATCGTCAAGGACGGCAGCGCGAGCATCGAGCAGGGTGTGGGCGTGCGCGCACTCGCGGGGGAGAAGACCGGCTTCGCCTACTCGGACGAGATCCTGCTCCCAGCGCTCACCGAGGCCTCGCGCGCAGCGCGCGCCATCGCCGCGCACGGGGCGGACCGGTGCGTGGCTGCCTGGCACGAGCGCAGCGGACATCAGCTGTATCTGCCCGCCGATCCGCTCGAGTCCCTGCCGGACACCGACAAGGTCGCCTGGCTTGAGCGTGTCGACCGCGAGGCGCGCCGCATCGATCCACGCATCGTGCACGTCACCGCCAGTCTGGTCGCAGTGCATCAGGTCGTGCTGATCGCCAACAGCGACGGGGACCTCGCCGCCGACATCCGTCCGCTGGTGCGCTTCAACGTCTCGGTGCTCGTCGAGCACAACGGCCGGCGCGAGCAGGGCTATTGCGGCGCCGGCGGGCGGTATTCGCTTGCCGAGCTCGTTGCCGATGAGACCCCGCTGCGCCTGGCGCGCGAGGCGGCCCGCCAGGCGCTGGTGAATCTCGAGGCGGTGCCGGCGCCGGCGGGACCCATGACGGTCGTGCTGGGCTCGGGCTGGCCGGGCATCCTGCTGCACGAGGCCATCGGCCACGGGCTCGAAGGCGATTTCAATCGCAAGGGCACCTCGGCGTTCGCCAACCGCATCGGCCAGCGCGTGGCCGCGCCCGGCTGCACGGTGGTTGATGACGGCACGCTGCCGCGCCGGCGGGGCTCGCTCAACATCGATGACGAAGGCACTCCGACGCAGTGTACGACGCTGATCGAGGACGGGATCCTGCGCGGGTACATGCAGGATCGGCTCAATGCCCGGCTGATGGGCCAGCGCCCCACCGGCAACGGGCGGCGCGAGTCGTTCGCGCACGTGACCATGCCGCGCATGACCAACACCTACATGCGCCCGGGCCCCTACGATCCGCAGGAGATCATCCGCTCGGTCGAACGCGGCATCTACGCGGTGAACTTCGGCGGGGGCCAGGTGGACATCACTTCGGGCAAGTTCGTGTTCTCCGCGAGCGAGGCCTACGCCATCGAGAACGGCCGCCTCGGGGCACCGCTGAAGGGTGCGACGCTGATCGGCAACGGGCCGGACGTGCTGACGCGTGTGACGATGGTGGGCAATGACCTGAAGCTCGACGAGGGAGTGGGGACCTGCGGGAAGGAAGGCCAGAGCGTCCCGGTGGGCGTGGGCCAGCCGACGCTGAAGGTCGAGGGGCTCACCGTCGGCGGCACCGGCTGAGCGCGCCATGGATCAGGAGGAGTTCCGGCGTCTCGGCCACCAGCTGATCGACTGGATCGCCGATTACCGGCGCGATTGCGCTGCGGGCGCCTTTCCCGTCATGGCACGTGTGAGCCCAGGGGAGGTGCGCGGACGGCTGCCGCCGAGCGCGCCGCTTGATCCACAGCCCATGGAGGAGGTGCTCGCCGATTTGTCCCGGATCGTCCTGCCTGCGTGCACCCACTGGCAGGACCCGCGGTTCTTCGCCTACTTCCCGTCCAACAGCACGCTCGCGGCGGTGCTCGGCGATCTGGCGAGCACCGGACTGGCGCAGCTCGGGCTGAACTGGCAGGCGAGCCCGGCGCTGACCGAGCTGGAGGAGCTCACCACCGACTGGATGCGCCAGATGATGGGGCTGTCGGAGGGCTGGAGCGGCGTGATCCAGGACACGGCGTCCACCGCGACGCTCGTGGCTCTGCTGTGCGCCCGTGAACGCGCCACGGACTACGGCGCCGCCCGCGGCGGACTGCAGGCGCATGACCGGCCGCTCACGGTCTACATGTCCAGTCAGAGCCACAGTTCGGTCGAGAAGGCGGCGCTGCTCGCCGGGTTCGGGCGTGACAACCTGCGGGTGGTCGCCGTGGACGAGCGGTACCGGATGCGCCCGGACGCGCTGCGCGAGGCAATCGCCGCAGACGCCGCGCACGGGCTGAGTCCCTGCGCCGTCGTGGCCACGGTGGGCTCGACCGCGACGACCGCCATCGATCCGCTGCTGCCGTTGGCCGAGGTCGCGCGCGCACAGGATGTGTGGCTGCACGTCGATGCCGCCCTGGCCGGCTCGGCGATGATCCTGCCGGAGTGCCGGCCCCTGTGGCAGGGCATCGAGCAGGCCGACTCGCTCATCGTCAACGCGCACAAATGGCTCGGCGCCTCGTTCGACTGCTCGCTTTACTACGTGCGCGATCCGCAGCACCTGATCCGTGTGATGTCGAGCAGCCCAAGCTATCTGCGCACCGCGGCGGACGAGAAGGCGCGTAACCTGCGCGACTGGGGGATCCCGCTCGGCCGGCGTATGCGGGCGCTGAAGCTGTGGTTCCTCATTCGCGAGCAGGGCGTGAGCGGCCTGCAGACCCGCCTGCGGCGCGATCTGGCGCATGCGCGCTGGCTCGCCGAGCGCATCGATGCGGCGAGCCGGTGGCGGCGTCTCGCGCCGGTGGCCCTGCAGACCGTGTGCGTCCGGCACGAGCCGCCGGGGCTCGAAGGCGATGCGCTCGACCGCCACACCCTCGCGTGGGCGCGGCGCATCAACGAGTCCGGTCAGGCGTACCTCACCCCGGCGATGCTCGATGGCCGCTGGATGGTGCGGGTGTCGTTCGGTGTGGAAGCGACCGAGCACCGGCACGTCGAGGCGCTCTGGGCGCTGATGCAGTCGGCCGCCGCGGCTGCCTAGAGCGGGCGCGCCCGCGTGGCTATCCCTACGCGTTCAAGTCCGGAATGAGTTCGCTCTCCAGGCGCGTGATCTGATCCTTCAGCACCAGCTTGCGCTTCTTCAGGCGCTTCAGCTGCAGCTCATCGATGTGCATGTCGAGGGACAGCCGGCCGATCACCTCATCGAGATCACGGTGCTCTATGCGCAGCTGCCGCAGCTTCTCCATGTTGCGGAACAGCTCCCGATCGATGTTGTCTTCGGTTTCGGTATCCATCATGGCGCACTGTGATCGCCGCTCGAGGGGCGAGAGCCGCCCCGAGCGCTGCGCCGTGCCGGCCGCCGCAGCGCTCGCCTATCATACCGCGCGCCGGCCGGGGCGGGGCGTCAGCCCGGCCGATGCGGCTTGCCGCGTCCGCGCCGGCCCGCCGGCCCGCTCGCTCCGGACCCGGACCGAGGCCGCCGGCCCGGGTGCGGCCCGCCGCGGCGGGGGCCGCGCCGATGCTCCGGCAGCGCCTCGGGTTGGGTAAGTCCGGTGGCAAGCATCTCCGGGGCGATCGGCGCGGAGGGAATCTTGTGCCCGATGTAGCTTTCGATCTCAGGTAGCGCCACGGCGTACTCCTCGCAGGCGAAGCTGATGGCATCGCCTTCGGCGCCGGCGCGCGCGGTGCGGCCGATGCGGTGTACGTAGTCGGCGGCATCCTGCGGTAGATCGAAGTTGAACACGTGGCTGACCTCGGGAATGTGCAGCCCGCGCGAGGCGACATCGGTGGCGATCAGCACCGCCAGATCCCCGTTGTGGAAGTCTCGCAGGAAGCGCAGCCGCTTCGCCTGCGGGACATCGCCGGAGAGCGCCTGGGCGTGAAACGCGTTGGCGCGCAGTACGGCCTCGAGCTTCTCGGCCATGCGCTTGGTATTGACGAAGATCATTGTCCGGCGCGCCTCGCTCTGGCGCAGCAGCCCGATCAGCAGCGGGATCTTCTCCTCCATCGACGGGTAGTACATGATCTGGCGGATTCCATCGACGGTCTTCTTGTCCGGCTCGATGCGCACCAGCTCGGGGTTGTTCATGTGCTCGTAGGCGAGCTCGAGTACCCGGTAGGACAGCGTCGCGGAAAATAACATCGACTGGCGCCGCTCCGGCGGCGGCAGCCGGCGCAGCAGGTAGCGGATATCGGCGATGAAGCCGAGGTCGAACATGCGGTCGGCTTCATCGAGCACCAGGGTCTGCACATGCTTCAAGTCGAAGACGCGCTGCTTGAAGTAATCGATCAGGCGCCCCGGCGTGCCGATCAGCACGTCGATGCCCTCCTCGAGCGTGCGGCGCTGCTTGTCGTAGTCGATGCCGCCGTAGACGACCGCGTGCTTCAGGCCGGTATGCCGGCCGAGCGTCTCGGCGTCGTGATGGATCTGCACCGCGAGTTCGCGCGTCGGGGCGAGAATCAGCGCGCGCGCCGAGGTCGCAGTGCGCCCGGGCGGCGGGGAGTGGGTGAGCAGCGTGTGATACAGAGCCACCAGGAACGCGGCGGTCTTGCCGGTGCCGGTCTGGGCCTGGCCGGCCACGTCCCGGCCGGTGAGCGCAATCGGCAGCGTCTGCGCCTGGATGGGCGTGCATTGCGCGAAGCCGGCGTCGCGGATGCCCGCGAGGACCGGCGCGGCGAGTCCGAGACTGTCGAAGGTCACGGTGTGTGCGAGCGGTTCGTTCATCGATTCTCCAGCGCGCGCCGGCCGCGGGCTGCGAGCCGCGGGAAGGCGCCGCTTAAGCGGTTGTGGTAATATACGTATATCGAATAGTGCGCCCATGGTACCTGCTGCCGCGTCCGCGCGGACAGCCGGCCCGGTCCGCTTGCGGACCGATGCGCAGCACCGGCCGGTACGCGAAGCACGTACCTGGCCTTGCCGCCCGCGGGGCGTACCGGTTGGAATTTCAGCGGCCGATTTGCAGGTGTTTCGGCTCTCATGACGCGTTGGGGGTGCGTCCTGCGCGGCACCGGCTTGGGGTCACAGTGTTGCACGGAGATCTGGGTGGGCCTTGCAAAAGCGCCCCGGAAGCGCTAAAAAGCACGTCAGTGGGCGGACCAGCCGGTCCGCGCCTGCCGGCCCCAGGGGGCGCTTCACGCAGGCACCATCCTAATTGAATCAAGCTCGATACCTCATTACTTCACGAGTTAGTGTAACCGTTTGACGGGTATTTCCGGCAGGGGCGTTCTCAGCCCGCCACCCGGCCTCGATAGCCCTTTCGCCAATCCCGACAAAAAACTGCCTTCGACGGAGGTTGAACCGCGTGAGCAATCCGCACATCGTCCATACCACGGACGCCACTTTTGCGCAGGATGTCCTGCAGTCCGACAAGCCCGTGCTGCTTGATTTCTGGGCGGAGTGGTGCGGTCCGTGCAAGATGATCGCCCCGATATTGGACGAGATCGCCGGCGAGTACCAGGAGCGCATCAAGATCGCCAAGCTCAACATCGATGAGAATCCGCAGACTCCGCCGAAGTACGGCATCCGCGGCATTCCGACGCTGATCCTGTTCAAGAACGGCACGGTCGAGGCCCAGAAGGTCGGCGCCGTGTCCAAATCCCAACTTTCGGCATTTCTGGAAAGCAATCTGTGAGAGGCTACCTCGGCAATCAGGGCCGCAACCGGTCCAAGGGCCAGCGCCACGGCAATCGTGAGCGCGACGGCAACCGCGCCAACGGCAACACCGGCGGCCGTCCCGACGACCTGCACGATGAGCTGTTCGAGGCCGACGAGTCGGAAATCATCAGTCCCGCCGAGCTTGCGCAGTCGCGCAACTCGATGAACCTGACCGAGCTCAAGGCCAAGCCCATCCACGAGCTCGTGAAGGTCGCCGAGTCCATGGGGCTCGAGAACCTCGCCCGCTCGCGCAAGCAGGACATCATCTTCTCGATCCTCAAGGCGCACGCCCGCAACGGCGAGAACATCTACGGCGACGGCGTGCTCGAGATCCTGCAGGACGGCTTCGGCTTTCTGCGCTCGGCGGACGGCTCGTACCTCGCCGGCCCCGACGACATCTACATCAGCCCGAGTCAGATCCGCCGCTTCAATCTGCGCACTGGCGACACCATCTCGGGGCTCATCCGTCCGCCGAAGGACGGGGAGCGCTATTTCGCGCTGCTGAAGGTCGGGGAGATCAACTTCGACTCCCCGGAGAGTTCGCGCAACAAGGTGCTGTTCGAGAATCTCACGCCGTTGCACCCGACCAAGCGTTTGAAGCTCGAGCGCGGCAATGGCTCCACCGAGGATCTGACCGCGCGCACCATCGACCTCGTGGCGCCGATCGGCAAGGGCCAGCGCGGCCTGATCGTCTCCCCGCCGAAAGCCGGCAAGACGATGTTGCTGCAGAACATCGCCACGTCCCTCACGGCCAACCATCCGGAGATCTATCTGATCGTGCTGCTCATCGATGAGCGGCCCGAGGAAGTGACCGAGATGCAGCGCACCGTCAAGGGCGAGGTCGTCTCGAGCACCTTCGATGAGCCGGCCGCCCGCCATGTGCAGGTCGCTGAGATGGTCATCGAGAAGGCCAAGCGACTGGTCGAGCACAAGAAGGATGTGGTGATCCTGCTCGATTCGATCACGCGTCTGGCGCGAGCCTACAACACGGTGGTTCCGTCCTCGGGCAAGGTGCTCACCGGCGGCGTGGATGCGAACGCGCTGCAGCGCCCGAAGCGCTTCTTCGGCGCGGCGCGCAACATCGAGGAGGGCGGGAGCCTGACTATTCTTGCCACCGCGCTGATCGATACCGGCTCGAAGATGGACGACGTCATCTACGAGGAGTTCAAGGGCACCGGCAACAGCGAGATTCACCTCGACCGGCGCATCGCCGAGAAGCGGGTGTTCCCGGCGGTGAACATCAACCGCTCGGGCACGCGCAAGGAAGAGCTCATCACCGATCAGGGTGAGCTCGCCAAGATGTGGATCCTGCGCAAGCTGCTGCACCCGATGGACGAGCTCGCCGCCATCGAGTTCCTGCTCGATAAGCTGAAGGACACCAAGTCGAACAGCGAGTTCTTCGAGGCAATGAAACGCTAGGCGCGCCTGTGGGGCGCCGCATGATGTTTCCGATTGAACCCATAGAGATTCCAGGCAGCGCGAATCTCACCCTTGACACGACATGCGGAACGAAAGACCCGTTCTGAACGAGCTGGCCCCCCGTGCAGGGGCGCGGTTGGCGCGCCCGGACTTGCCCCTCTGCGCGCACCAGCCGTCCGGATAATGTCGGTGCGCTGATCTCCCGGCGCACCGACAACTACCTTGACACGCACCGCGTCGTAGTCACTCACAAATCCCGGCTCAACTGGGAACGAATGTCCGGCATTGCCAATGCCGGGCGACCCGATCCGACATTCTTCACCCCTGACCCGGGCAGCGTTGTGCCGACTTCATCCGAAGTAGGAACCATGTGTGGTAGCGCGGCGAGCACGGAACTGCGCGGGCGGCGGCTTGCAATCCCAGCCGTTACCACAAAGGATTCACGTGCCGCCGAGGGAGCGCAGGAGCAGGGCCCGCACGGTCCGCAGGGCCTGCTCGCCGCCTTCGCCCATGAGGCCGCGGATTTCCGCCGGCAGATGACCCAGAGGATCACCGCTCGTCTGAAATGCGTAATAGTCGAACAGGTTCCGCCAGACCGCTCGCTGTTCGCTCGAGAGCTCGCGAAATGCGAAGACCGCGTGCAGCAGGCTGTCCATGGGCGAGAGCGGGAATTTGTTGTCGTCCCACCAGTAATTCACCAGCACGTTGAGCGGCGCAAGCGATTCGACGCGATGCCACCACCCGTACGGAATGAACAACGCATCACCGGGGCCAAGTTCCACGACCTGAGCGTGCGCCTGCGCCATGTGGAATCTCGGGTAGCGGTCGTGATCGGGCGCATCGGGACTGACCATGCTGACTGGCACTCCCGCCAGCGTGACGTCCAATGAACTGGGGTACAGATTTGCCAGCTGCTCGGGTGGAAACAATGTGAAATGCCGGCGACCCGCGACCACACAGGCAATATTGCTGTAGAAATCGAAGTGAGTCTGGACCGTGACTTTGTTGCCGATCCAGATGCGTGGAGCGATGGCGCTGTCGAGCAGCGCCAAGGTATGAAAGCGGGTGAAGGTCGGCAGGCACTGCGGCACGGGCGCGGACTCCACGTAGATCGCCGGCGGCTCGGCATCGTCCAGATGCCCCAGCAGTGCGCGCAGTCCTGCGGCGAGCGGCGCCGTCCGGCGCTCAAAATTCGGGCTGCACATGTCCTCGCGATAGAAGAACCGCCCCTTGATCCTCGCCGGCGCTGTGATTAGGGGAACCGCTTCGCCTTGGTCGAGTCCGAGGAGGTACTCGACGAGTGCGGCGGGGGACTTCAGGCCAGCACCCACCGCCGGCCACTGCCGTACCGCGCCGCGCAGCACGGCCGGGCGGTTGCGCGGGAATATCTGCTCGCGAAACGTTGTCGCATCCACCTCGTGCCATTCAGTTACCGGATTGGACATCTCGAGGACACTCCTCAGGTCATGGTCTTGGCCGACATCAGGATGTGCGAATACCGGGTTCAGGCGCCCGGCGCGGGTCACCGCGCCATGGATCATATTCGAGGCTCAGGCGTCGCGGCAGGCGCGCGAGAATGCGCCCGAATGCCCTTTCTCCCGGCTCCACGCACATTCTTACACTACGATGCGAACCCGCGCGATACGCACCGCTTTGCCATGCTCGAGCATGCGTCGCCGTGCCGCATTGACCGGTATGGTCACCCGATACAGCGCGGTGCCGTGGTCCAAGCGCACAACCGGCAGCCTCTTGCCGTCGCTCGAGACCTGGGGAGGCCGCCGGGAAAAGAAGGTGAGCGGCACGGTCGTCTGTCCGGCGGCGAAGATGACTCTCAGGCGCTCACCGCCCGGTTCGCCCGGGATGCGTCGCAATCTGAGGATGCGCTGTCGTGCCGCGGGAATTGCCTGGCGCAGGTCGCCGATCAGCGCGACGCCGGAGTTCAGCACCGGCGCGAATATCCAATAGGTCCATTGCCGCCGCACCAATTGGACCTTAAGCGGCTGGCGGGCGGCAAAGAGCTGCGCGCGGCCGGTGAAGTACTGTACGCCGATCCAAGTGCCGCCCGGCGGCAACCCGAGGGTGCGTGGTGTGAGGACAAGCGTGGAGTCATCGCCACGACGGCGATACACGAACACGAGGGCGCTGCGGATGCGCCCACCGGTGTGGGTGATCGCAACCAGCGGCGTCTTCAATCCGAGCGCGTCGTTGAGGATGGTCTGGTCGGTCGGCATCAAAGGCACGGCCGGCTTGACCAGCCGGCCGTCGCGGCGGATGGCCCAGTGAATGTTCTGGGTATCGAGCCTGCCGATCCCATCACCGATGCCGACCGGACCACCCGACAGGAGCGAGAGCAGCAGATCGCCCCGATCTCGACTCATGAATACGTCGGACCACGGCCAGGCGCCGACGGCGTGAATGAACATCGAGCTATAGATGAAATTTCGCCACCGCTTCCTCCGGAAGCGGTCGCGGCCCCCGCGCATGGCGATGACATCGGGCAGTTCACCGGCCGCCATCAGGAAACGACCGGTTTCCATCGAATAGATCACGCTGATCCTGCGTGCCTCAAGGGCCGCAGCCATGCCGTGCGTGAAACTCCGTCCCGGTGTCAGGTGAGTACGCAGGCGTGGTGAGTGCCGATAGATATCCACCAGCCAGTCCTGCAGCACGGTGCGCACACCGGCGTGTGCCAGATAACGGGCCCGCGAGCGCCAATACGCCCGACTCGAGGGGGCGATCCCGGTGAAATGGTAGCGTCGGCGATAAGGGCTGTGATACGCGATCCATCGCGCATGCACCACGAGCGGCAGCGCGACCTTGCGGCCAAATGCCGCCAGACCATGGGCAAAGAGCTGCGGCGCGGCCTGATAGCGCCAGATGCCGCCGAATGCGTTCCAGCGATTGTCGGTCGGCAGATGCGGGTTCAGCGGGCCGGCAACCTTCCCATTGTAGAAATGATGCGACTTCTCGTACCACCAGCTGTCGAGTTCGAGGTAACCGAGAGGCATGCGCTCGGCTCTGAACGCGGCAACGACCCTCTGCAGCGTTCCGGCATAGCCGTCGCGAGTGATGTAGTGGTAGTAATACCGGGCACCATGATCGGTCCAGTACCCGAGACTGCGCAAGATCGGCGTACTCTCCTGCGGTACGATCCGGCGCCGGTGCAACGCCCGGAAACTTGCGCCCCAGGCCGCAATCGTGTGGCCGATGCCGCGCCCGAAGACCAACAGCGTTGCGTGCTCGCCGGCGAGCGCGGCGCCTAGCGTGTCAGGGTTGAAGCCGTCGGCGAGCCGAGTGCGCCCGTTCCCATACAGGCGCGAGACGAGAATTTCGGAGGCCGGGGCAAACACCGCGGTGTGCAATCTGCGGTCGAAGAAGATCCAGGGCGTGGCGGTGTGCGCCAGCATGAATTGCGGCGCCGTGAACTGATGGCGACTGAGACTGAGGTGCAGCAGGCCATGGGGCGTCTGGGTGAACAGGGGAAAGAGCGCGCCGGGCCGCTCGCCCCGTGCGGTAAATAAGATTACGTTGCGCCGCGGAAACAGCGCAGCGGCAAACAGGGTGGGTAATCCCGCTTCGCGCCACGTCAACTCGATGCCCCGGCCGAGGGGCGTACGGACGCGCACGCGGCGAATGTCGACCGGCGGATGGGCCGTTACACCCACGTAGCGCCAATTCGTGCGGTACCACGTGACGCGGTATCGGCCCGTGCTCGAGGCGAGCGAGAAGCACACGCCCCGTGCTGCGTTGCCCAGCGTCCACGTTCTCGCCAGCGCGGGTGAGGTGACAAGCAGGCAAAGTGCGAGCAGCTCCATTCCACGGCGCAGGTGCGGCAGTCGTGATTTCGTTCCGAAATCTGCAGATGAATCGCTCACATGGCGCCTCACATCAAGAACAACCGCCGTCGCGATCATCGTCCGGGCAAACGGCTGCCACAAGCGAGCACTCATTGGAGCCATTGGCCGGTGCAGTGCTTTCCGCGTTCGCCTGCGGACCGGTTCGACCAAGGCGACACTGCTGGCGGCGGGCGCTGCGGACGGTGGTTGTCCGATGCGGTATAGTCAAAAGAATCAATCACTTGACCCTGCATCGGAAAATTCGTCCGTATGCCGCGCTGGGTGCGCGCGACCGCGCTCCGGCCGTGGACCGCAGCGTACCCGATCAGCTCGATGCCAGAGTGTTGACAAATGCCAAAACCTCATCTAGCCTCTCGGCAAATGTAAACGTTTACAGACGAGTCGTAAACGATTACATGTTCAGAGGGGGAACAGCAAACATGCATTTGCAGGTTATACGCCTGCCGCCTCGCCGGCAGGCGAGGCCGCGTGTCCGAAGAGTTTGTGCGTGCAGACCACCGGTCCGCATGTGCATGCCGATTTGATCATCACCGCGCACACATTAAACGCGCATCAGATTTCGATTCCATCGGGGGGAAAACGATGACTCAGTCAGTCAAGCAGCGCCGCAATTCCGTCGCGAGCTTCGTGGCCGCGACGCTCGCGGGAACCGCCGCGGCGTTCGTTCCATATGCGGCCCATGCGCAAATGGCCAGCGCCACGCTCGAGGGCACCGCACCTCCGGGCACCAAGATCATTGCCACGGATGTCGCGACCGGCGAGCGGCGCGTGACGACGGCGACCCCGGACGGCAATTACGTGCTGATCGGCCTGCCGCCGGGCCGCTATCGCGTGCGGGCCGGCACGCAAGTGCAGGAATTGACGCTCAGCGTCGCCTCGACGATCGTTTTCGATTTCACGAACACCAAGCTGCGCGCCGAGGAGCTGAAGCGGATCACGATTACGGGTCGGCGCCTCGTCGATGTAAGGTCCCCGGCGGTCGGCGGCATCGTGACGCATCGGATGATCGAGACGGTGCCGGAGATCACGCGCAATTTCCTCGGCTTCGCCGACATCATGCCCGGCCTCACCTTCACCTACAACAACGGCAATACCTCCTTCCGCGGCGGCACGCAGGAATCGGAGAACGATAACGTTTATGTCGGCGGTATGCCGCTGACGAATTTCGTCCAGGGCGGCATCGCCGGTCAGGGCGGACCTGGTAAGAATCCCAATTTGGGCGATCCGGGCAATCCATTCCCGCAGTCGGCGATCGCCTCCTATCGAGTCATCAATTCCAACTACAGCGCCGAATACGGCCAGGCCTCGAGCGCCATCATCGTCGCGCAGACGAAGTCCGGCACCAATCACTTCCACGGCAGCACGTACGTCAGTTTCACCAATCAGAACCTGCGGGCGGAGACGCCTGCGGAACAGTACTCCACGACCCCCGGCGACCCGAAGGCCGCGGGCGCCCAGGACCTGGATTACGGGGTGTCGCTCGGCGGGCCGATCGTGAAGAACAAGGCGCATTTCTTCTTTGCCTACGAGCACAAGTACCTCACCCTGCCGAATACGGTCTATCCGTCCACCGGCAACGGCATCCCGACCGTAGCTGAGCTCAAAAATCTTCTGCCGGCGAACGTCTGGTCCCAGTTCGGCCCGACCGAGAACCCGTTTCACGAGAATCTGCTGTTCAGCAAGATCGATTACGAGCCGGACGACAATGACCGTCTGGCCTTGACCGACCTGTATCGCACCGAGAGTCAGATCAATGGCGCTGCCGGCCAGACCGCCGCGTCGGCGGCCAATGCCGAGGAGAGCCGCTTCAACGAAATCGGGCTGTCCTGGCTGCACGCGTCCGAGCGCTGGACCAACCAGGTGCATCTGTACTATCAGTCCTCGGATCGCGTGCCGCTGCCGTCCTCGACTACGCCGCAGCTCACCTATCAGTGGTTCGGGACCGGCCTCAACGCCACGCTCATCAACGTCAATGGTCAGAGCGTCTACGCGCAGTTCAAGAATCAGCAGCGCGTGTTCTCGGTGTTCGACAACTTCACGTTGCCGGACCTGCACTTCTTCGGAACCCATACGCTGAAGTTCGGAGTGAGCTACCAGGGCACGAAACTTGCGTACCAGGATGCCGGTCAGGGCGAGGAGATCTACTACGCGGTCGACTCGACCGGCACATACCCCACGCCGTATCAGGTGAGCTACACCGATCTGTACCAGGGCGGCAAGCAGGTTCTGGCGAACTCCAACGACAATCTGTACGGCATCTACTTGCAGGACGACTGGGCGGTCAACAAGCACCTCACCTTCAATCTCGGCGTACGCTACGACTATGAAACCGATCCGCTGTGGCAGAACTTCGTGACGCCGCAGGCGGTCGTCAACGACATCTACGGACCGTATTCGCCGGGCTCCACGGAGACATATGCGCAGGCTCTCGCGCTCGGCGGCATCAATATCAGCAACTATATCAGCAACGGACACAATCGCTCGCCGCAGAGCAACGAAATCCAGCCGCGACTCGGCTTTTCGTACGACATCGAGGGCAATCAACGCTACGTCATTTTTGGCGGCTACGCGAAAGCCTATAGTTATAACAATTTCGACATCATGTCGCTCGAGACCACCAAGGCCGCGCTCGCCGAGCCAACGCTCGATTTCTACGGCGGCGGATATACGGTCAACAACTGTCTGACCGCTGCGAACGCGAGTCCCACCTGCGTTGCGTGGAATCCGGCGTACACGAATCTCGCGAACCTGCAGGCGCTCACGACGACGCCGTTCGGCGAGATCGACATGGTGAACAATCACCTGCAGACGCCGTACTCGAACCAGTTCAGCCTGGGGTTCCGCACCGTGCTCGGGGAGTGGGATGCCAGCATCACTCTGTCGGAGATCGACAGCTACAATCGGGTGGTGGGCGAGCTCGGCAACCGAACGGCGACCGGCTCTTATTTCGTGCCGAGCAGCTGGGGTGCCGCTGGGGTCAATCCGGCCTGGGGCGGTATCCCGGGCACGACCGGCAATCTCGTGCTGTGGAACAACGGCGGCCGAGACACGAACCGGCAGGTGCTCCTGTTCCTCCAGAAGCCGTACACTCGCCGCTCTGGATGGGGCGCGACGATCGCGTATACCTATTCGGATGCGTACCAGAACGATTATTACTCGTACAACACCAATAACGCGTATCTGTTCGATTTGCCGAAGGTCTCGATGTATCCGATGATACCGAGCAGCGAGATACCCAAGCACCGTCTGGTGCTCACCGGGTCGATCGACGGGCCGTGGAACGTCATCTACAGTGCCAAGCTCACGCTGGCGACGCCAGTCGGCTTCGGCGGCGCCGCGCCCTGCCCGACCACGCTGCAGCAGTGTCACGGGTATTGGGACTTCCCGATGACCGGATTCCCGAGCGCCACCTGGGGCGAGCACAATCTCGATCTGCAGGCCACCAAGTACTTCCGCCTGCACTGGTACGACAGCCGCGGCTATCTGCGCTTCGATGTGTTGGATCTGTTCAATACACCGCAATACGCGGCGGCGAATTACAACCCGCAGGTCGGACCCTCGCTCCCCCCGCAATATGTGACCAATGGACCGATCTACGGGGTTCCGTTAACCTTGAAGCTTACGGCCGGAGTGAATTGGTAGTCGTAGCGGCGGACGCGGCAGAGAATGCTGGAGGCGGGATGAATGAGCATGCCATTCGCCGACTGGTGATCGTCGGCGGCGGCACGGCCGGCTGGATGGCGGCGACGGCGCTGCGACGGTTGCTGTATCCGCAGCTGTCGATCGAGGTGGTCGAGTCCGAGGAGATTGGCATCATCGGGGTCGGCGAGGCCACTATCCCGCCGTTTCGCCGCCACAATGCGCTGCTGCGTATCGATGAAGCGGAGTTCGTACGTGCAACCCAGGCGACCTTCAAGCTCGGCATCGAGTTCCGGGATTGGGGCCGGCCTGGGGATTCGTACATCCACGGCTTCGGCCCGCTTGGGTTGGATCTGGACGGGCAGCCCTTTCATCAGTACTGGACCCGGGCGCTGCAGCTCGGTGCGGCCAAGGATCTCGGCCAGTATTCCTTCAATGTCCAGGCCGCCCGCGAGGGGCGATTCATGCCGACGCCGCGGGATGCACCGAAGAATACGCCGCTTGAGGACATCGCTTACGCGTACCACTTCGATGCGTCACTGTACGCCCGTTTCCTGAGTCGCCTCGCGCAGGCCGACGGCGTCAAGCGCACCGAGGGACGGATCGTCGAGGTGCGCCTGCATCCGGAAACCGGCTTTGTCGATACACTGGTCCTGCAAGACGGGCGCACGGTCGCCGGGGATTTGTTCATCGACTGTTCGGGGTTCCGGGGCCTGCTGATCGAGCAGTGCCTGCACAGCGGCTACGAGGACTGGTCGCACTGGCTGCCCTGTGACCGCGCCTGGGCGGTGCCGTGCGAGTCCGTGACCGCCCCCAGCCCGTACACGCGTGCGACGGCGCGACCAGCCGGCTGGCAATGGCGCATCCCCCTGCAGCATCGGGTGGGCAATGGGCACGTGTTTTCGAGCCGCCACATGAGCGAGGATGAGGCTCGGGCGCTGCTGCTCGCCAATCTCGAAGGCCGACCGCTCGCCGAGCCGAAGCTCATCCCGTTCCACGGCGGCAAGCGCCGCCGCGCCTGGATACGCAACGTGGTGGCCATTGGGCTGTCCGGAGGGTTTCTCGAGCCGCTGGAGTCGACCGCAATACACTTGGTGCAGACGGCGATCCGTCCCT